>NZ_JBQPOM010000061.1:0-68186 GCF_052220145.1 Vagococcus sp. WN89Y | reverse complement strand
GATCTGCTCAACAACGGCTATTTTAAAGGATAGAGGATAATCGCGTTGGGTGCGTTTGAACTCAGTCATCATCACGTTCTCCGGGTTTGAGTCAGGAACGTGTCAACGCTATTCAGGACGGGTCAAATCCAATAAAAAAGGCAGCAAACGCTGCCTTTTTTATTATGCACAGAAAAATTAATTTCTGCGTAGCATGCGAAATACGGCCAGAACCACAATGGCACCGATAACCGCAACGATAAAGCTGCGGAAATCAAAACCGGTAATATCCCCGCCAAAACCGAACATCGTTGCGAGCCAGCCGCCAACTACCGCACCAACGATCCCCAACAGGCAGGTCAGGATAAACCCGCCGCCGTCGCGTCCCGGCATGATAAATTTAGCGATAATTCCGGCAATCAACCCGAAAACAATCCACGCGAGAATGCCCATTTTTACTCTCTCCTTTTGCTCGTAACAATAACGTGCGCACGCCACAACGGCCATGCGTGAGGTAAAGTATAGTCGGCTATAGCAAAAGCATTTATTGTCACGGACTTAATTCAGACTGAGAGAAAATTCTGCGCCATTTGTATTAAGTTCTTTGCGGCATTGCCGATAAACCACAGATGGTGTGTCATTCATCAAGGAGCCATTCGGCGTGAGTCATTACAGTGAGCAGTTCCTGAAGCAAAATCCGCTGGCCGTGCTGGGCGTACTGCGCGATTTACAAACCAACCAGGTCCCCGTTTGCATCACCTGGGGCAGCGGTCAGTTCATCAGCAAAATACTGGACGCAGACACCGATACGCTGGTGCTGGATTTTGGTAGTCAGGAATATGAGAACAACGCAGTCCAGCGTGCCGGGAAAGTCACCGTCACGGCCGAAACACAAGGTGCGAAGGTGGAGTTTACACTGGCGCAACTGATCACGGGCGAGTTTCAGGATTTGCCGGCTTTTATATCTCCTCTGCCACAAACGCTGTGGTTTATCCAGCGTCGGGAGTTCTTTCGTATTATCGCGCCGCTGCACCCGGCCTATTTTTGCAAAGCGCAAATGCCGGATAAGCGCCTGCTGCGTTTTCGCTTATGCGATCTGTCGCTTGGCGGTATGGGGGCGCTGCTGGAAGGTGAGCTGCCGGAAGGGTTACAGACAGGTATGCGGTTTTCTCAAATCGAACTGGATATGGCCTCGTGGGGGCAATTCTATTTTGATGCGCAGCTTATCGCTATCGGCGAGCGAAAAGTGGTGGACGGCAAAAATGATACCGTTACCACGCCGCGCCTGAGCTTTCGCTTTCTTAACGTAAGCCCGGGCGTCGAGCGTGAGCTCCAGCGCATTATCTTTGCCCTGGAGCGTGAGGCGCGCGAACGCGCCAGCCGGGTGCGCTAATTACATCGTATCCATCGCTTTTTGCACTTTCCAGATATAGCGCGGCGCTTGTGGCGCAGGGTGATTCTTTGCGACATGTTTTAAGAACGCGTCAGCGCTTAAATCATTAATCTCTTCAATGGCGTCGCTTCTGTCGGACGAAAAAGTACGCAGCAGCGCGCCCGCGCCATTTACATACGCGACCACCAGCGCATACTGCATCACCTGCGGGTCGCGAATACCCGCCAGTTGCCCGTGCTCCAGAATGCTCAGATAGGCCGCGCCCATTGAGATATTGCGCTCGGGGTTCTTCAGCTCGCTGGTCGATGGTTGCCCGCTCCAGCCCATGTGACGGTACACCTCGCGCCCGGCGGTGGAGGCTTTTATCTGCATCAGCCCTACCGCGTTCGATTTGCTGACAAGCGTTGGGTTTCCGCCCGATTCAACCGCAATCATCGCAATCAATAAACGCGGGCTGACGCCCCACGCCGCGCCCGCCTTTTCGGCTATCGGCATCCACTGCATGGCGCGTTTCACCGGTACATCAGGGTTCCAGTCCGGCTTACGGTAATCCTGCTTTGAGCTACACCCGGCCAACAATACGACTAAAAAAGCAAACCATCTCAATTTCACGCCAGTAATCCTTCTTCGGGGCGTCATCACTGTGGATGACTTTGACACAAGTTAGCGGCATGATAACGGTTTATCTTCAGATGTCAGCAAGGAATTGCCATGTCCACCATCCACTTGATTGCTCCTTCCGGTTACTGCATTAATCAACAGGCTGCGGCACTCGGTGTTGCGCGTCTTGAACAACAGGGGCATCGCATCGAAAACCAACAGGTGATCGCCCGGCGTTGTCAGCGTTTTGCCGGAACCGACGAGCAACGGCTGGCGGATATCAATGCGCTCACCCGGCTGCATGGGCAGGATACGATTGTGTTAGCGGTACGCGGAGGGTATGGCGCAAGCCGCCTGCTGCCCGACATTGACTGGCAGGGGCTGGCTGCTCGTCAGCAACAGCAGCCGCTGCTTATCTGCGGGCATAGCGATTTCACCGCCATCCAACTTGGGCTGCTGGCGACCGGCAAGGTGGTAACATTTAGCGGGCCGATGCTGGCCGGGAACTTCGGTGCCAGCGAACTTGATGCGTTTACCGTCGAGCACTTCTGGCGCGCATTGCATAATGAGACGTTTAGCATACAGTGGCAAGGCGAAGGCCCGCGCTGCCATGTGGCGGGCACGCTCTGGGGCGGAAATCTGGCCATGCTCAATTCGCTTATCGGCACGCCGTGGCTGCCTGTCGTGCCCGGCGGAATACTGGTGGTGGAAGATATTAACGAGCCGGTTTATCGTGTGGAGCGCATGCTGCTGCAACTGGCGCAGGCAGGCGTTCTTTCTCAGCAAAGCGCGCTGATCCTCGGCAGTTTTTCCCAGGCGCAGCCCAATGAGTACGACGCAGGCTACAATTTACAAACGATGGCGCACTATTTGCGCGCGCAGCTGAATATTCCGGTTATCACCGGGCTGGCATTCGGCCATGAGCCGCAAACCGTGACATTACCTTTAGGCGCACAGGCGATTTTGCAGCAAACCGATAGCACGCAGTTGACGCTTTCGGGCCATCCGACAATTTCATCGTAAAAAAAGTGCGTAATGCCCTTATTAAAACGCTGTTTCTGCCGTTATTATAAGAATGATTAATATCCCCCTGTTGTCTGCGGCAGCAGGGTCTTCAGGTAATAACGGGGAAAAGGAGAAGCATAACATTGGACGCTGAGGCGATAATCAGTTTGTTTATTTTGGGTTCAGTTCTTGTAACCTGTAGCATTTTATTGAGTTCTTTCTCTTCCCGTCTTGGTATCCCTATCCTGGTTATCTTCCTTGCAATCGGTATGCTTGCCGGTATCGATGGCATTGGCGGCATTCCGTTTGATAACTACCCGCTCGCCTGGATGGTCAGTAACCTCGCGTTGGCGATCATTCTGCTCGATGGCGGGATGCGTACCCGCGCCAGTTCGTTTCGTGTGGCGCTCGGCCCCGCGTTGTCGCTGGCGACTATCGGCGTGCTGGTCACCTCCGGTCTGACCGGTATGATGGCAGCGTGGCTGTTTAAGCTCGATATTATTGAAGGGCTGCTTATCGGCGCCATTGTCGGCTCGACCGACGCGGCGGCGGTGTTTTCGCTGCTCGGAGGAAAAGGGCTTAACGAGCGCGTGGGGTCAACGCTGGAGATAGAGTCCGGCAGTAATGACCCGATGGCGGTCTTTCTGACCATTACGCTTATCGAGATGATTCAGCAGCATAATGCCGGACTCGATATGATGTTTGTGGTGCATATCATTCAGCAGTTCGGTCTTGGCATCCTGCTTGGCTGCGGCGGGGGTTATCTGTTGCAGCAAACCATCAACCGCATCGCCCTGCCGGCCGGGCTTTACCCTTTGCTGGCGCTCAGCGGCGGGATTCTGGTCTTTGCCGTCACCACCGCGCTGGAGGGCAGCGGTATCCTCGCGGTCTATTTATGTGGTTTCGTGCTCGGCAACCGCCCGCTGCGGGATCGCTATACCATCATGCAGAATTTCGATGGTCTGGCCTGGCTGGCGCAAATCGCTATGTTCCTTGTGCTCGGCCTGCTGGTCACGCCTTCCGATTTGTGGCCGATTGCAATCGCTGCGCTGATCCTCTCTGCGTGGATGATTTTTGTTGCCCGCCCGCTCTCGGTGTTTGCCAGCCTGCTGCCGTTTCGCGGGTTTAATTTGCGCGAGCGTGTGTTTATCAGTTGGGTGGGGCTGCGCGGCGCGGTACCGATTATCCTTGCCACGTTCCCGATGATGGCCGGGCTTGAGAATGCCCGCCTGTTCTTTAATGTGGCGTTCTTCGTGGTGCTTATCTCGCTGCTCTTCCAGGGCACCTCGCTGACCTGGGCGGCGAAAAAAGCCAAAGTGGTGGTGCCGCCGGTGGGCTGGCCGGTTTCCCGCGTCGGGCTGGATATCCACCCGGAGAACCCCTGGGAGCAGTTTGTTTACCAGCTCAGCGCTGATAAATGGTGCGTGGGCGCCGCGCTGCGTGACCTGCATATGCCAGCGGAAACGCGTATCGCCGCCCTCTTTCGCGACAATGCGCTGTTGCACCCGACCGGCAGCACACGCCTTAAAGAAGGCGATGTGCTATGCGTGATTGGCCGCGAGCGCGACCTCCCGGCGCTGGGTAAGCTCTTTAGCCAGTCGCCGCCGGTTTCTCTCGATCAGCGCTTTTTTGGCGACTTTATCCTTGAAGCCAGCGCCCGCTTTGCCGATGTGGCGCTGATTTATGGTCTGGAAGAGGGCCAGGAGTATCGTGACAGTCAGCAAACGCTGGGGGATATCGTGCAGCAACTGCTTGGCGCTACCCCGGTGGTGGGCGATCAGGTTGAGTTTGCCGGAATGATCTGGACGGTTGCGGAAAAGGCCGACAATGCGGTGATGAAGGTGGGTGTTCGCGTTGCAGAGGATGAGGCGGAATAACCGCCTCAGGGTTATTACACTGTCACTACCGGCACGCGAGGGGCGAGCGCGCACATCAGTTCGTAGCCTACCGTCCCTGCGGCGGCGGCTACTTCATCAATTTTTACCGCATTGCCCCACAGCTCAACCGGCGAGCCAATACCGGCCTGTGGGCAGGGTGTCAAATCGATGGTGAGCATATCCATTGATACCGCGCCGACGATACCGGTGCGTACGCCCTCAACCATGACCGGCGTGCCGGATGGCACAATGCGCGGGTAGCCGTCCGCGTAACCGCAGGCCACCACCCCGATACGGCACTCGGCGCTGGCGCGATAACGGCAGCCATAACCGACCGCCTCCCCCGCTTTCAGCGTCTGTACGGCGATGATTTCACTGCTGAGCGTCATCACCGGGTGGATACCGCTGGTGGCCACATCCTGCCAGACGCCGGAGGGCGATGCGCCATAAAGCACGATGCCTGGCCGTACCCAGTCAAAATGGGTCTGCGGGTGCCAGAGCGTGGCGGCGGAGTTTGCCAGCGAGCGCGGGGCGTCCAGCCCTTCGGCAGCCTGCTCAATACGCGCCATCGGTTGGCTCACGCCGTCCATGCGTTCTGCTTCGGCAAAGTGCGACATCAGGGTGATTTCCCCGACGTTTGCCAGAGAGCGCAACTGTTGCCAGGCGGTATAAACGCGCTCAGGCATAAAGCCCAGGCGATTCATGCCGCTGTTCACTTTCAGGTAGATATCCAGCGGCGCCTGCAGGCGGGCATTTTGCAGCGCGTTAATCTGCCAGTTGCTGTGCAGGCTGGTGGTCAGGCGATATTTGTCATACAGCGGGAGTTCGTCAGCATGGAAAAAACCCTCCAGCATCAGAATCGGCCCTTTCCATCCCCGCTCGCGCAGTAAAATCGCCTCTTCCAGATTGAGCATGGCAAAACCGTCAGTGGTACCCAGCGCACGCCACACGCGATCCAGCCCATGTCCGTAGGCATTGGCTTTTACCACCGACCAGACCTTTGATTTTGGTGCGGCACGGCGCACCACTTGCAGGTTGTGCCCGAGCGCCTGAAGGTCGATCGTGGCAATAACCGGACGAGACATCGTTGTTCCTTATTCTTATCAGCTATGCGCGCCGTGAAGGTGCTGAGCACGCGACGGCGTAAAACCTGGCATATAACGGGCAACGCCCAGATCATCAGACGGTATAGCCGGAGTATTTCCGGAAAGTAAGTCGCTCAACAGTTGCCCGGAACCGCACGCCATCGTCCAGCCGAGCGTGCCGTGGCCGGTATTGAGCCACAGATTTTTGTACGGTGTGCGCCCCACAATCGGCGTGCCGTCTGGCGTCATTGGGCGCAAACCGGTCCAGAAAGTGGCTTGCTCCACATGACCACCGCGCGGGAACAGATCGCGCACCACCATCTCCAGCGTCTCGCGGCGAGGCTTGAGCAACTCGGTGTTATAACCCACGATTTCCGCCATACCGCCCACGCGGATACGGTTATCGAAACGGGTTATGGCAATTTTGTATGTTTCATCAAGAATGGTCGAGACCGGCGCGCCACGTTCTTCGGCCACCGGAATGGTCAGGGAGTAGCCTTTTAACGGATAGACCGGGATATCAACGATGTCTTTTAGCAAACCCGTCGAGTAAGAGCCAAACGCCACCACATAGGCATCCGCTTTGACAATCTCGTCGCCACATTTGACGCCGTAAATACGCTCACCTTCATACAGCAGGCGATCCACGGGGGTGTTATAGCGAAAGACGACGCCCGCCTGTTCGGCCATTTTCGCCAGTTGTTGCGTGAATAGCTGGCAGTCTCCGGTTTCGTCATTGGGCAGACGCAACCCGCCGGTCAACTTGCCAGCAACATCAGCGAGCGCCGGTTCCACTTTCGCCAGGCGCGAAGATTCAAGCAGCTGATAAGGAACACCGGCATCCTGTAGAACGGCGATATCACGCGTCGCGTTTTCATACTGTTCAGCGGTGCGGAACAGTTGCAGCGTGCCGCCCTGTCGCCCTTCATACTGGATACCCGTGTTTTCACGCAGTAATTTCAGGCAATCGCGGCTGTATTCGGCCAGTCGCACCATGCGCCCTTTGTTTTGCATATAGTGGCGGGTATCGCAGTTGCGCAGCATCTGCCACATCCATTTAAGCTGTGATGTGCTGCCATCCAGGCTGATTGCCAGCGGAGCATGCCGTTGAAACATCCATTTTATCGCTTTCAGCGGCACGCCGGGCGCGGCCCAGGGTGCGGCATAGCCAGGCGAAATCTGCCCGGCATTACCCGCGCTGGTCTCCTGCGCAGGCCCGGGTTGTCTGTCGATAACCGTGACATTATGGCCCGCCTGGCGCAAATACCAGGCGCTGGTGACGCCCACCACGCCGCTTCCTAATACAACGACTTGCATATCCCTCTCCCGTGACTAAAGCACAATCATCTAATTACAAATTGATAACCCAGATGAAAATATTATTCAACATACGGCTTTTTTATGGTGATGCAGGTCACACCACCTCCGTATAGCAAGGGCTGCGGATATTTAGCATCTCCTGCTGCACTAAATTTGGCCGCAGTATAAAACTCTGTGCACGCGTTTTTTATACGGCTGATATGATGCAAAATCGCAAAGATTTTTCTTATCCCTGCGCTACGGAATGAGTTGCGTGATCTATGCTTGAAGTGAGACGCTCCATCCAGAGAGGGTCGATAACAACGAGGGCGCGCTAATGGCTACGATTGACTCAATGAATAAGGATTTTATTCGTCTGAGCGATGGACCCGACTGGACTTTCGAGCTGCTGGATATTTATCTGGCGGAGATTGACCGGGTGGCGAAACTGTATCGGCTGGAGACCTATCCGCATCAGATAGAGGTCATCACCTCTGAACAGATGATGGATGCCTATTCCAGCGTTGGTATGCCTATCAACTACCCTCACTGGTCGTTTGGTAAAAAATTTATCGAAACCGAACGGCTCTATAAACACGGTCAGCAGGGGCTTGCCTATGAGATAGTCATCAACTCCAACCCCTGCATCGCCTATCTGATGGAAGAGAACACCATTACCATGCAGGCGCTGGTGATGGCGCATGCCTGCTACGGGCATAACTCGTTTTTCAGGAACAACTATCTGTTTCGCAGCTGGACCGATGCCAGCTCCATTGTCGATTACCTGATTTTCGCGCGTAAGTACATTACAGAGTGCGAAGAGCGCTACGGTGTGGACGAGGTGGAGAAGCTGCTCGACTCTTGCCATGCGTTGATGAATTACGGCGTGGATCGCTATAAACGCCCGCAGAAAATCTCCTTACAGGAGGAGAAAGCGCGGCAGAAAAGCCGTGAAGAGTATCTGCAAAGCCAGGTAAATATGCTGTGGCGCACGCTGCCAAAACGCGAAGAGGAAAAAATCATCGCCGAGGCGCGCCGTTACCCTGCTGAGCCGCAGGAGAACTTGCTCTACTTTATGGAAAAAAATGCACCGTTGCTGGAGTCCTGGCAGCGCGAGATCCTGCGCATTGTGCGTAAAGTGAGCCAGTATTTTTATCCGCAAAAACAGACTCAGGTGATGAACGAAGGCTGGGCCACCTTCTGGCACTACACCATTCTTAACCACCTGTATGATGAAGGGAAAGTCACCGATCGCTTTATGCTGGAGTTCCTGCACAGCCACACCAATGTGGTGTTCCAGCCGCCGTATAACAGCCCCTGGTATAACGGTATCAACCCATATGCGCTCGGTTTCGCCATGTTCCAGGATATTAAACGCATTTGCCAGTCGCCGACCGAAGAAGATCGTTACTGGTTCCCGGATATTGCCGGTTCTGACTGGCTGGAAACGCTGCATTTCGCTATGCGTGACTTTAAAGACGAGAGCTTTATCAGCCAGTTTTTGTCACCGAAAGTCATGCGCGACTTCCGCTTCTTTAGCGTGCTGGATGACGATCGCAACAATTATCTGGAAATTGATGCTATCCATAACGAAGAGGGATACCGGGAGATCCGCGCGAAACTGTCGGCGCAGTATAACCTCAGCAACCTGGAACCGAATATTCAGGTGTGGAATGTGGACCTGCGCGGCGACCGTTCGTTAACGCTGCGTTATATTCCGCACAACCGCGCACCGCTGGATAAAGGACGGCGTGAAGTGCTCAAACATGTGCATCGCCTGTGGGGGTTTGATGTGCTGCTCGAACAGCAGAACGAGGATGGAAGCGTGGAACTGCTTGACCGCTGCCCGCCGCGCTCTGGCGTTCTGTAACGGAATTCCCCTCAGGTCTTGCCTGAGGGGTTTTAACTTTGCTTATCGACTCTGTAATGCCAGGTCACCCGGCATCGTTTTTTGCATACGGTGCCAGATTTCACCGCTTTCGTGGCCGTAACGGCGAACCAGCTCATAAATCTGATCATGCTGGCCCTGCTCACACACTTCTGCCAGTTTGTGATAGAAGCCGAGCGCCAGGCTGCGCGCTTCCGGGCTTGAGAAATAGTGGCGGCCAATGCGCGTATACAGCCCTTTCATCCCGTTAAGGATAAGCCCATAGATAGGGTTACCCGAGGCAAAGGCCAGACCGCGGAAAATATTGTAATCCAGATCGGCAAACGCATCGGCGTGATCTTCCACCGCTTTTGCGCTGGCCAGCACCTGCAATGCCTGGTCCGGGTGCAGACGAAACGCGGTGCGGATAAAAATGATAGAGATATTGGTGCGCACCGACAACAGGTTGTCGATAAGCTGCGGAACGCTTTCGTGATCCAGACGCGCGAGCGTTTCGAGAATATTCAGCCCCGAGGTTTCCCAGAAGTTATTCACTTTGGTCGGTTTGCCATGCTGAATGGTCAACCAGCCGTCGCGGGCCAGACGCTGCAAAACTTCACGCAAGGTAGTTCGGGTGACGCCAATCAGTTCAGAGAGTTCGCGTTCTGCCGGAAGAATGGACCCCGGAGGGAAACGATTATTCCAGATACTTTCAATAATGTATTCTTCCGCGAAACCCGCCGGGCTTTGCGCCTTAATGACCATAGTGAGATTTCCATTACACAGCTAAGCAAAGATGACTCATCATACCAGACCCGTTGCACAGCAGATAGCGGGCCGCAAGAAGAAAAAAGGATCGACTCCCCATTTTGACTAATTTACGCGTCATGCTGCATTATTCAGGTGGTAACGTGCTTTTTCTCTGTCGATTATTTCAACAAAGCTCAGGTCGGTTTGACTTTCCGCATGATAAATATCCGATTACGCATTATTTTTTTATGCGCTAGTGGCCTGAATCATGATTTCGTTTACTATGTTTTGTCTACGCATCTCCCAGGGAAATGATTATGTTGCGATATTTAAACGAGTGCTCGCGTGGTCGCGGTGCCTGGCTGTTGATGGCGCTTACCGCATTTGCGCTTGAAATGGTTGCGCTGTGGTTCCAGCATGTGATGCTGCTAAAACCCTGCGTATTATGTATTTATGAACGTTGCGCACTGTTTGGCGTAATGGGCGCAGGCATTGTCGGTGCAATTGCGCCGAAAACGCCGCTGCGCTATGTCGCCCTGGTTATCTGGATCTACAGCGCCTTTCGCGGTGTTCAGCTTACCTGGGAGCATACGATGATCCAGTTGCATCCTTCGCCGTTTATGACCTGCGATTTTGCCGCCCGCTTTCCGGCGTGGCTACCGCTGGATAAGTGGTTGCCGCAGGTGTTTGTTGCGTCCGGTGATTGTGCCGTACGCCAGTGGGAGTTTCTGACGCTGGAAATGCCGCAATGGCTGCTGGGGATATTTGTGGCTTATCTTGTGGTGGCGCTGCTGGTTGTTATTGCTCAGCCGTTCAAACCGAGAAAGCGCGACCTGTTTGGCCGATAAAAAACGCGCCTTCGGGGTAAAGCCTTAATTAAGGAGCGGTTGAATGCTCCTGTGGCTCTGTAAGAATCCGGAAATGCTCACCCGTTTCCGGATTTTTTTATACCTTCCATTTGCAAGCCGCTGCTATTTTATTTGCGACAACATCGACACCAGACAAATTAAACTCAGCAACCTGCATTGTAGAACCAAATGGCTCAATTCCAATGATTGCGGTTTTATGCTTTGTTAATTGCTTAATAAAGGCGATGGGGTCCGGAGCGAAAGCCGTATTCCCTGTCTCTGCGCTTTGCCAAATAAATGTGCCTGGTTTACCAGATCAATCAGCCCACTCAGGTTTGTTTAAAATATGATCCTGCCAGTCGCGGACTTCCGACTCATTTACCGCAATATGGCGTACGGAGATACGCTGCGCATGCATGGCCGCTTTGGAGCCGGTACGCAGCGGGTGCCACACCGGTAACGGTTTGCCTTCTGCCAGCAAACGGTAAGCACAGCTTGGTGGCAGCCATTCAAAGGTCGGCAGATTATCACGCGTGAGTTTGATACAGTCCGGCTCAAACTCGAACCGACGTTCGTAGTTGCGGCACTGGCAACTCTTTATATTAAGCTGGCGACAGGCAACATTGGTGAAATAAATTTCGTCCGTATCTTCATCCATCAACTTATGCAGGCAGCATTGCCCGCAGCCATCGCACAGCGACTCCCACTCGGCGTCCGTCATTTGGTCGAGAGTTTTGCTTTGCCAGAAAGGAGTGTCGCTCATGATGAAGTCCGCCGTTGAAATCCAGGGTGCACCTTATAACCAGTCTGGCAGGCAGATGCAAGTTTTGCCGCCGCATCAGGGCGGCAAAAGCGCTTAAAGAACGCGCGTCGTGAGGGAAAGACCGTTAAAACTCACTTCCAGGTCGTCACCGCTCGCCAGCGGGCCGACCCCATCCGGCGTGCCGGTCAGGATAACATCCCCGGCTTTGAGGGTAAAAAAGCGGCTCATATAAGCAATCAACGGCACGATTTTGTGGATCATATCCGCCGTACTTCCCTGCTGGCGTTGCTGGCCATTCACCTTCAGCCCCAGCGTGGTGTTTTGCGGGTCGCTGTCAAACTCTGCCGCAGGAATAAACCCGGAAATGGGGCAAGAGTTATCAAAGCTTTTGGATTTTTCCCACGGCTGCCCGGCCTTTTTCAGCTTGCCCTGTAATTCGCGCAGGGTCAGATCCAGCGCCACACCATAGCCTGCAATGGCCTGGCGCACATGTTCTTCGGTCGCCTGACGCAACGTCGCGCCAATCAACACGGCCAGCTCTACTTCATGATGAACCGCACCAAAAGCCTGCGGCAGCGCCAGCGGCTGCTTGAGATCGCACAGCGCCGTCTCAGGTTTAATAAACAGCACAGGCTCGTCCGGCGTTGCGCTGCCCATCTCCTGAATATGCTTTGCGTAATTACTGCCGACGCAGACCACTTTACTTACCGGGTAATCGAGTAATGCGCCCTGCCAGTTATGATGTTGATACATGTGTTTCCTCAGAACATTAACCATGAGCGAAAAAATTGACTATCCGCGCCACCAGGCAGTTTGTCAAATGCCGGGGGAAGGTGGTATTTAAAGCAAAACGGCGGAAAAATCCGCCGTCGATAATCACCGCTTTATTGTTTGCCAATGCCTGCAAGATGCTGCTGCAATAAATTTTCCGGCGGCGGCGGCAATTGCAAATAATAACCCTGGGTGCTCAGCGCTTCCTTTACTTTATCCAAATCGGCGCCCGCCAGTTTTTTACGCCCATCGAGCGGCAGAATCATCGTAAGCTGCGGCTGACCGAAACTTTGCATTAAGGTCTCCGGTACGCGGGAGAAATCGTCTTTTTTTTCGACATACAGATAAGTTTGCTCACGACGCGTACTTCGATAGATCACACAAAACATACTTTTCCCCGGAATTAAGAGGTGGTTACTTGCCTGAATATAATCCTGACTATAACATGCCAGATAGTCGTCGGAATATTACTCCCCGTGCGGGGGATAATTGCAAAATGAGTAAGGTCAGGATGTCAAACACGCCCATCGAACTTAAAGGCAGCAGTTTTACCTTATCAGTGGTTCATTTGCATGATGCAAAACCCGAGGTTATTCGTCAGGCGCTGAAAGACAAAATCGCTCAGGCTCCCGCTTTTTTGCAGCATGCGCCGGTCGTGGTCAACGTCTCCGCGCTGGAAGGCCCGGTTCACTGGCCGCATCTGCAGCAGATTATTACCGAAACCGGTTTGCACATTGTCGGCGTCAGCGGCTGTAAAGAACGCGAACTTAAAGAAGAGATTGAGCGCGCGGGGCTGCCGATTCTGACAGAAGGTAAAGACAAAGCGCCGCGTAAGACTACACCGCCACCCCCCGCGGCACAGCCCACGAAAACACGCCTGATCGATGCGCCGGTTCGTTCCGGGCAGCGGATTTATGCACCAGATTGCGATTTGATCGTCACCAGCCATGTCAGCGCCGGTGCCGAACTGATTGCCGATGGCAATATACATGTCTATGGCATGATGCGCGGGCGCGCGCTGGCCGGGGCGAGCGGTGATAAAAACGCCCAAATTTTTTGTATGCATCTCACGCCGGAGCTGGTCTCCATTGCGGGAGAGTACTGGCTGAGCGATCAAATCCCGGCCGAATTTTTTGGCAAAGCGGCACGTCTGCTTCTCGCGGATAACGCTTTGACAGTTCAACCCTTAAATTAAGCCCTTTTAACAAGGAACTTCTATGGCACGCATTATTGTTGTTACTTCGGGTAAAGGGGGCGTTGGCAAGACCACCTCCAGCGCGGCCATCGCGACTGGTTTAGCCCAGAAGGGCAAGAAAACCGTCGTTATTGATTTTGATATCGGGCTGCGCAACCTTGATTTGATTATGGGCTGCGAGCGACGCGTGGTTTACGATTTTGTCAACGTCATCCAGGGCGATGCAACGCTCAACCAGGCGCTGATTAAAGATAAACGCACCGAAAATCTCTATATTCTCCCGGCATCGCAAACCCGTGATAAAGACGCCCTTACCCGCGAAGGCGTGGATAAGGTACTCGAAGAACTGAATAAAATGGACTTCGAGTTTATCATTTGTGATTCCCCGGCTGGCATTGAGACCGGCGCCCTGATGGCGCTCTACTTTGCTGATGAAGCCATTATCACCACTAACCCGGAAGTTTCATCCGTGCGAGATTCCGACCGCATTCTGGGGATTCTTTCATCAAAATCCCGCCGTGCGGAAAAAGGTGAAGAACCGATTAAAGAGCACCTGTTGCTGACCCGCTACAACCCAGGCCGCGTGAACCGTGGCGACATGCTGAGCATGGAGGACGTGCTGGAAATTCTGCGCATCAAACTGATTGGCGTTATTCCGGAAGATCAGTCCGTGCTGCGCGCGTCCAACCAAGGTGAACCGGTTATCCTGGATTCGGAAGCCGATGCAGGGAAAGCCTATGCCGATGCCGTGGAACGTCTGCTGGGAGAAGAACGTCCTTTCCGCTTCGTAGAAGAAGAGAAGAAAGGTTTCCTCAAACGCCTGTTCGGAGGATAAGTTATGGCATTACTCGACTTTTTTCTCTCCAGAAAAAAGACCACCGCCAGTATCGCGAAAGAGCGACTGCAAATTATTGTTGCTGAGCGTCGCCGCAGCGATACGGAACCGCACTATTTACCGCAGCTGAAGCGGGATATTCTGGAAGTCATTTGCAAGTATGTGCAAATCGATCCAGAAATGGTGTCGGTGCAACTGGAACAGAAAGGAGATGATATTTCCATTCTGGAGCTTAACGTTACCTTACCGGAAACGGAAGAAACGAAATAAGCTTTTCAAACGTTTAAGGACCTCATACTCGCATGAGGTTCTTTTTCATGCCTATTTTTTTCGCGCAGCTTCCTGCATGAAACATCTTAAATTATCTTAGCCCTTCCGGGCGTTATTCTTTTTTCTTCAATTGCTTGCCTACATCATTTTCGGCATCTGATACCCTCCGTTTAAAACCCTCTTTGACAAAGTTTAGCCACACAACTAATCATTAAATGGGTACCGCACAATAAAATGAGGATCTAATATGACCGACGACAAAGAAATATTAAATGCTGCTGGAGACGTCGAACAGGAGATGTTTTTTTTAGTTTCGGCTACACAGCTACGTAATAAAAAAGGCTCAAACCTGGTAATAACGGTAGATATTTGCACTATGATCGGCATTGATTGTGAGTCGCCAAATCAATCTACCCTTTTTGACTGCACCTAGTAAAATACATAAGGCCACGCTGTGGCCTTTTTTATTTTCACTGTTGATGATATTCTGCCCCCACCATGAGTAAACAGCCATGTATAAAAAAAATATCGATATAATAAAGAAATTCATGCCCGATATCGAGAAAGATATTTATCCGGTGCTTGGCTGTTCCATGGAAAAATTAATTAAAGAGAGCACTAAACGTCGCGTTATTCCGCAGCATATTTTAAAACGAATTGCCGCATATCCAACTAACCGTGGCGAATATTCGCTCATCGAAAAACTGACAAAATGGATTATGGACAGAGTGGATGTTTTTGCCAGTACAAAATCCTTCCCACTATTGGGCGAAAAAGCCATTCGCTCGGTAGAGCCGTATATCTATAAAACCCTTTATACCATTTGTTTTCGAACCTATACCTATGATTTCAACAAAATCAAAAACGCGTCGCCAGCAATAACCTTCGAACAATATGACCAACTATTTAACGACCCTGTTGAAGTTGAGAATTTCTTTCGCCGATACCCGGCTATCGCGGATATTATCACCCATCATCGAAATAAAATCGTCGCATTAGTTTCTGAAATTCTTATCGCTTATCATCGTGATATTAGCGCTATCAAAGACACTTTTAATCTGCGCAATAATACCATCACCCAAATCACGATGGGTATGGGCGACAGTCATAATGGGAAAACAGTCACCTTAATTCATTTAAAAGATGAAAAATTGCTATTTAAACCCTCTGCAGGTCATGTTAATACATTCTTCGCACACGTTGCGAAAAAATTTTCCGCCGCCAGCGACATCGCAATATATACGCCAAAAGTGATCCTGAGAGATACCTGGCACTGGTGCGAATTTATTCAACCTGAACCCTGTGCAAACGAGCATGATGTCGCCTCATTTTATGAAGCCATTGGCGCGCAAATTATGCTGGTCTACGCCTTAAACGGGCACGATGTGCATTACGAAAACCTGATTGCTATGGGTAAATTTCCGGTAATCATTGATCTTGAATGTCTTTTCTCGGCCATTCAACAGGAATCAAGCAACGGCCCCCTTGCCGACTCGGTGCTATCAACCAGTATGCTTCCCTCAATGCGCACTCACCCTGCCGGGCGTTATATCTCCGCAATCTCCGCGATTGATAACGAAAAATGCGCCTACCGGTATATTATTGAGGAAAACGATCGCGGTCTTGCCGTCGTCACTCGTCAGAAAGCGGCGTTTAAAACGCTCGCTAATCTGCCGGAACTTAACGGGCAGAAAGTTACCGCTGTTAAGTTTGGCGAACATATTCTGTCCGGTTTTGCTAAAGCGTGGGAATTTGTAAAAACGCACAGAGAATATCTTTTTAATTTGCTCGAAAACTACCCCTCAGGGTTAAAAGTCAGAACGCTTTATCAGGGCAGCGAAATTTATAATCGATTGCTGGCGCTGAGTTATCATCCTCGCTTCCTGCAGGATAAAGCCAGTCGCGCACTGTGTTTATTAACCGTGCTGGAAATGGACGAAAAATATGGTGTAGCCAGAAACAGCTATCAGGCATTATTGAATGGAGATATTCCCTACCACACCTCTACGCTGCGTTATCGAGGGCGTGACGAAAACACGCTTTTAAATAACCTCGCGCAGCGCCAGGACAGCCTGACGGAGGACAGTTTTCGCTTTCAGAGCAACCTTATTCGCCTGTCTATAGATTCACTCGCAGACGATAAAAAAAATGATACAGAGTCTCCTGAGACTGCTCCGTTAAGTTCCGCCGATGGGCTTGCAGCAGCAGAGAATATTTTCGCCGCGATCCTTAACACCCAGTTTCAGGGTAAATTTTTTTATTACCGCCGCGAATTGAAGCTTTTCTCTGAAATGCAAAACTCACTCTACTCCGGCACCGCCGGGCTGGCTTTTATTTCCCTGTGTTTATATATCGCAACCAAAAATAAGGACTATCTGGATAAAGCGATTACCCTGACAGATGGCACATTCACACCCGACAACGCGGAGTTTGGCGCATTCGTTGGGGAGGGTTCTTACGCCTGGATACTGGAATTTCTCTACACCCTTACCGGAGAAACACATTATTTGACCCGCGCCATTAATATCATGCAAGATAATCTCGATTGCGCCACGTCTGATAATATATTGCATGAATTTCTCAAAGGTCATGCAGGTTGCATGGTAATTGCTTTAAATCTTTTACGCCACGATCGGCATAATCCTCATTTACTGTCAGCCATTCATTCGCATCTGAACGCGATTATTGCGGGCTGTCAAAATGTCGACAATGAAAAAATAACCTGGGACAGCGGCCTGACGGGTTTTTCCCACGGTAATGCTGGCATCATTTATGCTCTCGGGCTTTATCTGGAGCAGTGCGGAATAGAAAGCAGAGAACAAATTACTGATATTATTCGCAAGGCGATTAATTACGAGAATCAATTTAAAACTGAAACAGGTTGGCAAGATTTGCGCGCCACTGACGAAGAAAAAAGTGACAGTCTGTTCTGGTGCCACGGCGCGCCGGGCATTGCCCTGTCGAGGCAGAAAGTGAAAGCGTTAGATTTGCCCTCAGTTGAGGAGGATTTGTCCCTGGCACGCAGGCTTATTAACCAACAAGAAAAAAATGGCGCGTTTTCGCTGTGCCATAGCAGGCTGGGTAATTTACTGATTGCCGATCATATTAGCGTCGGTGAATCGCGGGAGACGCTCACGCAAATGGCCGATGCACTGCTTTACTCACTCAACAGTGAAACCAGACGTCTGGATATCGCCCTGCTTAACACCGACATCAGCTTAATGACGGGTATCTGCGGCGTGCTTTATGCCTGGCTTTATGTGAACTATCCCGTGCCATTTATTCTGACGCTCGCGCCCTGCCCTGAATTGACAGATATGCCGCACTAAAACGACCCGCCCGGTAAACGATGCGCTACCGGGCGGCGCTTAGCGCGGATAATCCGCCAGCAGTGCTTTCAGGCTTTCGCCCATCAGTTCGCCGCGCCAGCCAGTGATAAGCTCCGGCAAGGTGGTTTGCGGCTTCAGTTTCCAGTGCCAGTTAAGCAACTGGTTAATCTGGCGACGGGACGCCAGCAGCTCGACGCTCACCTTGTGCGTTTCGCTAACCGTTTGCACCCGCGCCTTGATCGCTTTAAATGCCTGACGGTAGCCCGGCATATCCATCAGATTCAGTAACGGTTCTGGTAACGCCTCTTCCGGCAGCGCCTGGGCCTGAGCCACCAATGAGAGTAGCGTTTTACCATGAAAACGGATTTCGCTACCCGACAGACCAATGCTGTCCAGCTCCCCCATACTGCCCGGCATATAGCGCGCCACCGCCCACAGATGCTCTTCGCGCACCACAAAATTGACCGCCAGATCCCGCTCGCGGGCTTTGCGTAAGCGCCAGTCGGCAAGCAGTTGCAGGCAGGCAAGCTGGCGCGTGCGCAACTGCCAGGCGTTCCCTATCTCACGCCAGGCATCCTGTGGCGAGAGCACTTCCTGGCGCCGCTGCATCACCATCCGGCACTCATCCAGCGCGGCGTCCAGCCAGCCTGCCTGCTCCGTTTCCGCCAGCAGCTTGCTGGCAATCGGTAACAGATACCAGACATCCGCCGCCGCGTAATCACACTGACGTTCGGTCAAAGGGCGCGCCAGCCAGTCGGTGCGCGACTCGCTCTTATCGATAGTAAGGCCGGTGAAGGCTTCCACCATCGCCGCAAAGCCCCAGGAGAGCGGGCGGCCACAAAAAGCAGCCAGAATCTGCGTGTCGATCATCGGCTGCGGTTGTACGCCAAACGCGTTGAAAAAGACCTCCAGATCTTCGCTTCCTGCGTGGAGATATTTGGTTACCTGCATATTGGAAAGCAGATTGCGAAACGGCGTCCAGTCGGTAATGGTTAACGGATCGATCAACACGACGCGCTCACCATCATACATCTGGATAAGTCCCAGCTGCGGATAGTAAGTACGGGTGCGGACAAATTCGGTGTCCAGGGCAATGGCCGGAAACGCGCAGGCCGCTTCACAGCAGGCCGCCAGCGCATCGTTCGTCGTTATCATCTGGTAATTCAAATCATCTTCTCTTTTGTTTGCGCCCACAAAAAACGCCGGCTCTGCCGGCGTCGGGTCGACTAATGCATATGGCTCAGGCATTATTGTCCACTTTGCTGCGAGCTTCGTCACGTAATTCTCGTCGCAAAATCTTACCCACGTTCGATTTTGGCAACTCATCACGAAATTCGACCTGTTTAGGTACTTTATAGCCGGTCAGTTGACGGCGACAAAAGGTGATCAGCGCCTCTTCAGTTACCGCAGCGTCTTTTTTCACGACAAAGATTTTAACGGCTTCGCCGCTGTTTTCTGAGAGAACGCCCACGGCAGCGACTTCCCGCACCCCAGGGTGCTGCATCACCACGTCTTCGATTTCGTTTGGATAGACGTTAAAGCCTGAGACCAGAATCATATCTTTTTTGCGATCGACAATGCGTAAAAACCCTTGTTTATCCATCACCGCAATATCACCGGTATGCAGCCAGCCGTCGCGCATTATCTCATCCGTCGCATCCGGGCGCTGCCAGTAGCCCAGCATTACCTGCGGACCTTTAATGCACAGCTCCCCCGGCTCGCCGGGCGCCACTTCGTTATTATCGTCATCTACCAGTTTCGCCTCGGTGGAAGGCACCGGTAAGCCGATGCTGCCGCTGTGGTGATCGATATCGTGCGGGTTAACGCTCACCAGCGGCGCGCATTCCGTCAGCCCGTATCCCTCAAGCAGATACTGCCCGGTGAGTTTCACCCAGCGTTCCGCCACCGCCTGTTGTACCGGCATCCCACCGCCTGCGGAAAGATGCAGCGAGGAAAAATCAAGCTTGCGGAACTCGTCGTTATTCAGCAACGCATTAAAAAGCGTATTGACGCCCGTCATCGCCGTAAAAGGATATTTACCCAGCTCTTTCACAAGCCCGGGAATGTCGCGCGGGTTAGTGATGAGCAGGTTTTGCCCGCCAAGTTCAATAAACAGCAGGCAGTTCATGGTCAGGGCGAAGATGTGATAGAGCGGCAGCGCGGTGACCACCAGCTCTTTGCCGCGATGCAGCAACGGCCCGTAGGTGGCATTCACCTGCTCAAGGTTCGCCAGCATATTGCGGTGGGTCAGCATCGCGCCTTTCGCCACACCGGTCGTGCCGCCAGTATATTGCAGGAACGCTAAATCCTCTGCGACCACTTCCGGCTTCACGTACTGCATACGGTAGCCGGTTTGCAGCGCGCGGCGAAAAGAGATCGCATCCGGCAGATGGTACTTAGGCACCAGCCGTTTGACGTATTTCACGACAAAATTCACCAGCGTTCCCTTCGCCGACGATAACTGATCGCCCATGCGGGTAAGGATCACGTGCTGAACCTGGGTTCTATCGACCACCTTTTCCAGCGTGTGGGCAAAGTTGGAAACAATCACAATGGCCGCCGCGCCGCTGTCATTGAGCTGATGCTCTAATTCACGCGGGGTATATAACGGGTTAACGTTTACTACAATCATTCCGGCGCGCAAGATACCGAACAGCGCGACAGGGTATTGCAACAGGTTTGGCATCATCAGCGCAACGCGATCGCCCTTTTTCAGGCCAAGCCCTTGCTGAAGATAAGCGGCAAACGCCCGGCTACGCTCTTCGAGCTTACGAAACGTCATCACTTCGCCCATATTAATAAAAGCGGGCTGATCGGCGTAACGCGCCGCGGCATTTTCAAACAATTCAACCAGGGATTGATAACGGTCAGGGTTGATCTCCGCCGGAACATCGGCGGGATAACGGTTAAGCCAAACCTTCTTCAATGCATCACCTCTGAAATCACTATTCTTGGTCATCTCAACCCCAATCCATAAACATGCCGTTAACATTATATTAACTCAGCGTACCAGTTTATTAATTAAGCGAACTGAAGGTTGCGAAGCACGTCACTAATTATTTTTTTTATGCATAACAAAGCAAAGAAACAGCGGGCCAGCCGCTGTTTCTTTTAAATCAAATCATACGGAATTACGGAGTTACGACGGTCTCCACTCTCGCGGGGCCAGGGTTATACCAACCCCAACCACCGTAGCCGGGATACCAGGGATGCGGGCCCCAGAGCCAGGGATCTATCGGTTGCGGCGGCATGACCACTTCCTGCGTGACCTGCCAGCGTTTATAACCTGTGACCTGCATTACGAGGAAGTTGTACGGGGCGTTGCCGATTTTCCCCTCTTCCGTGCCGGTTATCGGACCGACGACGGTGACCAGCGCGTTGCGGAAATTCACCGGGTCGAGGAATCCGTTAACATCAGCATAGATGCGCCCGGTAGACGGTTCGTTCAGCCTCGGGCGGGCGCCGCTATCGAGCGGCTGCGCGGCGATTTCAAGCCGCGTCTTCCCTGGCTGATTCTGCACCTCAATCACCTTCCCGCCGAAGCGTGCTTCCTGGCCGACGTACAGCGAAGGCGCGGCCATAACGCGCACTAAATCTTCTTGCGGTGTTGGACTGGTGCCACGTATTGACGCCGGAATGGTGACACAACCACTTAATGCAACCGCTGCCAGTCCGACCAGCATCCGGCGCATTCCCCTTTGTTTATTTACCATGATGCACTCCTTTACTCAGTTGTGGTAATTACTGAGATTCATTCGCGACCCGGAAGTTTCTTCCACGCGACCTCATTTCGCAAATAAACGGGCTCAGCGTGCTCCACCGCAACCGTTTTATTGGCAGCCCACAGTTGCTGCGCGATCGGCAGCATATCTTCTGCGGCCGGCAACAGCGTCTCACCATCCGTTAACGTTACGGCGCTGCCTTTGGCCATCTCTGGCCAGGCCTGCCAGCCGGTACCGACCGTGGCCCACTCGCCTTCAAGCTGCTGTAACCGACGGGTTACGGCTTCCGGTTTTAGCACCGCTTCGCTCTCTTCGCCGTGCCAGACTCCCGCGGCATCACGCTGATATTCCGCCCAGTAAACTTCGCCCATGCGCGCGTCAATCGCCGCCAGCACGCGCGTGGCACCGGTTTTACGCCACGCCCCTTGCGCCATTGTCGCAAGCGTTGAAACGCCAATCATCGGCAGCGCTGCGCCAAGCGCCAGCCCCTGTGCAATACCGATGCCGATGCGCACGCCGGTAAAACTCCCCGGCCCGCGGCCAAAGGCGAGCGCATCCAGCCCGGTTAAAGTAAGGTCAGCGTCGCGGAGCACGTCCTGCACCAGCGGCAGAATGCGCTGGGTGTGCTCGCGGGGGCAAAGCTCGAAGTGAGCGAAGGTCGTGCCGTCATTCAGCAGGGCAACAGAACACGCTTCTGTGGCAGTATCAATAGCCAGAATTCGCATGGGTATAGCAGATCCACTTTCAACAATATGCCGCGTATCGTATCACACTTGCTGGCAAATTACTGCGCCGACGGTGCGGCAAGAAACTCGACCGCCCGGCGAATATCCCGGGTACGCGGCGTCGGCGGCAGGCTGGCAAGAAACACCGCGCCATACGGGCGCATAACCAGCCGGTTATCACAAATGACCAGCACCCCGCGATCGTCAATACCGCGGATCAGGCGGCCAACGCCCTGCTTGAGGGTAATCACCGCATCCGGTAGCTGCACGTCATCAAACGGATCGCCCCCGCGCAGGCGGCAATCCTCCATGCGCGCTTTCAGCAAAGGGTCGTCCGGCGAGGTAAAAGGAAGCTTATCGATAATCACCAGCGACAGCGCATCGCCGCGCACATCCACCCCTTCCCAGAAACTGCTGGTCGCCACCAGCAAGGCATTGCCCGCGCTGACAAACTGCTGCAACAGCTGCCCTTTGCTGGTCTCGCCCTGCAACAGCACCGGCAGGCTCATGGTGGCGCGAAACTGCTCCGCCAGCTCGCGCATCATTGCGTGTGAAGTACAGAGCATAAAGCAGCGGCCATTATTCGCCTCGATAATAGGTCGCAGCATGGCAGCCAGCTGGCGCGCCGCGCCGGGCTGGTTGGTTTGCGGCAGATTGCGCGGCACACAGAGCAGCGCCTGGCGCGCGTAGTCAAAGGGGCTTGGCAACAGCAGTGATTGCGCCTCTTCGATGCCCAGACGCGCGGTGAAATGGTGCAGATCGTCATTCACTGAAAGCGTTGCAGAGGTAAAAATCCAGCTGCCGCTCTTTTGCGCCATCACCTCTTTAAACTTGTCCGCCACCGTAAGCGGCGTCAGTGCGAGGGTGAAATGGCGCGAGGTGCATTCATACCAGTAGCTGTAACCTGGTTGATTTTCTTTTAAGCGCTTAAGCCTTGCGCGATAAAGCGTAGCGCGCTCGAAAGCGGCATCCAGCAGCGCCGAGCGGCCCAGCGAAAGTTTTGCCACGTCGTAACATAGCTCCAGCGCATCATCAAGCAACAGCAGCGCGCGCTGGATATGCGCATTGGCCAGCAGCTCGCGTAAATTGCCGCGATACCCCGGCTCGCCGAGCTGCAGGCGAAAATCCTGGGCGCTTTGCGCCAGCCTGTCGGCGCATTTCTGTAACTGCGCGGTGTCTTTAAGCTCGGTGCGGTAAGCGATGGTGAAATCCTTCGCCAGATCCTGCAACTGGCGACTGGAAAGCGACTGGCCGAAATACTGGCTGGCGATGTCCGGCAGCTGGTGCGCTTCGTCAAAAATCATCACTTGCGCCTCAGGGATAAGCTCACCAAAACCGCTCTCTTTTACCACCATGTCGGCAAGAAACAGATGATGGTTGACCACCACCACGTCCGCATCCATCGCTTTTTTACGCGCCTTCACCACAAAACAGTCTTTATACATCGGGCAATCGCTGCCCAGGCAGTTGTCATTGGTGCTGGTGACCAGCGGCCAGACCGGAGCGTCTTCCGCAACGCTCACGCAGGTGCTGATGTCGCCGTCCGTCGTCTGGTTTGACCAGGAGCGCAGCAGGATAACATCGCTGAGAGTTTGTACCGGCAAATCGCCACCCGCCAGCGCTTGTTGCTCCAGGCGTTCAATGCAGAGGTAGTTTGAGCGCCCTTTTAAAAGTGCGGTGCGCCCGGTAAATTCCAGCGCTTTCGCCACCGTCGGCAAATCGCGGCTGTAGAGCTGATCCTGAAGCGCCTTCGAGCCGGTCGAGATAATCACTTTTTTACCGGCGCGCAGTGTGGGGGCAAGGTAAGCGTAAGTTTTACCGGTTCCGGTTCCCGCCTCAACCACCAGCGGCTGCGTCTTATTGATGGCCTCGGTGACGGCGTGCGCCATCTGGCGCTGTGGTTCACGCGGTTTGAAACCCGGTATCGCTTTGGCCAGCTGGCCATCTGTTGCAAAATCGTCCGTCACACTACCCCCTGGTTAAATCGCCAGTGATTATGTCAGGGTGTGCGGATTTACGCCAGTCGGGTTTCTGTGGCACTCTTTGGCGCGTGTTGCCGCTTTGCTGGCTGCTTTTTTGAAGTGATATTAAAAAGAAGGAACCGAGTATGACTATTAAACGTATCGATGCGGCGGACCGCTGGTCAGATGTGGTTATTCATAACCATACACTGTATTACACCGGCGTGCCGGAAAACCTGGACGCCGGTGCGTTCGAGCAGACCGCCAATACGCTGGCGCAAATTGATGCGATGCTGGCGCGCGTCGGGAGCGATAAAACCCGCATCCTCGACGCGACGCTTTTCCTCGCCGACAGCGCTGATCTTGCTGAAATGAACAAAGCCTGGGACGCCTGGGTCGTCGCCGGGCATGCGCCAGTACGTTGCACCGTACAGGCGAAGCTGATGAACCCGCACTATAAAGTCGAGATCAAAATCATCGCCGCGGTGTAATTACTCGTCTTCATCCTCAAAGCGCGCCACAATCCGCTCACCGGTGTGACTGGCGCGCAGCTCCTCGGCCACCTGCGCAATCGCCTGCCCGCTGCTCATGCCGCCGGCCATTAACTCCTGGATGCGCTCAACTGCCTTTTGCTGCTGCTCATGACTCAGGGAAGGTAAACCTGCAAACATTGTCGACTCCTGCTAAATTGTTCACGCTAATTATTCCATGCGCCCGTGATATACACCAGCGGCGCGCACATGAGTCAGGATCAATGAAGACCAATTCCCCCGCCGTTATCTCTTTGCCGTGGCGTCAGGACGCCGCCGAACACTATTTTGCCCCGTTAAGCCATAACCCCTGGGCGATGTTACTGCACTCAGGCAACGCGCAGCATGTGCATAATCGCTTCGATATACTCGTCGCCGATCCGCGCATCACCCTCACCACGCGTGGTGATATCACCATGTTTAGCACCGGCGAGACCCGCCGGGATTGCCCGTTGCAGCTATTACAACATGCGCTTGAAAGCTGCGCGATGGCGTGTGAGCCATCAGACGATCTGCCTTTCCAGGGCGGCGCGGTGGGCCTTTTTGGTTACGACTTAGGTCGTCGCTTTGAAACGCTGCCTGAGCACGCACAGGCCGATATCGCTCTGCCGGATATGGCGGTGGGTATTTATGACTGGGCGCTGGTGGTGGACCATCAGTTGCAAAAAGTCACCCTGTTAAGCCACGCGGATGTTACGGCTCGCCTGGCCTGGCTTGAGGCGCAAGTTTCGCCGCCCCGTGAAGCGTTTCGCTTAACGACGCCCTGGCAGGCCAATATGAGTCGCGCCGGGTACGGCGAGAAATTTCAGCGCGTGCAGGCTTATTTACACAGCGGTGATTGCTATCAGGTCAATCTGGCGCAGCGTTTCCAGGCACATTATCAGGGCGATGAATGGCTGGCCTTTACCCGCCTGAACGCCGAAAACCGCGCTCCGTTCAGCGCGTTTTTACGCCTGCCCGACGGCGCGGTGTTGAGTCTCTCGCCGGAGCGCTTTATTCGCCTGGCGAAAGGCGCCATTGAAACGCGCCCGATCAAAGGTACGCTGCCGCGCCTCGCCGACCCGGTGGCGGATGCTGCCCAGGCGCAAAAGCTGGCTGCCTCGGCAAAAGACAGGGCAGAGAATTTAATGATTGTGGATTTGATGCGTAACGACATTGGCCGCGTGGCGACGCCGGGGTCGGTGCGCGTACCGGAGCTGTTTGTTGTTGAACCTTTCCCGGCAGTGCATCATCTGGTCAGTACCGTCACCGCAACCTTACCAGCCGATCGCCATGCCTGCGCGCTGCTGCGGGCTGCATTTCCTGGTGGTTCGATTACCGGCGCGCCGAAAGTACGGGCGATGGAGATTATCGATGAGCTGGAGCCACAGCGGCGTAACGCCTGGTGCGGCAGCATTGGCTATATCAGTTTCTGCGGCAATATGGATACCAGCATTACCATTCGCACCCTGATTGCCTGCGAGGGGCAGATTTATTGCTCTGCAGGCGGCGGAATAGTCGCTGATAGCCAGCAAGAAGCGGAATATCAGGAAACTTTTGATAAAGTTAATCGTATTCTGCGGCAACTGGAGAGTTCGTTTTGACACAACCTGCCTTAACCCTGGATGACTTTTTATCGCACTTTCAACTGCTGCGCCCCGAGCATCGCCCTGCCGCCCTTCAGGCGCGTCAGGCAGCAGTGCTGGTCCCGGTGGTTCGTCGCCCCGAGCCGGGCCTGCTGCTTACCCAGCGCTCCCCTTTGCTGCGTAAGCACCCAGGCCAGGTAGCGTTTCCCGGCGGTGCCGTGGATAAGAGCGATACATCGTTGATTGCGGCGGCGCTGCGTGAAGCGCACGAAGAGGTGGCTATTCCGCCCGAGGTGGTTGAGGTGATTGGCGTGCTGCCGCCGGTGGATAGCGTGACCGGGTTTCAGGTGACGCCGGTGGTCGGCATTATTCCGCCGGATTTGCCGTACCATGCCAGCGAAGATGAAGTGGCGGCGGTGTTTGAAATGCCGCTCGCCGAGGCGCTACGGCTCGGTCGCTATCACCCGCTGGATATCCATCGCCAGGGGAATGCGCATCGCGTGTGGTTATCCTGGTATCAGCATTATTTTGTCTGGGGCATGACGGCGGGCATTATCCGCTCGCTGGCGCTGCAAATTGGCCGCAAGCCCTAAGCCGCCAGGCTTTGGCAGCGGCTTTCAGCTCAGCGCTTTGATTTAGCGTTATACTTCTTACAGGCCACTTTTTGACTGCGCGCACGCTATTAGTTTAATCAGGGGGAATCATTAGTTTAATTCATGTGAATAGTTAAGCTGATAACGGCCTTCCCTCTTACACTATGCGCAGTTATTACATCGTTACCGGAAACCCGGTAACCCTGTCAGGAGTGTAAATGTGATTAGTATATTCGACATGTTTAAGGTGGGGATTGGTCCCTCGTCCTCCCATACTGTAGGCCCGATGAAGGCCGGTAAGCAGTTCGTCGATGACCTGGTCGAGAAAGGATTACTGGAAAGCGTTACCCGTGTTGTCGTGGACGTATACGGTTCACTCTCCCTCACCGGTAAAGGCCACCATACCGATATCGCTATTATTATGGGCCTTGCGGGTAACGAACCGGCAACGGTCGATATTGATGCCATCCCGGCATTTATTCGCGACGTGGAAACCCGCGGTCGCCTGCTGCTGGCGCAGGGTCGCCAGGAAGTGGACTTCCCCAAAGAAGACGGCATGCGTTTTCATAGCGATAATTTGTCGCTGCATGAAAACGGCATGCGCATTACGGCTCTGAGCGGCGAGCGCGTGGTCTACAGCAAAACGTATTACTCTATCGGCGGCGGTTTTATTGTCGACGAAGAACATTTCGGCCAGGATGCGACGTCGTCCGTAAACGTACCCTGGGCGTTTAATTCCGCCACCCAGCTGCTGGAATATTGCAAAGAGACCGGCCTTTCCGTCTCAGGCCTGGTGATGCAGAACGAACTGGCGCTGCACTCAAAGCAAGAGATTGAAGACTATTTCGCTCATGTATGGGCCACCATGCGTGCCTGCATCGATCGCGGAATGAATACCGAAGGCGTGCTGCCCGGCCCGCTGCGGGTGCCGCGCCGTGCTTCTGCTCTGCGCCGTTTGCTGGTCTCCAGCGATAAGTTATCCAGCGACCCGATGAATGTCGTGGACTGGGTAAATATGTTCGCGCTGGCCGTCAACGAAGAGAACGCCGCCGGTGGTCGCGTCGTGACCGCGCCGACCAACGGTGCCTGCGGTATCGTCCCGGCGGTACTGGCCTATTACGATCACTTTATTGAACCGGTAACGCCGGATATCTATATCCGTTACTTCCTCGCCGCCGGTGCGATTGGCGCGCTGTATAAAATGAACGCGTCCATTTCCGGTGCCGAAGTCGGTTGCCAGGGCGAAGTGGGTGTGGCCTGCTCGATGGCGGCGGCAGGTCTTGCCGAGTTGCTTGGCGCCAGCCCGGAGCAGGTTTGCGTCGCGGCAGAAATTGGTATGGAGCACAATCTTGGGCTGACCTGCGATCCGGTGGCCGGTCAGGTACAGGTACCGTGCATTGAGCGTAACGCGATTGCATCAGTAAAAGCGATTAATGCCTCGCGCATGGCGATGCGCCGTACCAGCGCGCCGCGCGTCTCGCTCGATAAAGTTATCGAGACGATGTATGAGACCGGTAAAGATATGAACGCCAAATACCGCGAAACCTCGCGAGGCGGGCTGGCCATCAAGGTGCAGTGCGACTGATATCCCCTCACGCGCCGTTCAATCGAACGGCGTTTTTTTTTGCCTGCAAATCTTCTGCAGGTTAAATTCCAGGCAATTTTCTCGTGATTTATCTGATTCACCACTACACTTGCTGTGTGTTGGCATACAACGCGCCAGGGAGAAGGCACATATGCAGACAGCGCAACGATCTCTCGTCCACTTTCCGCCTGGTTCCAGTTTCTTTCGCGATGGTACTTTGCACAGCGCGGCGGCAAAGCAGTGTGTCAATGAAACGTGGCCGGCTATGCGCCAGCCACGTCAGGTGGGATGAGGATCACTCCTCTTCGTCGTGAGCCGGTTGCTCTTTAATAATACGAACTAAATCGACACGGTAGTCGTTCGCTTCCAGCACGGTAATATGCAGCGGAGCCAGCTCAAGCATTTCACCCGGCTGTGGGATCTGACCTTTTGCAGAGATAACCAGACCCGCGACGGTGGCAATATCTTCGTCATCATTGACCAGGCTATCAAGGCCCAGCGTGTGCTGCAGGGCGTGCAGATCCGTGGTGCCTTTTACCAGCCAGCCGTCGCCATCCGACACAATTTCCGGCGTTTCGTCGGCATCCGGGAACTCACCGGCGATGGCTTCCAGCACGTCCAGCGGCGTAACCAGCCCCTGAACCACACCAAACTCGTTGGTAACGATAACAAAGCTGCCGCGCGCACGACGCAACACCGCCAGCAGTTTTATCGGGTCAAGCGTTTCCGGCACGACGATCGCCGGAGACTGCGCTGCAATCGCCGCGACATCGCCCCCCTCTTCCAGCGCCACCAGCATCTCTTTGGCGCGCACGATACCGATGACTTCATCCAGCTCACCACGGCACACCGGGAACAGGCTGTGCGGCGAAGAGAGCAGCTGTTGGCGAATTTTATCCACGCTCAGGCTTGCATCCACCCAGCTGATATCACCGCGCGGTGTCATAATGCTGCGCAGGGAACGTGAGGCCAGCGTCAGCACGCCGTTAATCATATAGCGCTCTTCTTCAGCAAACGCGCCTTCCGGTACCGGCACCGAGGACTGGCTGTCGGATTCAATTTGCGGGTTGCTGTTCTGGCGACGCCCGCCCATCAGGCGCAGAATCGCATCCGCAGTCCGTGCGCGCAGCGGCAGCGACGACTGGTTACGAATAAAGTTGCGTCGCGCCACCTGGTTAAAGAATTCAATGATGATGGAGAAACCGATCGCCGCGTACAGGTAGCCTTTCGGAATATGGAAACCGAAACCTTCGGCAACCAGGCTCAGACCAATCATCAGCAGGAAGCTCAGGCACAGCACCACCACCGTCGGATGCTGGTTGACAAAGCGCGTCAGCGGTTTCGAGGCCAGCAGCATCACCGCCATTGCGATAACCACCGCGGCCATCATCACCGGCAGGTGGTTTACCATACCGACCGCGGTTATCACCGCATCAAGCGAGAAGACGGCGTCCAGCACCACGATTTGCGTCACCACGACCCAGAAGCTGGCGTAGCCTTTCCCGTGACCGCCATCGTGCGCGCGGTTTTCCAGCCGTTCGTGCAGTTCGGTCGTCGCCTTGAAGAGCAGGAAGATACCCCCAAAGAGCATTATCAAATCACGCCCTGAGAAGGTGAACTGCCAGAGGGAAAACAGCGGCTGTGTCAGCGTCACCATCCACGAAATCAGCGACAGCAAACCAAGGCGCATCACCAGCGCCAGCGACAGACCAATCAGGCGCGCTTTATCACGCTGTTTCGGCGGCAGTTTGTCGGCGAGGATTGCGATAAACACCAGGTTATCAATACCCAGCACAATTTCCAGAACGACCAGCGTCAACAATCCGGCCCAGATAGAGGGATCCATTAAGAATTCCATGACAGGCTCCTGAAAGCATGACTAAACGATGCGCGATAACGCACAGACGTATTGAGAAAGAATGAAGAGGTAACGGGAAAATGTGTGGCGCGAGATGGCCATAAAGTGAACTGACGTCGGTGACGGTCCATACAGCGGGCTGTAGCCCTATACTCCTGAATAATTAAACGGAGGGTAAACATAACAGAGACACTTTGTGTTTGGCAAAGATTTACCTGAATTTGCAATCAGTGGAGATATTTTGCGCAACAAAATTTCTCCTGAAGGAAAGATAAATTACGGAACTTCATCACATAAATTATTTTTTCACTCTCTAAAATAATTCAGGCGAGTTATGGGTGTTCTCTTGAACCTTTATCTGAATCGATTCCGTATATCGATGAAGATTCACAATACATCATTTGCTGATGTGTTTACGACAAGAAGAAGGAGGTAGCAATGTCAATTGCTATTGTTTTAGGCACACATGGTTGGGCTGCTGAGCAGCTACTCAAAACCGCCGAGATGCTGCTGGGCGAGCAGGAAAACGTCGGTTGGATTGATTTCGTTCCCGGTGAAAACGCGGAAACGTTAATCGAAAAATACACGGCACAACTGGAGAAACTGGATACCAGTAAGGGCGTGCTGTTTCTCGTTGATACATGGGGCGGCAGTCCGTTTAACGCTGCCAGCCGCATTGTCGTCGATAAAGAGCATTATGAAGTGATAGCTGGCGTCAATATCCCGATGCTGGTCGAAACACTGATGGCCAGGGATGACGATCCTTCCTTCGATGAGTTGGTGGCACTGGCTGTTGAAACCGGGCGCGAAGGGGTGAAAGCATTAAAAGCCCAACCGGCTGAAAAACCGGCACCGGCACCAGCAGCGGCAGCTACGCCAAAAGCCGCTGCACCGGCGAAACCAATGGGGCCGAAAGACTACATGGTGATTGGCCTTGCGCGTATCGATGACCGTCTTATCCACGGCCAGGTTGCGACCCGCTGGACCAAAGAGACCAACGTCACGCGCATCATTGTGGTCAGCGACGAAGTGGCTGCTGATACCGTGCGTAAAACCCTGCTGACTCAGGTCGCACCGCCGGGCGTGACGGCGCATGTGGTTGACGTGGAGAAAATGATCCGCGTGTATAACAACCCGAAATACGCCGGTGAACGCGTGATGCTGCTGTTTACTAACCCGACCGATGTGCTGCGTCTGGTTGAGGGGGGCGTGAAAATCACCTCCGTCAACGTTGGTGGTATGGCGTTCCGTCAGGGCAAAACTCAGGTTAACAATGCGGTTTCGGTGGATGAGAAAGATATCGAAGCGTTCAAAAAGCTCAACGAACGCGGTATCGAGCTGGAAGTTCGCAAAGTGTCCAACGACCCGAAACTGAAAATGATGGATTTGATCAGCAAAGTGGCGAAGTAATCGCGGCTCTCTGATTGACTCAGTTTTCACACTTACGTCTGATTTAGCTATAGGAGAAGTACAATGGAGATTACCACTCTTCAGATTGTGCTGGTGTTTATCGTTGCGTGTATCGCCGGTATGGGGTCGATACTTGACGAGTTCCAGTTCCACCGGCCACTGGTAGCGTGTACGTTAATCGGTATCGTGCTGGGTGATATGAAAACCGGCATTATCATCGGTGGTACGCTGGAAATGATCGCGCTGGGCTGGATGAATATCGGTGCAGCGGTCGCACCGGATGCCGCACTGGCGTCGATTATTTCAACCATTCTGGTTATCGGCGGCCATCAGAGCGTTGGTGCGGGTATCGCGTTGGCTATTCCGCTCGCGGCCGCAGGTCAGGTACTGACAATTATCGTGCGTACCATTACGGTTGCCTTCCAGCACGCGGCGGATAAAGCGGCTGAAAAAGGCAATCTGACGGCGATTTCCTGGATCCACGTCTCTTCCCTGTTCCTGCAAGCAATGCGTATCGCTATCCCGGCGGTTATCGTGGCAATCTCTGTCGGTACCAGTGAAGTACAGACCATGCTGAACGCTATCCCTGAGGTGGTGACCAGCGGCCTGAACATCGCCGGTGGCATGATTGTGGTCGTCGGTTATGCGATGGTCATCAACATGATGCGTGCAGGCTACCTGATGCCTTTCTTCTATCTCGGCTTCGTGACCGCGGCATTCACCAACTTCAACCTGGTGGCCCTGGGTGTCATTGGTGCAGTGATGGCCATTCTCTATATTCAGCTCAGCCCGAAATATAACCGTTCAGCAGGCGGCCCTGCTCAGGCGGCGGGTTCTAATGATCTCGATAACGAACTGGATTAACAGGTGAACGACATGGTTGATATGACTAAAGCAACGACTGAGAAAAAGCTTACTCAGAGCGACATTCGGGGTGTGTTCCTGCGTTCTAACCTGTTCCAGGGGTCATGGAACTTTGAACGTATGCAGGCGCTGGGCTTCTGTTTCTCCATGGTACCGGCCATCCGCCGTCTCTACCCGGAAAACAACGAAGCACGCCGCCAGGCAATTAAACGCCATCTGGAGTTTTTCAACACCCATCCGTATGTTGCCGCGCCGGTACTTGGCGTAACGCTGGCAATGGAAGAGCAGCGCGCGAATGGCGCTGATATCGACGACGGGGCGATTAACGGTATCAAAGTGGGTCTGATGGGACCGCTGGCCGGTGTGGGCGACCCGATTTTCTGGGGGACTGTGCGCCCGGTATTTGCGGCGCTCGGTGCCGGGATCGCGATGAGCGGAAGCCTGCTTGGACCGCTGCTGTTTTTTGTCCTGTTTAATATTGTGCGCCTGGCAACCCGCTATTATGGGGTGGCCTACGGTTATCGTAAGGGTGTGGATATTGTTCAGGATATGGGCGGCGGCTTCCTGCAAAAACTGACAGAGGGGGCATCCATTCTTGGCCTCTTTGTCATGGGGGCGCTGGTCAATAAGTGGACGCACGTGAATATACCGATGGTGGTGTCGGAAATTACCGACCAGACCGGTAAAGTTCAGGTGACGACGGTGCAGACCATTCTTGATCAGTTAATGCCAGGCCTGGTTCCGCTGCTGCTGACCTTTGGCTGTATGTGGCTGCTGCGCCGTAAAGTAAACCCGCTGTGGATTATCATCGGGTTCTTCTTTATCGGTATCGCGGGCTACGCGGTCGGCTTCCTCGGCTTGTAATTCGTTCTGTCTCAACCGGGGGCCTTTGCTCCCGGTTTTTTATTTTAAGGAGGAAGAATGACCCTTACGGACATGGTACTGGTACTGTTTATTGCCGCCCTTCTCGCTTTTGCCATCTATGATGAGTTCATTATGCCCAAACGCCACGGCAAGACGCTGCTCAGCGTTCCTCTGTTGCGCCGCAGCCGTGTTGACGGGGCGATTTTTGTCGGTCTGCTGGTAATTCTTATTTATAACAATGCCTCTTACGGCGGCTCACCTTTAACGTTGTGGTTATTATCGGCTCTGGTCCTGCTCGGCATTTATCTGTTCTGGGTACGCGCGCCGAAAATCATCTTTAAATCTCAGGGCTTTTTCTTCGCCAATGTCTGGATAAAATATTCCCGCATTAAAGAAATGAATTTATCCGAGGACGGCGTACTGGTCATGCAATTAGAGCAGCGGCGCCTGCTCGTCCGTGTGCGAAATATCGACGACCTTGAAAAAATATATAAAGTTATGGTTAAAACTCAATAAGTTGCGATATAGCACTGTCTATATTTTTCTGCGCAAATAATAAGCACATATATAGCCATGGCTATATTCCCGGCGAAAATGTGCTTATATTTATTAACGTAATTATCACCAATAAATCTAAATGCAAATCGTTATCACCAATTCACTAAAATAATATTCCCCGATTGTTGTTTTATATTCATGATATATGTTAATGTGCGTCCGTCGTTGGGGAGTAGCCGATTTCCACAGGCTGGAAATGTACGTGTCAACATACTCGTTGCAAAACGTGGCGCGTACGGACTGAATCGTTCAGTCAGGCGAGACCATTGACACACCTGCTGCTGTTTACTGGGGGCAGAGGTGTGTTATATGGAACCCCCGGTCAGGACGCACACATGAATTTATCCGCCACACTTCTTCTCGCTTTTGGCATGTCTATGGATGCCTTTGCTGCTTCTATCGGCAAAGGGGCCACGCTGCATAAACCTAAATTCTCTGAAGCACTGCGCACCGGTCTTATCTTCGGCGTGATTGAAACCCTGACGCCGCTGATCGGCTGGGGGCTTGGCATGCTGGCCTCGCAATTTGTGCTTGAATGGAACCACTGGATTGCGTTTATATTGCTGGTTTTTCTTGGCGGGCGCATGATCGTTGAAGGCGTGCGCGGCGATGATGATATGGCAGACACGCCGCACCGCCACGGCTTCTGGCTGCTGGTGACAACGGCCATTGCCACCAGCCTGGATGCGATGGCTGTCGGCGTAGGCCTTGCGTTTTTGCAGGTTAATATCATCACCACTGCGCTGGCGATTGGCTGCGCGACGCTGGTAATGTCCACGCTGGGCATGATGATTGGCCGTTTTATCGGCCCGTTGCTTGGCAAGCGGGCTGAAATTCTCGGCGGCATCGTGCTTATCGGTATCGGCTCGCAGATCCTCTGGAGCCACTTCGCGCCTTAAGCGTCCCGCTGTAAACAGTGAATACTGAAATCGGCCTGGCAGCGGAAATTTTCCGTTGCCGCTAACTGCTCCCACACTTCAGGCTTTGCCCGCCACGCAAAAGGCGTCATCTGTAATAGTGCGACGGCCTGCTCGCCTGTTACGCTGAGTTCATAGCTTAGCGAATGCTCTTCAACCACTTTAAAACCATCGATTTCGCCTGAATTTGGCGCGTGCAGCTGCACGTCGTCATAAATCAGCCCTTTTAGCTCCAGTAAATGGCGCGGCCCAGGTGCTGCGGTGAAAACCATCCCTTCCTTTTTAACGACTCGCGCCAGCTCCTGCGCTTTGCAGGGGGCGTAGATACGTACCAGCGCATCGATGCTGTTATCGTTGAAAGGCAGGCGATGGCTCGACGCCACGCAGAACATTGCCTGCGGATAGCGCCTGGCCGCCGCGCGGATCGCGGCTTTCGAGACATCAAGCCCATAGGCTTGTGCGCCATGCTGACCAGCAATTTCGGCAAATGCGTGAGTGTAATACCCTTCCCCACAGCCAATATCCAGCAGCGCATCGGCCTGCGTCGGTAAGTGCATTTGCAGAAGTGTCGCCAGCATGTCGCGCAGCGGCTGGTAGTGCCCGGCATCTAAAAAAGCACGGCGCGCCTGCATCATCTGCGCGTTATCTCCCGGATAGCGTGAACGTTTATGCTGCACGGGCAGCAAATTCACATAGCCCTCTTTGGCGATATCAAACTGGTGTCGCTCCGGGCAGACAAACGATCTCTCCTGACGGCTGAGCGGCGCGTGGCAGAGGGGGCAACTGAAAGACATAAAAACTCCGGCGGGCAATTCCTGAAGGGCGAAAGTTTACCGCTAATTACCGTATCGTGGAAATTAAAAAGCCCCGCACAAAGGCGAGGCTTTTTGCTGACATTGACGCGCGCAAGGCGCTTCAAGTTCAGAGGTGTCGAAATCAGATAGCAGTTACGTTGACTGCAGCCGGGCCTTTCTGACCGTCCTGAATTTCAAACTCAACGTTCTGGCCTTCGGCCAGCGTTTTGAAACCATTACCCTGAATTGCAGAGAAGTGTACGAACACATCTTTGCTACCGTCATTCGGAGTAATGAAACCAAAACCTTTGGATTCGTTGAACCACTTAACTTGACCTTTAATCTTTGCCATTTGCAAAATTCCTTAATGTATATACTTCGCCCGCAGGCATTGACTGAGAAAACTGAGACATTACTGCTTGAGGCACTAATATAAGGTTCGGCAGAGAAGCTGTATTCAACGAAAAGTGTTTACTCAGGACTTCTTTACTGAAAATGCCACACATAAACAGAACTGTACCTCGTTTGACCCAAAACGTGTTATCACATAATACGTAAATTATGGCAAGCCATTTTTAAACGTGTCTCGATCCGTCGCACAAATTCCATGGTTATAAGAGCATCTTCTGCACTTTTATTCACTACGTTGAACGTTATAGCAGCCGATCTGTAGCATCAGAAAGCGTTGAATAAAGCGTAATTTTTCGCCTTAGCTCAACGACTTCCGTCTTTTTACCGTACCGATAAAAGGCATATGATCCTTTATAACATTTTTCGCATAGATATGCTTTTTCTTGCACCAGGACAATTCTTAAACAATATCTTAAAATGCAAAAACTATTACGCCAGTTAACTATCGGATAGTTGCTGCGTAAATAAGCAAAGCTTGCACCAAAATAATGAATTTATGATGACAATGCTTCATGAGTGGGCAATAAAAACGTTTCGCTACAAATAAGCGAGATCATTTTTATAACAATATGCCTGGATAATGTCCGGAGCAAAAATTTAATAGAAAAAATAGTCGCCAACAATCAGCTTACTAGACCAGGCATAATCTCCACTCGTTTCGCTTATTGTGCATTACCCTGGGTTTACAGAGTAACAACAACCCCACCGTATGTTTCCGGCGCTGCATTAAGTATAGTTTATATAAAGCGAGACGGTAGACGCACAGAGAAGAAATGATGATGCCCGACAACGTCAAGATATGCCGGGCCATTTTGCGGTGAGTTAGCGCTCAGCGACCAGACGAATAAAATCATCGTCTTCTTTTTCTTTCGCTTTCGTAGGTTGCGAAGCCTCTTCCTTTTCAGGTTCGTTCGCTTCACACAGACGGCGCAGCAGCGCGTTCTGGCGTTTTTGCTGGTCCAACAGCGCTTCAAGCAGCTCAATCTGCTCATTCGTTCGCGAGCTGGCGCGGTTAATAAAGAACCACAACACCAGACCCACTACCAGCAACACTAAAGAGACAACCAGAGACATCAGATTGAGTGCGCCTGAATTTATAACGTCGTTCATTTTACCACCTCAAAGTAGACGCCACATTTTACCACCGGCATCAGAGAAGGGTATCAATTACTAATATGAATTTACCAGGGAATGAACTTATTGATTATACAAACACCACTGTAAAACCTGACATCCTGATCGCACATCACGTTAAGCATTTGAATCCAGAGCAGCAAGCAGACAGCCAGCACGGCAATCAGCAACAGCCATCTAAATCGTCTCACTCATTTCTCCGATAAATTGCAAAGGCATACACATTAGCATGACTTACTTAAACCGCGACTAACCGCAGCCTTTTTCACGCTCTTTTAGGAATGGTCAACTTGTTGCGCGGCGTAAAGTTAGTAGGATCATATATAGTTTACCGATATGCAAGGAGCTAACATGCGAACACTCATTCGCTTTGTCATCGTTGTCGCACTGCTGTGGATTGGTCTCTTGCTGAGCGGTTATGGTGTGTTGATTGGCAGCACGCAAAATGCGGGCGGGCTGGGTTTGCAATGTAGCTATCTGACAGCACGGGGCACCAGCACCGCACAATATATACACTCAAGTAATGGTTTGTTTGGCCTGACCAACTGTCCGCTGTTGCGTAAAAGCAGCACGGTCATCGATAACGGATAACAGTTACCAATGATAAAGCCCCCGGTGGGGTAATGCCGGGGGCTTTATTTAACGTAAAGAATTAAAACGGATAGTCGTTATAACCCATCTGTTCGGAAATTTTACGCGCGGCGTTATGCAGCATATCAACGTATTCGTGCAGTCGCTCTTCCGAGAAGCGCAGCGTCGGGAAGGAGATGCTAAGACCGGCAATCACCACGCCGAAACGGTCGAAAACAGGCACGCCAATGCAGCGCAGCCCCTCTTCCTGCTCTTCGTTATCTTCGCCATACCCTTGCTGGCGGACAATATCCAGCATCGGCAGCAGATCTTCCGTACTGGTTATCGTGCGATCGGTGCTGCGTTTATATTCTACGCCTTCCAGGATTTGCAACACTTCGTCACGATCGCGCCACGCCAGCAGCACTTTACCGATTGCCGTGCTGTACAGCGGGTTGCGACGACCGATGCGCGAGTACATGCGCAGGTTATACATTGAGTCAATTTTATGGATGTAAACGATGCTGTCTTCATCCAGCGCCCCCAGGTGAATCGTCTCTTTGGTCAGGCGAGAAAGTTCACGCATCTGGATATCCGCGCTACGGATAAGATCAACGTTTTGCAACGCGCGCGCGCCCAGCTCAAAGAGTTTCAGCGTCAGGGAGTATTTTTCTGATTCGCCTTCCTGTGCCACATAGCCCAGCGATTTCATCGTTTGCAAAAAGCGATAAACGGTGCTTTTTGACATCATAACGCGCTGCGATAACTCCGTGATACCGATTTCGCGTTCCTCGCCAAGCGCCTGCAGAATGCCAAAAACCTTCAGTACTGAAGAGACAGAATCTGGCTGTTTGTCCAAATCTGCGATTGCCATTAATCACCTCATCGCCGTGTTTTATAAAATTCAGAATTGGTTTTTATTATAAATTCGTCGCCCGGCTGCCGCAATCAACGTTTGTCAACTTCGTTACAAATCTGCGACATAAAGCCGGGTAAGCAGTGGTAGAATTACGCCTTCCTTTATCGTGCAATTATCAATCTGACATCCAAATGGATAAAACGAACCCGGACGGGTTGCCTGTCCCTGCGCGCTACGGCGCTATTCTGACTATTGTTATCGGCCTGACCATGGCGGTGCTGGACGGGGCGATTGCCAACGTCGCGCTGCCCACGATTGCACAAGATCTTCAGGCTTCGCCTGCAAGCTCCATCTGGATTGTCAACGCGTATCAAATTGCCATTGTGGTATCGCTGTTGATCCTCTCTTTCCTTGGCGATATGTTCGGCTACCGCCGTGTCTATCAGTGCGGCCTGGTGCTTTTCACCCTCACCTCGCTGTTTTGTGCGTTGTCTGATTCGCTGTTTACGCTCACCCTTGCGCGCGTGGCGCAAGGGTTTGGCGGTGCCGCGCTGATGAGTGTCAATACTGCGCTTATCCGCCTGATTTATCCGCACAGTAAACTCGGGCGCGGCATGGGGATTAACTCGTTTGTGGTTGCTGTGGCTTCGGCTGCCGGACCGACGATCGCAGCGGCCATTCTCTCTGTTGCGTCATGGCAGTGGCTATTTTTAATCAATGTGCCGCTGGGGATTATCTCCCTGCTGCTGGCGCTGAAATTTTTACCCGCCAATGCTGCGCGCGGTACGAAACCGAAATTTGATTTACCCAGTGCCGTAATGAATGCCCTGACCTTCGGCCTGTTGATAACCGCCCTGAGCGGTTTTGCCCAGGGGCATTCCGCGTCGCTAATCGCTGCTGAGGTGATAGCGCTGCTGGTCATTGGCTGGTTTTTTGTGCGCAGGCAGTTGCGTTTGCCGGTGCCGTTGTTACCGGTAGATCTGCTGCGCATACCGCTTTTCTCGCTCTCCATTGGCACGTCTGTCTGCTCGTTTTGCGCCCAGATGCTGGCGCTGGTTTCGCTGCCGTTCTTTTTACAATCTACGCTCGGGCGTAGCGAAGTGGAAACCGGACTGCTGCTCACTCCCTGGCCGCTGGCCACGATGGTGATGGCGCCGCTGGCCGGTTATCTCATTGAACGGGTTCATGCAGGATTGCTCGGTGCGCTGGGTCTGGTGATGTTTGCCGGTGGGCTGTTCGCGCTGGCGATGCTGCCTGCGACCCCGACGGATAGTGATATTATCTGGCGTATGGTGCTGTGCGGCGCAGGTTTTGGCCTCTTTCAGTCACCGAATAACCACACAATTATTACCTCGGCACCGCCTCAACGCAGCGGTGGAGCAAGCGGTATGCTGGGCACCGCGCGCTTGCTTGGGCAAAGCACAGGGGCGGCGCTGGTGGCCTTAATGTTTAACTTTTTTGCCGACAGCGGCACGCATACATCGCTGCTGGTGGCAGGTTCGCTGGCGACGCTTGCCGCCATTATCAGCAGTTTACGTATAAGCCAGCCCCGCACGGCGTAAAAAAAAGCGCGTCGACCGACGCGCTTTTCTTTCTTCGTAACAATTACTTCAGGTACTCCCCGCTGCGCAGGGCTTCAATACGTTTATCCAGCGGCGGGTGGGTCATAAACAGCTCGCTGAGTGATTTCGATTTACCGTTAATGCAGAATGCCATCATGCTGCTGGCTTCCTGCGGTTCATAACTTGTTTTCAGGCGTTGCAGCGCAGCAATCATCTTCTCACGACCGACCAGCTTCGCCGAACCGGCATCGGCGTGGAACTCACGATAACGGGAGAACCACATGGTGATGATGCTTGCCAGGATGCCAAACACCAGCTCCAGCACGGTTGCCACCGCGAAATAGATAAGCGGGTTGCCGTTGCTCTCTTCGCCATCGTCACGGTTCCCGCCGAGGAAACCAGCGGCAATCTGCGCAATGATACGCGAGATAAAGATAACGAAGGTGTTCACCACACCCTGGATAAGCGTCATGGTCACCATGTCACCGTTGGCGATATGGCTGATTTCATGCGCAATGACCGCTTCGGCCTCATCACGACTCATGTTTTGCAGCAACCCGGTGCTGACTGCGACCAGTGACGCGTCGCGACGGGCGCCGGTGGCAAAGGCGTTGATATCCGGCGCATGGTAAATGGCGACCTGCGGCATAGCGATCCCCGCCTGGCGAGACTGACGGGCTACGGTATCGACCAGCCAGCGTTCCATATCGTTACGCGGCTGCTCAATCACCTCGCCGCCAACGGATTTCAGCGCCATCCATTTCGACATTAACAAAGAAACGAATGAGCCACCAAAACCAAACAGCAGCGCCATAATTAACAAACCCTGAACGCTGCTCGACTGAATGCCCGTCAGGCTAAGCACCAGCCCGAACACCAACATGACGGCCAGGTTAGTCAACAGGAAGAGCGCGATTCGCATCATAATGTTCTTTTTACCTCTGTTTAACAAAACGCACTAAGCGATTACCCACATCGTATGGGTAGAAATGCTATTTTCAAGTATCCAGGCCGCGTAAGTCATGAGAAAGACACAACTTTACATTTTGTAGCATTATGCTTACGCCACCAGAAAAATGTAAAAAAAACAGGCACAATCTCTTGTGCCTGTTTTTAGCTTGCGCCTAACTTACTGTTTTGCAGCAGCAGGTTGTTCCGCCGGTTTCTCTTTCTCAAGATGGGCCAGGTCGAGCGCTATCTTGACGGTTTCATCAAGATACGGATCCGGTTCCTGATAATCCTTCGGCAAATCATCCAGTTTTTTCAGCAGCGGTTTACCTTCACGCTTCAGGCGATCGTTTAAACGAGAGAGGCGAATGGCATCCTCTTCGGCGTTCTCTTTTTCACGCTGCGCGAAATTCAACGACACAATGTTGCGCTTGTCCTTCATCGCTTCAAAGCGTGCAATGTCTTTCGCAATATACTGGAACTCCGGATCGTCAGCGATGCGCGCTTCGTGGTTTTTCAGCAGCTCAGGGCCAAACGGCTTCAAATCGCCGGTTCGCACGAAAGTCGCCGCGTTGATGCTGTCCCACGGTAAAGCGTTATCTTCGAATTTCTCACCCGTTTCCGTAACCTGCGTCCCGGTAGGCATAATGATATCCGGCTTCACGCCTTCACGCTGCGTACTGCCGCCGTTCACGCGATAGAATTTCTGGATGGTGTACTGCACCGATCCCAACGCTGGCCATTCCGGGCGCAGCATCTGATCGTAAATACGGTTCAGGGAGCGATATTGCTGAACCGTGCCTTTACCAAAGGTCGGTTCACCCACAATCAGCGCCCGGCCATAATCCTGCATGGCGGCAGCAAAAATCTCAGAAGCAGAGGCGCTAAAGCGGTCAACCAGCACCACCAGCGGGCCTTTATAATAAACCACGCCGTCCGTGTCGCTGTCTTCGCGCACTTTGCCGTTATTATCACGCACCTGCACGACCGGCCCGGAAGGAATAAACAGCCCGGAGAGCGAAACCGCTTCGGTCAGCGCCCCGCCGCCGTTCGTGCGCAAGTCGATAACCACACTGCTGACGTTCTGTTTTTCCAGCTTCTGCAACTGGACTTTCACATCATCTGTCAGGCCAACGTAGAAACCTGGAATGTCCAGCACGCCGACTTTTTCTTTGCCCACAGTCTTCACGGACATTTTCACCGCGCGGTCTTCCAGGCGGATACGCTCACGGGTAAGCGTAATCACGCGCGTTTTCGTTCCCTTACCTGCTGGCAGGATTTCGAGACGCACTTTACTGCCCTTCGGCCCTTTGATCAGCGCAACCACGTCATCGAGACGCCAGCCAATCACATCGACCATATTCTGACCAGGCTGGCCTACGCCAACGATACGGTCGCCGACGCTTATCGCTTTGCTCTTCGCCGCAGGTCCGCCCGCCACCATCGAATTGATGACGGTGTAATCATCATCCATCTGCAAAACCGCGCCAATACCTTCGAGCGACAGGCTCATTTCTGTATTGAACTGCTCGGTGTTGCGCGGTGAAAGGTAATTGGTATGCGGATCGATTTCACGGGCAAACGCGGTCATTGCCAACGAGAAAACATCTTCGCTGTTGCTTTGCGCCAGGCGGCGAATCGCAAATTTATAACGCCGGGAGAGCGTCTCGCGGATCTCTTTTTCGTCTTTGCCCGTCAGTTTGAGGCTCAGCTCGTCATACTTAACTTTGCTGTCCCACAATGCATTCAGCTCCGCTTCATCTTTTGGCCACGGCGCTTTGCTGCGGTCAAGATTAAACGTATCCTTGCCGGTGAAATCCATCGGGCGCTCAAGCACTTTTAACGCGTACTGGTAACGCTCAAAGCGACGTTTTTGCGCAAGATTATAGAGATCGTAAAACACATCCAGCTTGCCGCTGCGCAACTCATCGCTTATCTGGTCTTTCTGTTTGGAGAACTGCTCAACGTCGCTGCCTAACAGCACGTTGTGGCTGTAATCCAGCAGGTTCAGATAACGATTGAAGATCTTTGCGGAGAAAGCCTCATCTAAATCAAACTGCCGGTAGTGTGAGCGCGTAAAACGAGAGGTAACCCGCTCGCTCACCGTCGCGTGCTGCGTCTCTTCCTTAAGTACCGGAATCTGATCAACGCGCGTAATATCTTCCACGGCAAAAGCATGGCCTGTTACGAATAACAGGCCAGCCAATACCGTGCGCTTAAACAAAGTGTTCATGCCAGGCCAGGCCTCCGTTTCAGAACAATAAATGTTCTGCGCGTACAATCATCGACATACCCGAACCAAGCTGTACGCGAACGCCATCTTTCGTCACTTCCAGCACCGTGGCGTCCATCGCATTGTTTCCCGCTTTCACCTTCAGGCTTTGGCCCACGCTTAATTCAGACAAATCTGAAACCGGCGTACGACGTTCTTCCTGCTGTGGTGCACGCTGGGTTTTCGCTGCAGGTTTGTCCTGACGCGGTTTACGCTCACCGCCCTCTTTACGGCGCGGTGCCGGGCGTGCTTTGCGCTCGCGGCGCGGGGTTTCTTCCTGACCAGCTGCAGCGGCCGCTTCGCGTTTTTTCGCCTGCTGTTCAGCGCGTTGCGCCTGAACGCGAGCTTTTGCTTCTTCCAGCTGTTTACGCGCGTGCTCCACATGCTGCTCGTCCAGCACACCGCAAGGGTTGCCATCAAGATCAACACGCGCCACGCCAGCTTTGATACCGTACAGGTAGCGCCAGCTGGAAGTATAAAGACGTAAAGCGGAGCGAAGTTGGGTTTTGCTGAGATTCATCTCACCCTCAACACGCTCAACCAAATCCTGAAAAATACCAATTTTCAGCGGGCGTGCCTCACCTTCAGCACTGAAACAGTGAGGAAAGCGTTCGGCCAAAAAAGCGATAACTTCTTTACTGCTATTCAACTTAGGTTGATTTTCCATGAAATTTCCTGATTACAACGGACGTAGCCAACTAGCCGCAGGCATGAACAGGCGTCATTATAATGACGCTATCGGTAAATGCCACGTTATCCGTTGATTATCCTGCTACGGAATGGCAGATTTTTTTATAATCGGTGGCTGCAATAACATCCTCAAGATGCGAAACCAGCTCGCGCAGCCCCTTTTCATCCTCAGCGGTAAAACGAGAATACTCGACGCTGTCGATATCCAGCACACCAATAATCAGATTATTCACCACCACCGGTAATACGATTTCAGCATTGCTGGCCGCATCGCACGCAATATGCCCGGAGAATTGATGCACGTCATCCACGCGCTGTACGCGATTTTCCGACACGGCGGTGCCACACACGCCGCGACCGACAGGAATACGTACGCAGGCGATTTTTCCCTGAAAAGGTCCTAATACCAGCGTATCCTTTTCAAGCAAATAAAAACCGGCCCAGTTCACGCCTTCAAGACGTTCAAATAAAAGCGCGCTGGTATTTGCAAGCGTCGCTAAAAAACTGGTTTCACCTGTCATTAACGCCTGAAAATCGCGGTTCAGATCCGCGTAAAATTCTGTTTTGTTCATTATTCAACCATTTTGGTGTCTTGCTTTGAAAAAATACATAGCCTATTAAAATAAGCATTAAATGCCTTGATGCTCAAGATGTTCTGGTGATGAGTTAATATAGAACTATTCATACTTTTTTTGATACACGCGATGGCCCTTAAAATTCGACAAATTACGCCAGCAAAAAAAATTACCGTGAGCACAGTGGGCGCAGCCCTACCCCGCGCACATTATCAGCGCTGCCCGCAATGCGATACGCTTTTTGCGTTACCGGTTATGAAATCGCATCAAAGTGCATTTTGCCCCTGCTGCGATGCCAAAATCCGCGATGGCCGGGACTGGTCACTGACGCGTCTGGCGGCCATGGCGGTCACCATGTTGTTACTGATGCCCTTTGCCTATAGCGAACCTTTGTTACATTTTTATTTACTTGGCTCGCGAATTGACGCCAATTTGCTGCAAGGTATCTGGCAAATGAATGCTCAGGGTTCACCGCTGACCGCCGCGATGGTGCTGTTTTGTACCGTTGGCGCGCCGGTGGTATTGGTCGTGTCAATTGCTTATTTGTGGTTCGGTAATATTCTCGGCATGAATTTGCGACCGGTACTGCTGATGCTCGAAAGGCTCAAAGAGTGGGTCATGCTGGATATTTACCTGGTTGGCATCGGCGTGGCATCCATCAAAGTGCAGGACTACGCCTGGTTAAAGCCCGGCATGGGGCTGTATGCTTTTGTTGCGCTGGTTATTCTCAGCGTATTAACACTTATTCATCTCAACGTAGAACAGCTCTGGGAGCGCTACTACCCGCAGCGCCCTGCACGGCGCCCCGACCCGAAGCTGCGTGCGTGCCTGGGCTGCCACTATACCGGCCTGCCGGATGCGCGCGGGCGCTGCCCCCGTTGCCATATTCCTTTGCGTGAGCGCCGCCGCCACAGCCTGCAAAAATGTTGGGCCGCGCTGATTGCGTCTATGATTTTCCTGTTTCCGGCCAACCTGATGCCTATCTCGGTGGTTTACCTCAACGGCGCGCGCCAGGAAGACACTATCTTGTCGGGCATTATTTCTCTGGCAGACAGTAATATCGCCGTGGCCGGAGTGGTTTTTATCGCCAGTATTCTGGTGCCGTTTACCAAAGTCATCGTACTGTTTACACTGCTTATTAGCGTCCACTTCAAATTCCAACGAGGCCTGCGTGCGCGTATCCTGCTGCTGCGTCTGGTGCAATGGATTGGACGCTGGTCGATGCTTGACCTGTTCGTTATTTCGTTGACGATGTCGCTGATTAATCGCGATCAACTTTTGGCTTTTACAATGGGCCCCGCTGCGTTTTATTTCGGCGCGGCGGTCATTTTGACTATTCTTGCTGTGGAATGGCTGGACAGTCGCTTACTCTGGGATGCACATGAGTCACCAAACCCCTGCTTCGCCGACTGAAGCGCGAATTAAAACGAAACGGCGTATTTCGCCATTCTGGTTATTGCCGGTTATTGCAGTGCTGATTGCCGGCTGGCTTGTCTGGAGCAACTATCAGGATCGTGGCAATAGCATCACCATCGATTTTATGTCTGCAGACGGTATCGTCGCCGGACGTACGCCCGTGCGTTATCAGGGTGTGGAAGTGGGTACGGTGCAGGATGTTCGCCTTAGCGACGATCTGAACAAAATTGAGGTCAGCGCCAGCATCAAAGCCAATATGAAAGATGCGCTGCGCAGCGAAACTCAGTTCTGGCTGGTCACGCCGAAAGCGTCGCTGGCGGGGGTGTCGGGGCTTGATGCGCTGGTCGGCGGTAACTATATCGGCATGATGCCGGGTAAAGGCGAACCGCAGGAGCACTTTACTGCGCTGGATACGCAACCAAAGTATCGTCTGAATAATGGCGAGCTGATGATCCACCTGCACGCGCCCGATCTTGGCGCGCTGAACAGCGGGTCGCTGGTCTATTTTCGTAAAATCCCCGTTGGTCGCGTGTATGACTACTCAATTAATACCAATAAACAGGGCGTGACTATTGATGTGCTGATTGAGCGCCGCTTTACCCACCTGGTGAAAAAAGGCAGCCGTTTCTGGAATGTCTCCGGCCTTAAAGCCGACGTGGGTCTCTCCGGTGCGAAAGTGGAGCTGGAAAGCCTGGCGGCGCTGGTCAACGGGGCTATCGCCTTTGACTCGCCGGACAACTCCAAACCCGCCGACCAGGAAGATGAGTACGGTTTGTATGAAGATCTAGCCCACAGTCAACGCGGCGTCCTGGTGAAGCTTGATTTACCTGGCGGCCAGGGGCTGAAAGCTGGGTCGACGCCACTGATGTACCAGGGGCTGGAAGTGGGACAGTTGACAAAAATCGACCTCAATCCTGGCGGCACGGTCACGGGCGAGATGACGGTGGACCCCGGCGTGGTGAATTTGCTGCGCGACAATACGCGTATCGAGATGCACAGTCCCAAAATTACGCTCAATAACCCCAGCATCAGCTCGCTGCTCACCGGCAGTACGCTGGAGCTGGTGCCGGGCGAAGGCAAACCGCGCAACCAGTTTGTGGTACTGCCTGCCGATAAAACCCTGTTGCAGGAGCCTGGCGTGCTGACGCTGACGCTGACCGCGTCTGAAAGCTACGGTATCGATGCCGGGCAACCGCTGGTGCTGCATGGGGTGCAAATTGGCCAGGTGCTGGAGCGCAATCTCACCAGCAAAGGCGTGACGTTTGCCGTCGCCATCGATCCGAAATACCGTGACCTGGTGCATGGCGACAGCAAATTTGTGGTCAACAGCCGGGTGGATGTCAAAGTCGGTCTGGATGGTATCGAATTTCTGGCGGCCAGCGCCACGGAGTGGGTCAGCGGAGGCATCCGCATCCTGCCCGGCGGTAAAGGCGAAATGAAAAACAGTTATCCGCTGTTTGCGAACCTCGATAAAGCGCTGGAAAACAGCCTGAGCGACCTGCCCACCACCACGCTGACACTGACCGCCGATACCCTGCCGGATGTGCAGGCGGGTTCTGTGGTGCTCTATCGCAAGTTTGAAGTCGGAGAAGTGATAACCGTGCGCCCACGCGCGGATGCCTTTGATATCGATCTGCATATCAAGCCTGAGCATCGTAACCTGTTAACCAGTAATAGCGTGTTCTGGGCCGAAGGCGGCGCCAAAGTGCAACTCAACGGTAGCGGTCTGACCGTCCAGGCCTCTCCTCTCTCACGCGCTATCAAAGGTGCAATTAGCTTTGATAACCTCAGCGGCGCCAGCGGGCGCTTGCGTAAGGGTGACAAGCGCGTGCTCTATGCTTCCGAAACAGCCGCGCGGGCCGTGGGTGGCCAGATAACACTGCATGCGTTTGATGCAGGAAAACTGGCAGCCGGTATGCCAATTCGTTATCTCGGCATTGATATCGGGCAGATTCAGGCGCTGAAACTGATGACCACGAAAAATGAAGTGCAGGCCTCAGCCGTGCTCTACCCGGAGTATGTGCAGACCTTTGCCCGTGCGGGTACGCGTTTTTCCGTGATAACACCGCAAATCTCTGCGGCTGGCGTCGAACATCTGGATACTATCCTGCAACCCTATATTAATGTAGAGCCAGGTCGTGGCCCGGTGCGGCGAGATTTTGAGCTGCAGGAAGCGACCATTACCGACTCTCGCTATCTGGATGGCTTAAACATTGTCGTCGAGGCGCCGGAAGTGGGTTCCATGAACATCGGCACCCCGGTACTGTTCCGCGGTATCGAAGTCGGGACCGTGACCGGCCTGACGCTCGGTTCGCTCTCAGATCGGGTAATGGTGGCCATGCGCATCAGTAAACGCTATCAGCACCTGGTGCGTAACAACTCCGTGTTCTGGCTGGCTTCAGGCTATACGCTGGACTTCGGTTTAACCGGCGGCGTGGTGAAAACGGGCACCTTCAACCAGTTTATTCGCGGCGGTATCGCATTTGCCACGCCGCCGGGAACGCCGCTGGCGCCGAAGGCACAGCCAGGTAAGCACTTCCTGCTGCTGGAGAGCGAACCCAAAGAGTGGCGTGAATGGGGCACAGCCCTGCCGCGCTAAGCCTGTCGGCTCCGGCGTGCCTGCGCCGGGGCCTTTATGCTACACTGCGCGCCTGTTTTTTTGCTTGTGGTACGCTCCGTGGCTCAAACCTCTGCCTATCTTCCTGATGAATTTCTCGCGCAAATGCGCGAGGTCATGCCAGACCATCTCTCATTCGATGATTTTATCGCTGCCTGCCAGCGCCCGCTGCGCCGCAGTATTCGCGTCAACACGCTAAAAATTTCTGTCGCTGACTTTTTGGCCCTGGTTGCGCCCTATGGCTGGCAGCTGACGCCGATTCCCTGGTGCGCCGAAGGGTTCTGGATCGAGCGGGATGATGAAGACGCGCTACCGCTTGGCAGTACCGCGGAGCACCTGAGCGGGATGTTTTATATCCAGGAAGCCAGCTCGATGCTGCCCGTTGCGGCGCTCTTTGCCGATGGCGAATCGCCACAGCGCGTGATGGATGTGGCCGCAGCGCCGGGCTCCAAAACGACGCAGATAGCGGCCAGAATGGGTAACCGGGGCGCTATCCTTGCTAATGAGTTTTCCGCCAGCCGGGTAAAAGTATTGCACGCCAACATCAGCCGTTGCGGTATCAGTAACGTGGCGTTGACCCATTTTGATGGCCGCGTGTTCGGCCAGGCGCTGCCGGAAATGTTTGACGCGGTGCTGCTGGACGCCCCCTGCTCCGGCGAAGGCGTGGTGCGCAAAGATGCCGGCGCGTTAAAGAACTGGTCGGTTGCCAGTAATCTGGAGATCGCCGCCACGCAGCGCGAACTTATCGACAGCGCGTTTCATACGTTGCGCCCAGGCGGGGTGCTGGTCTATTCCACCTGTACCCTTAACCGTGATGAAAACGAAGCGATTTGCCACTGGCTTCAGGCGCAATATCCTGATGCTGTCGAGTTCCTTTCGCTGGATACACTGTTTGACGGCGCATCGGACGCGCTCACCGCAGAGGGCTTTTTGCATGTCTTCCCGCAGATCTACGATTGCGAAGGCTTTTTCGTGGCGCGCATCCGTAAAACAGCAGCGATCCCTGCCCTACCAGCGCCAGGCTATAAAGTCGGCAATTTTCCTTTCGCCCCGCTGAAAGCGCGCGAGGCCGCTCAGGTCGTCGCTGCCGCCGCCGCAGTTGGGCTGCAGTGGGGCGATGAACTGCACGTTTGGCAGCGGGATAAAGAACTCTGGCTGTTTCCGGCGCAGATTGAAGCGCTCATCGGAAAAGTCCGTTTTTCACGCCTCGGTATTCGCCTCGCTGAAACGCATAACAAAGGTTATCGCTGGCAGCATGAGGCGGTTATCGCCCTTGCCGGGCACGATAATCCGCTGGCGTTTCCGCTGACGCTTGCAGAAGCCGAAGAGTGGTATCGCGGGCGGGATATTTACCCGCAGGCCGCACCAGCCCGCGACGACGTGCTGGTCACTTTCCAGGGGCAACCCCTGGGGTTGGCCAAAAAAGTCGGTTCACGCATAAAAAATAGCTATCCGCGCGAGCTGGTACGCGACGGGCGTTTGTTTGCCGGGCTTGTCTGAGCGCTTTTTAAAAACAGCATCTTTTGACTGGCGGCTTGCTCTATGTTGTACCAGGCTGAAATAGGGAGTGCTTTACTGGTCATACCACATTTCAGTAATCAACGGAGAGCATTATGACGAAAACCAGCGTACGCATCGGCACGTTTGAAATTGATGATGCCGAGCTGCAAGGAGAGACGCAGGGAGAACGCACGTTACATATTCCATGCAGTTCTGACCCGGATTTATGTATGCAGCTTGATGCATGGGACGCGGAAACCAGTATTCCGGCGATCCTGGATGGCGAACACTCTGTGCTTTATCGCGACCGCTACGACGAGAAAAACGATACCTGGATTATGCGTCTTGCCTGATCCACTCGAAACCCGTCCACGAGACGGGTTATTTACCTGCCTGATTTCCCTTGCTTAAATTCATCTCCTACACTTAACGTTACAAAGTACGGTAACGAGGATGGCATGTACGCGCTGGTTTTATTCGTTTGCTACCTGGATGGTGGATGTGACGACATTGTGGTTGATGTGTTTAATACGGAACAACAGTGCGAATATGCAATGCGCGACCAGCGTATGCGGCACGGTGGTTGTTACCCGGTCGAGGACTTTATTGATGGTTTCTGGCGCCCGGCCAGCGAATACAGCGATTTTTGATTATTGCAGTTGCACCAACGTCAGCTCGCCGCTGAACACCGCGCCGGTATCAATGTAGTGTAAGTTGAATCTGTTGAAGCGCTGCTTAAGCGGCGTGTGACCAAACCAAAAGTGATCCGCGCCGGAAATCCCCTCTCCCTTTCCATCAAGTAACTGATTCAGCCGGTCGCGGCGCCACAGCACGGATTCACGGTCTACCGCTTTCCCCCACTGATATTCAGCTGATGGATAATCCGCATGCGCAATGACGTGCACGCTCTCGCCGCAGTGTAACTCCATGATATAGGGTAGCTCATCACAGTGGTGCAGTGCCTGTAAGGCCTGCTGCTGCTCTTGCTCATCCAGCGCGGTAAACCAGTTGCCGCCATTTAACTGCCACATCCCCCTGTCGCGATCGCGTAACGCATCGAGAGCCATCTGCTCATGATTGCCGCGAACCGTTTTAAACCAGGGTTTTTGCATTAATTGCAGGCAATGTAAGCTGTCGGGCCCGCGATCGATTAAATCCCCGACGCAGAGCAGCAGGTCACTGTAAGGGTCAAAATGGCGCTCGCGTAAGCACTGCATTAACAGGTGATGGCAACCATGCAGATCGCCCACAACCCAGATATGCCGCCAGTCTGAGCCATCAATACGTTTGTACATATTATTCCCCCTGCTTTTAGTATAGCGAAAAGGGGGCCGGAAGCCCGACCGTTCCCGAAAAAATACGTGAAACTGTTGGGGGGACAGACGCTCACAAATGTTTCGAACAACAATATAACCCCGCCCTTATTTATAATATTCTTTAGCTGTTCATATAAACATTTAATACCAGAGCTACACACTAGCCGTTAATAAAAAATCATAAAGCTTCCCTGCTCCCCCCAAACAAACTAAAGTGCCAAAAACACCTCTGATAAATTAAATTTTTTATATGTTTTTTCTTTGATAGCTCCAGTTGATATCATGTCATTCATTTCCTGCACAAAATAATTAATATCATCGCATTTATTATTATCAGGCAGATCGACGTAATTATAATCCCACCATTTTATTTTCAGTAGCTCATCAATGATTTCAGGCCCAAATCTATACCTGATAATTTTTGCAGGAACTCCTGCTACAATCGCATAGGGCGGTACATCTTTAGTAACGACGGAATTAGCCGCAACCACAGCTCCATCGCCAATGGTAATTCCACCTTTCAATACAACGTCATTCCCGATCCAGACATCATTTCCTATAATCAGTTTTTTAGGTCTGGTTATAAATTTTTTCAATACCCATGGGCGGTTAAACTTCTCCATAGCAAACTTATCGAACTCACCATTATAAGTAAGCATGTGCGTTGTGAAGCGATCCATTGGATGATCGCCACCCATGACTTTTACATTAGATGCAATGCTACAAAACCGACCAATAACAACATTGCCTGAGAAATGACATGTTGGAAATGAAAAAGCACCAACGCTACAGAAACTTTTGACCGGCATCGTTGAAAATTGCTCAACGATGACATTATTTTCAATTCTAACTTTATCCCCCTTCGAAAGAAGCACTCTATTTCTTTCTTTATAAGGCTTTTCCCCTCGATGGTTCAAAAAAATATCGTTGTCCTGACAAAATTCATAATGCTTTTTCGTCCATCTAAAAACATAACTCTTATTTTTATCTTCCGTAAAATTGAACAACTTAGTTTTCATATTATTAGATTTAAATTTCAAACAAAAACAATAAAGATTTTATTTTATCATTTCAACCATTCATTATCAAAGGCGTATCTTACTCTGAACTTATCTCAAATAATATATGCTATATATGTTAACGTAATTTTACCAGGGTGATACTCATGCTCTAAGCAACCCTGATATTTATAAAAGTCCGGGCACATGAACATGTCGTTTCACCTTAAACATGTCCCGGATAATATAGACGAGAACGCCTGAGGTCTGCGGCCTCGGCAGAGAGCTTTATGAAGCGGCCCCACTCCCTGAGAAAATGCCTGAAATGTACCAGGGCAAGCGCCGAAAGGGTACGCTGTTATTGAAATTTTGCATGTAAAAATGTTATGTATGTTTTTGGTGTGATATAAAGAGAAAAGGTCAGAACGCAGGATTTCGGGTCTTGCCTTAAACCCATTGATTTAAAATGAGTTTAAAAAAAGACCGAATACGATTCCTGTATTCGGTCCAGGGAAATGGCTCTTGGGAGAGAGCCGTGCGCTAAAAGTTGGCATTAATGCAGGCTAAGTCGCCTTGCCCTTTAAGAATAGATGACGACGCCAGGTTTTCCAGTTTGCAGCAAAAGAGGCGGGGAAATTTAGGTTATCGTTACGCTCAGAAATGCTAAAACCGCAAGACTTGTTGTTACAGGCTTGCGGTTTTTATCTTTATATCAAGTGGTTAGAAAAAATTCTTAACAAAGTTTTTCTGCCCGCTCAATAAAAGGCGCGAGGCTCTTCTTTTCACCCGGGCGGTTCGGATCGTCAATTTGAATAACGCTGATCGGTTGAGCGTTGCTTTGACCACTGGCCACCTGCTGTTCAGCCACCTCATTAAGCGGATATTGCACCAGCGTGCCCGGATTTATGACAAATAGCGCCTTGCCCGGACGGCAGGTCAGCATCACCTCTTCGCGGTTAAACGCCCACTTATCTTTCCCGATTTCAAAACGGCTGACGGTTATCACCTGTGGTGCCGCCAGCGCAGCACCTGAACATGTCAGCATTAACAATACTAATAAACTCTTTTTCATTCTTTCCGCCAGGTTCAGTCAAAACGGCTCCCAGGTCGCAAACAGGCTGACCGTAGCCAGTACCAGCGCACCGAGACCCATTTCAGCCCATGTCATATAAAAAAAGAAACGCCGCGCGGTCGCGCTTTTGAGGCTCAAACGAGGCACCAGAACATACCGGTTCACCAGCGCAATTACCACCATCAGCGCCACAAGCGCACATTTCACCAACAATAAACGCCCCCATGCGCTATGCCAGGGCAGCATCAGCCCCTGAATCAAAAGCGTATTAACCACACCGGTTAGCAGAACGCCTGCGACGGCAAAATGGCCGTACAGAGAGAAACGCATCATGGTGTAGAGGGCTGCGGTCTGCCATTGTCCCCGTGCCAGGCGTTGGCATAACAGCAGCGGCAACAGACCGCCCAGCCAAAACGCCGCGCATAATAAATGCACAAGCTGATTACCCCGTTGCACTACGCCAGGCATACCGTCACGCATGGCGGCATGGCCGATGCCTGCCGCCAGAACAAATTGTAGCGTCACCAGCAACAGGACTCGTTTTTGCTGCTGCGATTGTAGCAAGGCCGCCACCAGCGTCAGCAAGGCGATAATGATTTGCCACGCCAGGGCTGTACCCGTTTGCGTACCCACAACAGCCATCCAGGTGACCGGTCGCCAGATATCGTTCCAGCCGTCACCCATCATCCCGCCCTGCCAGGCATACATCAACGCCGCACTTAAAACACAGACACATAAACAGGATTTCTGCAAAATAAGAGAGCGTTGAATAAGCACGGGGCGCAAGTTGCGCGGGGCGAGCCACGCGCTGAATAGCGCGCTGCCAAAAATCAGCATCAGGGCTGCGAAATGGATAAACCGAAGCCCGACATATCCAGCGGCCAGCATTGTCACTTCACGGTAAAATGATACTGGCCGTGGGTTTTGTGCCCGTCGACAGAAACAACGTGCCATTTCACGGCATATTTACCCGGCGTCAGCGGCTGCTCCAGCGGGACGATCATCTGCTTTTTATCTTTCTCGTTGCGCTTTGCGCTGCCCGTGCGAATAACTTGCTGTTGCGGCCCCGTTAATGTCAGCCCGCTGAACGTTGGTTCGATACCTTCTGAGAAATTCAGCGTCAAAGCCTGGGGTGCTGCGACGACTTGCGCATCGGCTGCAGGGTACTGACCTTGCAGGTGCGCATGAGCGAAAACAGAGGTGGCGATGAACAGACCGGAGAGAAGTGTCGCTGTTTGCAGGCAACGTAGGGAAAAAACAGGCATATACTGCATTCCTTTTTGTTATGCATAATGCCAGAAGAATAACGCTGTATACCTGGTGCGTCGAGTATCATCGCTGCGGCACTTGTCTTTCTGCGACAGGCTTAGTAACTTTTGCCGCATAAATCGAGGAGAATGTCATGATTACCAATCTTGCCCGACTGGATCAGGCTGAAATGGACAAGGTCAACGTTGACCTTGCCGCTGCGGGTGTTGCCTTTAAAGAGCGTTACAATATGCCGGTGATTGCCGAAGCCGTTGAGCGCGAGCAACCGGCGCACCTGCGCGACTGGTTTCGTGAACGCCTGATTGCTCATCGTCTGGCCTCCGTCTCCCTTTCCCGCCTGCCTTATGAGCCGAAAGCGAAATAATCATGCTGCGTGTGATAGATACAGAAACCTGCGATCTGCATGGCGGCATTGTGGAAGTCGCCTCTGTGGACGTGGTTGACGGGCAAATCGTCAACCCGATGAGCCACCTGGTGCGCCCGGACCGGCCCATCAGCGCACAGGCTATGGCGATCCACCGCATCACGGAGTCAATGGTCGCCGATAAGCCCTGGATAGAAGAGATCGTGCCGCATTATTACGGCAGCCAATGGTATGTGGCGCACAATGCGAGCTTCGACCGCCGCGTGTTGCCGGAAATGCCAGGCGAGTGGATTTGCACAATGAAGCTGGCGCGTCGCCTGTGGCCTGGGATCAAATACAGCAATATGGCGCTGTATAAATCCCGCAAGCTGAGCGTGCAGACGCCTGCGGGCCTGCATCATCACCGCGCGCTCTATGACTGCTATATCACCGCTGCGTTGCTTATCGATATTATGCAGGTTTCGGGCTGGACGCCGGAGGAGATGGTGACCATTACAGGCCGCCCGGCGCTGATGACCACCTTTACGTTCGGCAAGTATCGCGGCAAAGCCGTTGCTGAAATAGCCGATCGCGACCCGGGGTATTTGCGTTGGTTATTTAATAACCTTGAGCGTATGAGCCCCGAGCTGCGTCTGACTCTCAGGCATTACCTGGGAGAAGATTAAGGCATGTCTGGTCTGGGCAGCGTTCCCTGGGCCAGGGCAATAAGGAATGTGTACTCCAGCGCAACGCCTTCGTAAGATTTAAACCGCCCGGACTTCCCGCCATGGCCGGTATCCATATCCGTACACAGTAGCAGCAGATTGTCATCGGTTTTGTATTCGCGCAGCCTGGCAACCCATTTCGCCGGTTCCCAGTACTGCACCTGCGAATCGTGCAAGCCGGTGGTCACCAGCATATGTGGGTAATTCTGCGCCTGAATATTATCGTACGGGCTGTAGCTTTTCATATAGTGGTAGTAAGTTTCATCCTGTGGATTCCCCCACTCCTCAAACTCCCCGGTCGTCAGGGGGATAGATTCATCCAGCATTGTCGTCAGCACGTCAACAAACGGAACCTGAGCAACCACGCCATGGAACAGCGCAGGACGCTGGTTAATCACGGCACCGATGAGCATCCCGCCAGCGCTGCCGCCCATGCCATAACAGAAGAGCGGCGAGCCGTAGCCCTGCGCCAGCAATGCATCGGTGACGTCAATAAAGTCGTTGAACGTATTTTTCTTATTGAGGAATTTACCGTCTTCATACCACGACTGCCCCAGATCGCCCCCACCGCGCACATGCGCAATGGCACAAACGAAACCACGGTCCAGCAGGCTAAGACGGCTGCTGCTGAAATCCGCATCCTGGCTGGCACCGTATGAGCCATAGCCGTAAACCAGCAGCGGGTTTTCCCATGCGCGAAAATGCTTATGGTTATAGACCAGCGACACCGGCACTTCGACGCCATCGCGCGCCGTGATCCACAAGTGCTCGCTGCGATACAGACTTGCGTCAAAACCCGGCACTTCCATCTGTTTGAGCACGCGCCGCTCGCCGGTATCCATATCCAGTTCAAACAGCGTGTCCGGCGTGGTCATTGACGAGTAGCCATAGCGCAGGCGCGAGGTTTCCGGTTCCGGGTTGTAGGCAAGCCAGGTCACATAGGCCGGGTCATCAAACGCGATACCGGTGACTTCGCGGGTTTTACGGTTAATCTGACGCAAGCTCGTCAGACCACGCTGACGTTCTTCCACCACCAGCCAGTCGGTAAACAGGGTAAAACCTTCCAGCATGATGTGTTCCCGCGCCGGGATGAGCACTTCCCAGCGACGCTCGTCACGAACTTTGGTGCGATACAGACCAAAATTCTTCCCCTCGCGATTCGAACGCAGGTAAAAGGTGTGCTGGTAATGATCCAGGCTGTATTCATGATCCCTGCGCCGGGGCAGGAAGCAGAGCGGCTGCGCATCCGGTAATTCCGCATCAAGCAGCAGAACCTCGCTGGTCGTGGCGCTCGACAAATGGATGGTGATGTAATGCTGCGACGTCGTTTTGCCAAGACCAACGTAAAAGGTTTCATCCAGCTCTTCATAGACCAGTTCATCTTCCTGCGAAGGCGTCCCGACGGTATGACGCCACACCTGGTAGGGAAGTAAGGTGGTGGGATGCTTGCGCACATAGTAGAGCGTTTCGGAATCATTCACCCAGACAAAGCCGGGCGAGACATTATCCAGCAATTCCGGATACCAGTTCCCCGTGGACAGGTTGCGAAAGCGCAGACCATACTGCCGACGGGAGAGGAAATCTTCCGCAATCGCCATAATGCAGTTGTCCGGCGAAACGGCCATACCGCCAAGGGTGTAAAACTCACTGTGCGCGGCACGCTGGTTTTCATCGAGCAGCACCTGCCAGTCGTCCCACTCAGCGCTCAGTACTGACTGGCGCTGATAGATGGCGTATTCACAGCCCGGCTCATAGACGTGCCGATAGCGGTAGCCGTTTTTGACGTAAGGCGCAGAAACTTCACGCTGCGGGACGCGCCCAACCAGTTCTTGCAGTACCTGATCCTGTAACGCCTGTTGTGACGCCATCACTTCGCGCCCATAGTCGTTCTCTTCATGCAGGTAATCAAGGACATCTGGCCGCGAGCGCGAGTCGTCCCGTAGCCAGTAATAGTTGTCGATGCGCGTATCGCCATGCATGGTCATGGCGTGCGGGATTTGTTTTGCTTTTGGCGGCATAGCACTGTTCTTTTTTTGTTGCACACCACTTAATGGTGGCAAAACCCACGCGTGATGCAAGCGAAACGCCAGTTATCTTATTGTGGCAAAGCGCTTTTCTGCTGCTTCAGATCCTGTTCAATGCCGTCACGCACATCCTGCGGAATGTTCAGCGCATCGCCGAGCGCATTCAGATAACTGCGTTCCATAAAGTGATCAATATCGATAGCCGCACAGCTCAAAAAGTAGAGTTCCAGCGCCTCTTCTTCGTTCTGCACGCCTTGCGCCAGGCGCTGCGGATCCAGCGGTTGCTCAATAGCCTGTGCGATAAGCGCCCGCCCCTGCTCTTCAACACCCGCGTCGCGCAACTGTTGTTCGATAGCCGCGCGCTCCTGGTCATCAATATGCCCGTCGCTTTTCGCCGCAAAGACCAGCGCCAGGATTAAGCGCTCGGTGCGCACGTCCAGCGGTGAACTGTGCTGACCGAATTGCGGCTCGCCCTGATGCGCGGCACGCACGCGATCTTTGTATTTGTTCCACAAAACGGTGCCCGCCAGCGCCCCGCCGCCCACCAGCAACGCGCTGGTGCCATATTTGGTCAGCAATTTACGCGAAGATTTATTGGCAACGAGCAGCCCGGCGAGACCACCCAGCGCGCCCGGCAACATTTTCTCCAGCCCCTGCCCGCCGGACGATGCAGCTGCTCCGCCTTTCTGACCGAGCAGCGACTGTAATTGATTTAACCAGCTCATATTCCCCTCGCTTAATGATGGTAAGTCTTTAGCTTAAGCGAAGGGAATGTCAGGAAATGTCTGCGACTGCAAAAGATGGGAAAATAGCCTCACTGAGCAGACTGATAGGTTGCGCTTCCCGCTTTGCAGTCAATAGCAACGCGATAATGGATATCGGTATTTTTACCGCGCACGGTTAAAGGAACCGTCCATTTATCGTCCTTACCGACTATCTCTTTCGCATTTATCCATGCCACCGGATCCGCCTGCCCCAGCGTTTTTTGATCGTCTGCCCAGCGCACGATGCGATTTTGCAGATAATCACGCTTTACGCTGGCAGCAATACCTTCGCTGTCCAGCCCTTCACAGGTGGGGAATTTCACCGTTTTTTCTGCGGCGGCCTGCGCGACCATACTGCCTGCCAGCAAAAGCAGACCCGTGCAATATCCTGCTAAATTCATGCTTTTTCTCCTGGTCCATAGCCCACACAAAGCATGGTACAAATTGCTGGCAGTGCAAGGTCAGGCGGCTTTCTCGCGTTTCGTTGCGCGTTTGATATCGACGGCGTCGCCTTCGGTTTCATCGCCTGACGCCGCGAGTTCGCTGGCATCCTGCGCGCCGGGCAACTTGCCCGATTTCAGAATAGTACTGAGTGCATCTTTATGCTCAGCAAGCCACAACGCCATGCTATCGCGATGCTCATCTTCCAGCGCGACCGGCGCACTACCCAGCCACTCGCCGAGAACGTCGGCCAGATCGAGCATTTTGTCGTAAGCGTCTGCTTCCTTTTTGCTGGCAAAAGACATTTTTTCCTCACCTTCGCGAATGACTACGTATTTAACTTCTACCGCCATGATACAGCCTCATTTAACTGTGTATTTATACAGCATAATAGCGCGATGAAAAAACGACCGCAAGTGATAAAAGACATACGCAAACGTTTTCGTATATACTGCGCGCAGTTTTTTTTGCCAACGGTAAGATGCTCTATGACTCTTTTAGGTACAGCGCTGCGTCCCGCAGCAACCCGCGTAATGTTGTTAGGTTCCGGTGAGTTAGGTAAAGAAGTGGCCATTGAATGCCAGCGGCTGGGCATTGAAGTGATTGCCGTCGACCGTTACGCCGACGCGCCAGCCATGCATGTGGCGCACCGCGCACATGTCATTAATATGCTGGATAGCGATGCGCTAAAAGCGCTGGTTGCCGAGGAGAAGCCAGACTTTATCGTGCCGGAAATCGAAGCTATCGCCACCGACGCATTGCTGGAGCTTGAGGCACAAGGCCAGCGCGTGGTGCCCTGCGCCCGCGCAACGCAGCTGACGATGAACCGCGAAGGCATCCGTCGTCTCGCCGCTGAAACATTGCAGTTGCCAACGTCATCCTACCGTTTTGCAGATAGCGAGGCGGCTTTTCGCCAGGCGGTCGACGCGATTGGCTTCCCTTGTATTGTGAAGCCGGTGATGAGTTCTTCCGGTAAGGGGCAGAGTTTTATTCGCCGTCCTGACGAGCTGGAAAAAGCCTGGAACTATGCCCAGCTTGGCGGTCGAGCTGGTGCCGGGCGCGTGATTATAGAAGGCGTCGTGCCGTTTGATTTTGAGATAACCCTGCTGACAGTCAACGCCGTCGATGGCGTGCATTTTTGCGCACCTGTCGGGCATCGGCAGGAAGACGGCGATTACCGGGAGTCGTGGCAGCCGCAGCAGATGTCGCCGCTGGCACTCGCCCGCGCCCAGGAAATCGCCAGCAAAGTGGTGCTGGCACTCGGGGGATATGGCCTGTTTGGCGTTGAATTATTCGTTTGCGGCGATGAGGTTATCTTTAGCGAAGTCTCCCCGCGCCCGCACGACACGGGCATGGTGACGCTGATTTCACAGGATCTGTCTGAGTTCGCACTGCATGTTCGCGCATTTCTCGGCTTACCGATTGGCGCAATCCGCCAGTACGGCCCTTGCGCCTCTGCGGTGATTTTGCCACGGCTGAGCAGTCAGAATGTGACGTTTGATAATCTGCATAATGCGCTTGCTGCGGATGTTCAGCTGCGTCTGTTTGGTAAACCGGAAATCGACGGTTCGCGCCGCCTGGGCGTGGCGCTGGCAAGGGCAGAAAGCACAGACGCCGCGGTAGCGCGCGCGGTTGCCGCTGCTGCTGCGGTGAAAGTCAACGGGTAAAAAAAGCCCGGCGCGCTGGCCGGGCGATAAACGTACAGAAAACGCGTTACTGCTTCGCGCCTTCTACGGCTTCACGAGCCAGTTTGGTGATGCGATCGTAATTGCCCGCTTCCAGCGCATCTGCCGGTACCAGCCAGGAACCGCCGATGCACAGCACGCTTTTCAGCGCCAGGTAGTCACGGTAGTTCGCTGGAGAGATGCCGCCGGTCGGGCAGAAACGCACCTGCGAGAACGGACCGGCAATCGCCTGCAGCGCTTTTGTGCCGCCATTTGCTTCCGCCGGGAAGAATTTGAACTCTTTCAGGCCGTAGTCCATACCCAGCATCAGTTCAGAAACGGTGCTGATGCCCGGGATCAGCGGAATGGTGCCTTCGGTTGCGGCTTTCAGCAACGGCTCGGTCAGCCCAGGGCTTATCGCAAACTGGGCGCCCGCTGCGGTGACTTCGGCCAGCTGCTGAGGGTTCAGCACCGTACCGGCGCCCACAATCGCGTCCGGCACCTCTTTGGCGATAGCGCGAATAGCGTCGACGGCACAGGCAGTACGCAGGGTCACTTCCAGTACGCGAACACCACCTGCAACCAGCGCTTTGGCCATCGGTACGGCGTGTTCCAGTTTGTTCACTACGATAACCGGGACTACCGGGCCTGTGGTCAGGATTGCTTCTGCACTCGTTTTCCAGTTTTTCATCAGAGTTTTTCTCTCGCCAGAACTAAATCTTGTCGTCTTAAAAAGTGATACAGGTTGCGCCCTGCTCCGCACCGGAGAGTTTTTCCCGCAGTGCACCAAACATTTCACGCCCTGTGCCAACGCGCATCGCACTCAGGTCAGGGATATGCGGTTCGCGGGCGGCCAGTTCGCTTTCATCTACCAGCAGCGTTAACTCGCCTGTTTGCCCATTGACGCGAATGATATCGCCGTCGCGCACTTTTGCCAGCAGCCCGCCATCCCAGGCTTCGGGGGTGACGTGGATTGCCGACGGCACTTTTCCTGATGCGCCTGAAAGCCGTCCATCGGTGACTAAAGCAATTTTGAAACGGCGGTCCAATAATACACCAAGTGGCGGCATGAGTTTATGTAATTCTGGCATTCCGTTCGCTTTTGGTCCTTGATGGCGAACAACAACCACGCAATCCCGGTCCAGAAGCCCGGCTTCAAAAGCAGGCAAAACGTCATGCTGGCTTTCAAAAACCACCGCTGGCGCTTCAATAACCTGGTTTTCGACCGGTACCGCAGAGGTTTTCATCACCGCGCGCCCCAGATTACCACTCAGTACTTTGGTGCCGCCATGCGGTGAGAACGGGGAGTCGATGCTGGCAATGACGTTGGCATCCAGCGAAGCCGCTGCGCCCTCACGCCAGTCCAGCTCGCCATTATTCAGCCACGGTTCCAGGGTGTAACGCTGCAAACCGAACCCGGCGACAGTGTCAACATCTTCATGTAGCAGCCCACCTTTGAGCAACTCACGCATCAGCACCGGCACGCCACCCGCCGCCTGGAAGTGGTTAATATCTGCCGGGCCGTTCGGGTAAAGTCGCGCCATCAGCGGCACCACATCAGAAAGATCGGAGAAATCATCCCAGTTAATGATGATACCTGCTGCACGCGCCATCGCGACCAGATGCATGGTGTGGTTCGTTGAGCCGCCGGTCGCCAACAGAGAAACAATACCGTTGACCACTACTTTTTCGTCGATCATTTTGCCAAGCGGCATCCAGGTGTTGCCGTTACCCGTCAGGCGCGTTACCTGGCGGGCCGCCGCTTCAGTCAGCGCCTGGCGCAGCGGTGCGTCCGGATGCACAAACGAGGAGCCGGGTAACTGCATACCCATAAACTCAATAACCATCTGGTTAGTGTTTGCGGTGCCGTAAAAAGTGCAGGTGCCCGGCGCATGGTACGAGGCTGCTTCGGACTCCAGCAGCGCCATGCGGTCGACTTTCCCTTCCGCGTACAGCTGGCGGATGCGCACTTTTTCTTTATTAGCAAGGCCGCTGGACATCGGGCCGGATGGGACAAAAATGGCCGGAAGATGACCAAACGAGAGCGCAGCCATCGCCAGACCAGGGACAATTTTGTCGCACACGCCCAGATACAGCGCGCCATCAAACATATTGTGCGACAGCCCAATGGCAGCCGACATGGCAATGACTTCACGGCTGAGCAACGAAAGTTCCATACCATCCTGCCCCTGCGTCACGCCGTCACACATCGCCGGTACGCCGCCCGCCACCTGGCCGACCGCATTCACCGAGTGCAGCGCTTTGCGGATTATCGCCGGGTAGGTTTCGTACGGCTGATGGGCTGAAAGCATGTCGTTGTAAGACGTAATGATGGCAATATTGTTACGCAGCATGCTTTTCAGCGACGCTTTATCGTCAGGCTGGCAGGCGGCAAACCCATGCGCCAGGTTACCGCACGCCAGCGTGGAGCGGCGTACCGTATCGCTTTTCGCCTGTTCAATCCGCGCAAGGTAGGCTGAGCGTGTTTCACGCGAACGTTCAATAATGCGTTGTGTTACGCGTAACATTGTCGGGTTCATAGAGGCTCCTGAAATTTATCTGTCCGGGGAGAATAATCGCCCATTGACTGACATCATCTTCGCAGGTCAATGCGGCGTTCCCCGTAGTGCAAAATCGCTTCAGCCAGTGTAATAAAAAAAGCCCCGCTGGTGAATCCAGTCGGGGCCAGAAAGATGAAAAATTGTGCAGATATCTGTGTTAGATCATGTTACCGGTAAAATAACACGTCGTTTGGCAGAGGCTGGCTATTCGAACTCGTTCCATGAACGCCCGTCGCGGGTGATCATCGCAACCGACGCAACAGGCCCCCAGGTACCGGCCTGATAGGGTTTTGGCGCATCGTTATCTGCCGCCCAGGCTTCGGTGATGGAGTCCACCCACTTCCACGCTTCTTCCACTTCATCGCGGCGCACAAACAGCGCCTGGATGCCGCGCATCGTCTCCAGCAGCAGGCGCTCATACGCATCCGCCAGATGGGTCTGATTGAAGGTTTCTGAGTAGCTGAGGTCGAGTTTGGTGATTTGCAAATTATGTTTGTGATCCAGCCCCGGCACTTTATTCAGCACCTGAATATCCACCCCTTCGTCCGGTTGCAGACGAATAGTGAGTTTGTTCTGCGGCAGATCCTGCCAGGACTCTTTAAACAGGTTCAGTTCCGGCGTTTTGAAATACACCACGACTTCAGAGCACTTGGTCGGTAAGCGCTTACCGGTACGCAGGTAGAACGGTACGCCAGCCCAGCGCCAGTTATCGATATCCACACGGATAGCGACGAACGTTTCGGTGTTACTGGACTTGTTAGCGCCCTCTTCTTCCAGGTAGCCCGGCACTTTTTTACCCTGGGCGAAACCGGAGGTGTACTGGCCGCGCACCGTTTTCTCGCGCACGTTGGTGCGATCGATACGGCGCAGGGATTTCAGCACTTTTACCTTCTCATCACGGATGCTGTCGGCGCTCAGATCGGACGGCGGCGACATCGCAATCATGCAGAGGATCTGCAACAGGTGGTTCTGGATCATATCGCGCATCTGCCCGGCCTGGTCGAAATAGCCCCAGCGCCCCTCGATGCCCACCTCTTCGGCCACGGTAATCTCTACGTGATCGATGGTGCGGTTATCCCAGTTGTTAACAAACAGTGAGTTGGCAAAACGCAGCGCCAGCAGGTTAAGGACCGTTTCTTTGCCCAGATAGTGGTCGATACGATAAACCTGGCACTCTTCGAAGTATTCGCCCACCTGGTCGTTGATTTCACGCGAGGTCGCAAGGGATGTGCCGAGCGGCTTTTCCATCACCACGCGCGCCGGTTTCGCGTTCAGTTTCGCTTCGCCAAGCCCCTTGCAAATCGCGCCGAAGGTGCTCGGCGGCATGGCGAAATAGTTGATAGTCGTGCGGTTCTCCTGGTCGAGCATATCGCCAAGACGGGTGAATGCTGCCGTATCGTTGACGTCCAGATTGCAGAAATCCAGGCGCCCGCTCAGCGTATCCCAAAGCTTCTCGTCGATTTTTTCCTTCATAAAGGTTTCGAGCGCTTCGCGCACCACTTTGGTATAGGCTTCTTTATCCCAGTCAGCACGCCCCACACCCAGGATGCGCGTATCCGGGTGGATCTGGCCTGCTTTTTCCAGTTGATACAGGGAAGGCAGCAATTTACGGCGTGCGAGGTCACCCTTCGCGCCGAAAATGACCAGGTCACATGCCTGGGCTGTTTGCGTTACCGCCATGTCATTCTCCTCAGTTGGCTATCCTGGTGCTTCAGCCAGGCTTTAGTTGTAATTTTATTACAATACACTGTACTGCTTTTACGTTATTACCGAAACCGCTACGCCTTATCAGGATGTGCGTTCTCAAGTGTTGTGAGAATTTCTGTCTTTTCGCCCTAAAATCGCCGGGGATTTGCCCGACCCGCAGGGGGGTAAAATCCGACTCTGATCATGTTATGAAAAAAAACAACAACATTTTTCGTTGCGCCTTACTTTTCTATGCTGCGCAGAGTTAATATCTCAGCATCGCATCACGATTCCATCTATTGATGAAATCGCTTTACCATGAGCGCCCTATTACCCATGAATATGCTGGAAAAAATCCAGTCCCGGCTGGAACACCTGAGCAAATCCGAACGTAAAGTCGCGGAAGTGATCCTTGCCGCGCCTGAGCAGGCTATTCACTCCAGTATCGCGGCGCTGGCGCAAGACGCGTCGGTTAGCGAGCCAACGGTAAACCGTTTCTGCCGCAGCCTTGATACCCGTGGATTTCCCGATTTTAAACTGCATCTTGCGCAAAGTCTCGCAAACGGCACGCCCTATGTTAATCGCAATGTCGATGAGGATGACAGCGTCGAAGCCTACACCGGCAAAATTTTCGAGTCGGCGATGGCGAGTCTTGACCATGTGCGGCAATCGCTGGATATGACGGCGGTTAACCGCGCCGTTGACCTGCTTACCCAGGCTAAAAAAATCGCCTTCTTTGGCCTGGGATCGTCTGCGGCCGTTGCCCACGACGCCATGAACAAGTTTTTCCGCTTCAATGTGCCGGTTGTCTACACTGACGACATTGTGCTGCAACGCATGAGTTGTATGAATTGTAGCGATAATGACGTGGTTGTGCTGATTTCACATACCGGGCGCACCAAAAGCCTGGTGGAGCTGGCGCAACTGGCGCGGGAGAACGACGCTATGGTGATTGCATTAACATCGGCAGGCACGCCGCTGGCGCATGAAGCAACGCTTGCGATTACCCTTGATGTCCCTGAAGATACAGATGTGTACATGCCGATGGTATCAAGGCTTGCGCAATTGACGGTGATTGACGTGCTGGCGACGGGTTTTACCTTACGCCGGGGGGCAAAATTCAGGGATAACTTGAAGCGAGTCAAAGAAGCGCTGAAAGAATCGCGCTTTGATAAGGATCTCCTTATCAAAAGTGATAACCACTAATAGTTAATAACAAAGCTGTACTTATTACGCTGTTCGGCCAGGCGCTTACGTTTCACCGCAGCGCGGTATATGACCGAATTTACTTTTAGTTCACACAACACCTGGTTGTTTCAGTCAACGGAGTATTACATGTCCAGAAGGCTTCGCAGAACCAAAATCGTTACCACGTTAGGCCCGGCAACTGACCGCGATAATAACCTTGAAAAGGTTATCGCTGCTGGCGCGAACGTAGTACGAATGAACTTCTCTCACGGCACACCGGAAGATCATAAACTGCGCGCAGATAAGGTGCGTGAAATTGCGGCAAAACTGGGACGTCATGTTGCTATCCTCGGCGATTTACAAGGGCCTAAAATTCGGGTTTCGACCTTTAAAGAAGGCAAAGTTTTCCTTAACGTCGGTGACAAATTTCTGCTTGATGCCAACCTGGGTAAAGGCGAAGGCGATAAAGAACAAGTCGGTATTGATTACAAAGGGTTGCCCGCCGATGTGGTGCCGGGCGATATCCTGTTATTAGATGATGGCCGCGTCCAGCTAAAAGTGCTGGAAGTTCAGGGTATGAAGGTGTTCACCGAGGTGACCGTCGGCGGGCCGTTATCGAACAATAAAGGCATCAACAAACTGGGCGGCGGCCTTTCCGCCGAAGCGCTGACCGACAAAGACAAAGCAGATATCGTCACCGCCGCGCTGATTGGCGTGGATTATCTTGCCGTCTCCTTCCCGCGCTGTGGCGAAGATCTGAACTACGCTCGCCGTCTGGCGCGCGATGCAGGCTGTGATGCAAAAATCGTCGCCAAAGTGGAGCGTGCCGAAGCGGTATGCGATCAGGACGCGATGGATGATGTGATCCTGGCCTCCGACGTGGTGATGGTTGCCCGTGGCGATCTTGGTGTTGAAATCGGCGACCCGGAGCTGGTCGGTATTCAAAAAGCGCTGATCCGCCGCGCCCGCCAGCTCAACCGCGCGGTGATTACCGCCACCCAAATGATGGAGTCGATGATTACCAACCCGATGCCGACCCGCGCAGAGGTGATGGATGTCGCCAACGCCGTGCTGGATGGTACCGATGCGGTGATGCTCTCGGCAGAAACCGCGGCGGGCCAATACCCTGCCGAAACCGTTGCCGCCATGGCGCGCGTTTGCCTGGGCGCAGAGAAGATCCCGAGCATTAACGTGTCTAAACATCGCCTGGATATTCAGTTCGATAATGTGGAAGAAGCGATTGCGATGTCGGCGATGTACGCGGCCAACCACTTAAAAGGTGTCACCGCCATCATCTCCATGACCGAGTCGGGCCGTACTGCGTTGATGACCTCACGTATCAGCTCCGGCCTGCCGATTTTTGCCCTCTCCCGCCATGAACGCACCCTGAACCTGACCGCGCTGTACCGTGGCGTGACGCCGGTGTTCTTCGACAGCCCGAATGATGGCGTCGCGGCGGCAAATGATGCGGTTAATCTGCTGCGTGATAAGGGTTATCTGGTCTCGGGCGATCTGGTGATTGTTACCCAGGGCGACGTGATGAGTACCATTGGCAGCACCAATACCACGCGTATCCTGACCGTCGAGTAATCAGGCGGTTGAATGCAAAAGGCCTCTCATGCGAGAGGCCTTTTTTTATTTCTTGACCCGTCCTGAATAGCGTTGACACATTCCTGACTCAAACCCGGAGAACGTGATGATGACTGAGTTCAAACGCACCCAACGCGATTATCCTCTATCCTTTAAAATAGCCGTTGTTGAGCAGATCG
>NZ_JBQPOM010000060.1:0-63586 GCF_052220145.1 Vagococcus sp. WN89Y | reverse complement strand
TTATAGTAATGCGGCGATGCTGAAACTACCGCCGAGGAGGGAACGGGAATATGAAAGGGAAGTGAGGCAAAAAAGGCCGAAATATCCTGTTAAAAACAATGCCGGTCACCTTAAGTGACCGGCATTAACCGTTAAGGTCGCCTTTTTTGTTCTCGCAGATTACTGCTGAGAGGCCTGAATCGCCGTCAGTGCGATGGTATAAACGATATCGTCTACCAGCGCGCCACGGGACAGGTCGTTAACCGGTTTGCGCATACCCTGCAGCATCGGCCCGATGGAGATCAGGTCGGCAGAGCGCTGTACCGCTTTGTAAGTGGTGTTACCAGTGTTCAGGTCCGGGAAGATGAACACGGTCGCGCGGCCAGCCACCGGCGAGTTCGGCGCTTTGGATTTGGCGACGTCTGCCATCACCGCAGCGTCATACTGCAGCGGGCCATCGATAACCAGATCCGGGCGTTTTTCCTGCGCCAGACGGGTCGCTTCACGCACTTTCTCAACATCGCTACCCGCGCCGGAGTTACCGGTAGAGTAGGAGAGCATTGCCACGCGCGGCTCGATACCAAAGGCAGTTGCGGAGTCCGCAGACTGGATAGCAATCTCAGCCAGCTGCTCAGCGGTCGGATCCGGGTTGATAGCGCAGTCGCCGTAAACATAAACCTGTTCCGGCAGCAGCATAAAGAACACGGAAGAGACCAGCGAGCTGCCCGGTGCGGTTTTAATCAGCTGCAGCGGCGGGCGAATGGTGTTCGCGGTGGTGTGAACAGCACCGGAAACCAGGCCATCGACTTCGTCCTGCTCCAGCATCAGCGTACCGAGCACCACGTTGTCTTCCAGCTGCTCGCGGGCGACGGCTTCGGTCATGCCTTTGCTCTTACGCAGCTCAACCAGGCGCGCAACATAGCTTTCACGTACCACTTCCGGATCGACGATTTCGATACCGGCACCCAGCTCAACGCCTTGCGCCGCAGCGACACGGTTGATCTCTTCCGGATTACCCAGCAGCACGCAGGTCGCGATACCGCGCTCGGCACAGATGGCCGCCGCTTTCACGGTACGCGGTTCGTCGCCTTCCGGCAGCACAACACGTTTGCCGGCTTTGCGCGCCAGCTCGGTCAGCTGGTAACGGAACGCAGGCGGAGAGAGGCGGCGGCTCAGCTCGGACGTCGCGGTCAGAGAATCAATCCACTGGGCATTGATATAACCGGCAACATATTCCTGAACTTTCTCGATACGCTCGTGGTCATCAACCGGCACTTCCAGGTTGAAGCTTTGCAGGCTCAGCGAGGTCTGCCAGGTGTTGGTGTTGACCATAAAGACCGGCAGGCCGGTGGCAAATGCGCGTTCGCACAGTTTGCTGATGCTGGCGTCCATTTCGTAACCGCCGGTCAGCAGCAGCGCACCGATTTCCACGCCATTCATTGCCGCGAGGCACGCGGCAACCAGCACGTCCGGACGGTCTGCGGAAGTCACCAGCAGGGAGCCTGGGCGGAAGTGTTCCAGCATGTGCGGAATACTGCGCGCACAGAAGGTCACGGATTTAACGCGGCGAGTTTTGATATCACCTTCGTTGATGATGGTCGCATTCAGGTGACGCGCCATATCGATAGCACGCGTGGCAATCAGATCGAAGCTCCACGGCACTGCGCCCAGTACCGGCAGCGGGCTGGATTCCTGCAAGGTCGCCGGATCGATATTGACCACTTTCGCTTTTGACGAATCATCAAAGATCTCGGACAGATCCGGGCGGGTACGGCCCTGCTCATCAACCGGCGCATTCAGCTTGTTAATGATAACGCCTTTGATATTGGTGTTTTTCGCGCCGCCGAAGCTGTTACGCGTCAGTTCGATACGCTCTTTGAGCTGCTCTTGCGTGTCAGTTCCCTGCGACATCACGAACACGATTTCGGCATTCAGGGTCTTGGCAATTTCAAAGTTCAGCGACTGCGCGAACTGGTGTTTACGGGTCGGCACCAGGCCTTCAACCAGCACCACCTCTGCGTCTTTGGCGCTTTCGTGGTAGCGTGCGATTATCTCTTCCATCAGCACATCTTTCTGGTTGCCGGAGAGCAGTGACTCAACGTGGCTCATCTTCAGCGGTTCAGCGGCCGGCAGGCCAGAGTTTGCACGCACGATGGCGGTGGTCTGGTCGGGTGCATCGCCGCCCGCGCGAGGCTGGGCAATCGGTTTAAAGACGCTCAAACGGACGCCTTTGCGTTCCATAGCGCGGATAACGCCAAGACTGACGCTGGTCAGGCCGACGCTGGTTCCGGTAGGGATCAGCATAATAATACGGGACACGGTTAATCCTCTTTCGTTACCGTCGTCATCGACGGGTTACAAAACAGCACCGCCAGCGTTGGCTGGCGGTGTAAGCAATCAGGCGGTCAGGCGGCTCGCATCTTGTGCAATAACCAGCTCTTCGTTGGTCGGGATAACGATAGCCGGACGGGTGCCTTCTTTATTGATAAAACCGGATTTGCCGAAACGCGCGGCCAGGTTACGTTCGTGATCAACTTCGAAGCCCAGAACGCCCAGTTTGCCCAGCGACAGTTCGCGCACCATCGCCGCGTTTTCACCGATACCGCCGGTGAAAATCACCGCATCCAGACGACCGTCCATCAGCGCAGTGTAAGAACCGATGTATTTCGCCAGGCGGTGGCAGTAGACGTCCATCGCGCGTTTTGCGTCTTCTTTGTCCTGATAATTATCTTCTACATAACGGCAGTCGCTGGTGACTTCGGTCAGACCGAGCAGGCCAGACTCTTTCGTCAGCATTTTGTTGATGGCTTCAACGCTCATGCCCAGCGTATCGTGCAGGTGGAACACGATAGCCGGATCGATATCACCGGAACGCGTACCCATCACCAGACCTTCCAGCGGGGTCAGACCCATAGAGGTATCAACGCATTTACCGTTACGGATAGCGGAAACAGAACCACCGTTGCCCAGATGGCAGGTGATAATATTCAGCTCTTCAACCGGTTTGTTCAGGACTTTCGCAGCTTCCTGAGTCACATAGAAGTGGCTGGTGCCGTGTGCGCCATAGCGGCGGATGCCGTGCTCTTTGTACAGTTTGTACGGCAGGGCATACAGGTAAGACTCTTCCGGCATCGTAGTGTGGAACGCGGTGTCGAACACGGCAACGTTCTTATCTTTCAGATTCGGGAAGGATTTCAGTGCTTCGGCGATACCAATCAGGTGAGCCGGGTTATGCAGCGGTGCAAAAGATGCAGCATCTTTGATACCCTGAATAACGGTCTCATCAATAATAACGGATTTGGTATATTTTTCGCCACCGTGCACGATACGGTGACCAATTGCGGTCAGCTGTGCAGACAGTTCTGGTTTTTGTGCCAGAATAGTGTTAACGATAAAGTTCAGCGCTTCGCTGTGAGCGGCACCTGCACCTAAAGCCGCTTCTTGTTTGCCGCCATCAATTTTCCACTTGATGCGTGCTTCAGGAAGGTGGAAACATTCGGCTAAACCAGAGAGGTACTCGTCACCGTTCACAGCATCAAGGATTGCGAATTTCAGTGAGGAGCTACCGCAGTTCAGAACCAGTACTAACTTACTCGACATGGAAGTACCTATTTATGATACGTGGCTAAAAAAAAGTCAGTGGGTCGCACAGCGTAGCGCAGGTTGACGCTGACATTTATGATTAACATCATGTCAGGACAAAATTTTGACATGATGAAAAGAATACATAAGATTTTAAGCTATTTTGCGCAATTTTCAGGCAGTGTCATAATGCGCTAAAATTTGACGAATTATAGATGATCGTCTAATAGCCCGGTTCCAGGCTGCCACAGGATACCCGATAGGTGGTCTGAATGACAAAAAATTTTAATGTCGTTACTCACAGTTGTTGTTTTGCACAATTTTTTTAATATTTATATGTGAAGTTGAGGTAAACCATGTCCACTTCCGACAATCGCCCCGTCAGTTTCTTTAGTTTATTTCGTCGCGGGCAGCACTATTCGAAGTCCTGGCCTATGGAAAAACGCCTCGCTCCGATGTTTGTTGAGAACCGGGTTATCCGGGCCACGCGTTACGCCATCCGTTTTATGCCGCCGCTGGCGGTGTTTACCCTGTGCTGGCAAATCGCGCTGGGCGGTCAGCTTGGGCCTGCCGTTGCGACCGCGCTTTTTGCGCTGAGTCTGCCGATGCAAGGACTGTGGTGGTTAGGCAAGCGCTCGGTCACGCCGCTGCCGCCGTCTATTCTGCACTGGTTTTATGAAGTGCGCGGCAAGCTGCAAGAAGCAGGGCAGGCGCTGGCGCCGGTAGAAGGGAAGCCCGATTATCAGGCGCTGGCTGACACGCTTAAACGTGCGTTTAAGCAGCTGGATAAAACGTTCCTTGACGAGCTGTAAAACCTTTTTCAACCTCTCTATAAAAGAAGACATCAAAAATGTCTTCTTTTTTTATTTAACACCCCGGCAAATCAAGAAAGCTATCGTTTTCAGCCTGTAAACTCGTTTTAACTTATTTAAACGCGGCGAAGCGCCCAGGAGTCGAAAGATGGAAATGACCAATGCCCAACGTCTGATCTTATCCAATCAATATAAAATGATGACCATGCTGGACCCGTCCAATGCAGAACGCTATCGCCGCCTGCAAACCATTATTGAGCGTGGTTATGGCCTGCAAATGCGCGAGCTGGATCGCGAGTTTGGCGAGCTGACAGAGGAAACCTGCCGCACGGTGATTGATATCATGGAGATGTACCACGCGCTGCATGTCTCCTGGACCAACCTGAAAGATGCCGATACCATTGATGAACGCCGCGTAACCTTCCTCGGTTTTGATGCCGCCACCGAAGCGCGCTATCTCGGTTATGTGCGCTTTATGGTTAACGTGGAAGGCCGCTACACCCATTTCGACGCGGGCACGCACGGCTTTAATGCCCAGACTCCGATGTGGGAGAAATATCAACGTATGCTGAAAGTGTGGCATGCCTGCCCGCGTCAGTATCACCTGAGCAGTAACGAAATTAATCAGATTATTAACGCCTGAGGAGGTATGTGTGCAGTGTAAAGGATTTCTGTTTGATCTGGATGGCACGCTGGTGAATTCCCTGCCCGCCGTCGAGCGGGCCTGGTGTAACTGGGCTGACAGGTTTGGTATCGCACACGATGATGTGCTGAGTTTCATCCACGGCAAACAGGCTATTACCTCGCTGCGCCATTTTATGGCGGGAAGTACGGATGCGGAGATAGCGCAGGAATTTACCCGCCTTGAGCAAATTGAAGCGCAGGACACCGATGGCATCACCGCGATGCCGGGGGCGATTGCGCTGCTCAATCATCTGGATGCCTCAGGCATTCCGTGGGCTATTGTGACGTCCGGTTCCGCGCCGGTTGCCCATGCGCGCCACCGCGCTGCAGGTTTACCCGCGACAAACGTGTTTATCACCGCCGAGCAGGTCAAACGCGGGAAACCGGAGCCGGATGCCTGGCTGCTGGGCGCAAAGCTGCTTGGTCTGCCGCCAACAGAGTGCGTCGTGGTAGAAGATGCCCCGGCAGGTATTGTTTCTGGCCTGGCGGCGGGCTGCCATGTGATAGCGGTGAATGTCCCGGCGGCAAGCCCCCGGCTGGACGAGGTGGATTTTACGCTCACCACCCTGGAAGCGTTGTCGGTGACAAGGCAGCCTGACGGAACGGTGGCGGTGACACTTAACGCGTAAACTTTTAAGCCCCGCCTGTGTGGGGTTTTTTATCGCGCTGTTTCTCTTAATTAACTCACAAGGATTCGTTGTGAACGGTGAACTGATTTGGGTTTTGTGTTTGCTGGGCGTAGCGGTTGTTCTTTTTGCCACCGGAAAAGTGCGTATGGATGCGGTGGCGCTGTTTGTCATTGTTGCGTTTGTACTGAGCGGCACGCTGACGTTAACCGAAGCGTTTTCCGGCTTTAGCGATCCTAACGTGGTGCTTATCGCCGCGCTGTTTATCATCGGCGAAGGTCTGGTGCGCACCGGGGTCGCCACCAATGTGGGCAGTTGGCTGGTGCAGATGGCGGGCAGCAGCGAAACGAAAATGTTGGTGCTGCTGATGATAACGGTGGCCTTTCTCGGTGCCTTTATGAGTTCCACCGGCGTGGTGGCGATTTTTATCCCGGTGGTGCTGAGTGTGTCGATGCGCATGCAAGCCTCGCCATCGCGCCTGATGATGCCGCTGAGCTTTGCCGGGCTAATCAGCGGCATGATGACCCTTGTGGCCACGCCGCCAAATCTGGTTGTTAATAGCGAGTTGTTGCGCGAAGGGTTACAGGGTTTTGGCTTTTTTAGCGTCACACCGCTAGGGCTGGTGATTTTACTGCTTGGCATCATTTATATGTTGCTGATGCGTTTTATGCTGGCAAGGGAAAGTGACAGCACGCAGCATGAGAGCTGGAAGCGTCGTACCTTCCGCGATTTGATTAAAGAGTATCACCTGACCGGGCGCGCACGTCGCCTGGCGATACGCCCCGGTTCGCCGCTAATCGGCCAGCGGCTGGATGATTTACGTCTGCGCGAGCGCTATGGCGCGAATGTGATTGGTGTCGAACGCTGGCGGCATTTTCGCCGGGTTATCGTTAACGTTAACGGTGTCTCCGAGTTCCGCGCCCGCGATGTGTTGCTGATTGATATGTCCGCTGCCGAGGTGGATTTGCGCGAGTTTTGCGCCGAACAGTTGCTCGAACCGATGATCCTGCGCGGCGAGTACTTCTCCGATCAGGCGCTGGATGTGGGGATGGCGGAAGTTTCGCTGATCCCGGATTCAGAACTGATCGGCAAAACGGTACGGGAGATAGCGTTTCGTACCCGCTATGGTTTAAATGTTGTCGGCCTCAAACGCGACGGCAAAGCGCTCCAGGGGGCGGTCACCGATGAAAAACTCCAGCTGGGCGATGTCTTTTTGGTGGTTGGCAACTGGAAGCTTATCAGCCAGCTGGCGACGCTCGGGCGTAACTTCGTGGTGCTGAATTTACCGGTGGAGGAGAGCGCGGCGTCCCCGGCGCACAGCCAGGCGCCGCATGCCATATTCTGCCTGATGCTGATGGTAGCGCTGATGCTGACCGATGAAATCCCTAACCCTGTCGCTGCGATCATTGCCTGCATGCTGATGGGGAAATTCCGCTGTATCGATGCTGAAAGCGCCTACAAGGCTATCCACTGGCCGAGTATTATTCTGATCGTCGGTATGATGCCTTTTGCGCTGGCGTTGCAAAAAACCGGTGGTGTGGATCTGGTAGTGAAAGGGCTGATGGATGTCGGCGGCGGCTACGGGCCTTATATCATGCTGGCCTGCTTGTTTGTGATGTGTGCGGTGATTGGGCTGTTTATTTCAAACACCGCAACTGCGGTACTGATGGCACCCATTGCGCTGGCTGCGGCGAAGTCGATGGGCGTGTCGCCGTACCCGTTTGCGATGGTGGTGGCGATGGCCGCTTCCGCCGCGTTTATGACGCCGGTCTCGTCACCGGTGAACACGCTGGTGCTGGGACCGGGGAATTACACCTTCAGCGACTTTGTGAAAATGGGTGTGCCGTTCACGCTACTGGTGATGGTGGTGTGCGTGCTATTGATACCGGTGTTGTTTCCATTTTAACGCGTTTGCCGGGCATGGCCCGGCAGCGCCATTTACAGCGAAGAATCCTGGCTTATTTCATCCAGCGACAGCAGAAAACTTGGCACAAATATTTGCATAAAATAGTCCATTTCCGGGCTGCGCCGGGCATCCAGCGTTTTCTCCAGCCGCGATTTCGCCAGTCTGAATTCATTGTTGCCTGCCGACAGCTCCTCCAGGCATTTTAAATACGCGCACAGCGCATCTGCCTGCTTGACGAGGGATTTTTCCTCTTCGCTATAGTGCTGTTCATCGATCAAGGGCGCAAAAATATCCTGTAATTCTTCCGGCACCATTTCGACCAGTTTTTGCTGGGCAATTTTCTCAATGGCTTTATATTCCTGGGCAATCTGCGTGTTGAAATATTTCACCGGCGTCGGTAAGTCGCCCGTTAGCACTTCAGATGCATCATGGTACATCGCCAGCAGCGCGATGCGCTCGGCATTCACCTGACCGCCGAACTTGCGGTTTTTAATCGCCGCCAGCGCGTGGGCAACCATCGCGACCTGCAGGCTATGTTCAGACACATTTTCGGTGCGGACATTGCGCATCAGCGGCCAGCGATTGATAAGTTTCAGGCGGGAGAGATGGGCGAAAAAATGACTCTGACTCATAGTTAACCTTGTCTGTGACTGCGACCTGAGTCATTGTGCGCAGAGAGTCGGGGAAGATGCAAATCCTCCCCGCGTCATGCTTACTGATGATAACCCGAGAGGAAACGCCCGAAGCGGCTGATGGCCATTTCAAGGTCATCTTCGCGCGGCAGCGTCACGATGCGCACATGATCCGGCCACGGCCAGTTAAAGGCGGAACCCTGCACCAGCAGAACTTTCTCCTGCAACAGGAAGTCGAGCACCATTTTCTGGTCGTCGTGGATATTAAAACGTTTGGCATCAATTTTCGGGAACATATAGAGCGCGCCGTTGGGCTTCACGCAGGAAACGCCGGGGATATCGTTAATCAACTCCCACGCGCGGTTGCGCTGCTCGTACAGGCGACCGCCCGGCACAATAAACTCGCTGATGCTCTGATAGCCACCCAGCGCCGTCTGGATTGCGTGCTGCGCCGGAACGTTGGCGCACAGGCGCATCGATGCCAGCATTTCCAGCCCTTCGATATAGCCTTTCGCGTGTTTTTTCGGCCCGCTGAGTACCATCCAGCCCTGGCGGAAACCGGCGACGCGATAGGTCTTCGACAGGCCGTTAAAGGTAATGGTAAACAGATCCGGTGCCAGCGCAGCGATCGAGTGGTGCTCTGCGTCGTCATACAGGATCTTGTCATAGATCTCATCGGCGAAGATTATCAGGTTATGCTGGCGTGCGATCTCAACGATTTCCAGCAGCAGTTCTTTTGAATAGACCGCGCCGGTTGGGTTGTTCGGGTTGATTATCACAATGCCGCGGGTACGCGGGGTAATTTTCGCGCGGATATCGTCAAGGTCCGGAAACCAGTCAGAAGATTCATCGCACAGATAGTGCACGGCTTTGCCGCCGGAGAGCGACACGGCGGCCGTCCACAGCGGGTAATCCGGTGCCGGAACCAGCATTTCGTCACCGCTGTTCAACAGCGCCTGCATTGATTGCACAATCAGCTCAGAGACACCGTTGCCGATATAAATATCTTCCACCGTCACTTCACGCATGCCACGAGCCTGGTAGTGCTGCATGATGGCTTTGCGCGCGGAGTAGAGCCCTTTCGAATCGCAGTAGCCTTGCGCGCCGGGCAGGTTGCGAATCACATCAACCAGAATTTCATCGGGCGCTTCAAAGCCAAAAGGGGCAGGGTTGCCGATATTGAGCTTAAGAACTTTGTTGCCTTCTTCTTCCAGGCGCTTCGCTTCTTTCAGCACCGGGCCACGGATGTCATAACAGACGTTGTCTAATTTGCTGGATTTTTCAATGGAGAACATGAACCTTTGACCTTTTGCTATGTTTCGCCGCTGCCTGCCGTGGCAGTGAACACCGAACAATGTACTCCCCCGCCGGTCTGTTTTGAAGGGTTAGCAGACGAAGATTTTGCCCAAACCCGGTAATATATGGCGTTTATAAAGCTGGATGTTTTGCTTAAAATTGCGTAATTCAACCGATAAGCGTTTTATTGATGGTTGTTAATGTTAGCAATTGCATTCAGGGTATTATTTTATACTGATAACGACCGTTTGTAGCGCAGGGTATCCAGGCGTTCAGGGTGGGAATGCAGCACATTCATTCGAAAATTGTGAATAGTGACGGGTGAAAATCATTTTTATTGGAAGAGGGCAAATGTGTTCACTGTGAATGTATTGTTAAGTGTTATTAATAGTTCGTACTTATCTTAATTAATAGCTATTTAATATTGAGAATGGTTACGATCATTCTCACTAATATTAATAAGATTAGTTTGCATGTCATGACAATTCCTGACTTAAGATTATTCGCAATAATGCTTATAAATATAAAGGTTTTAGGTTAAACTCGGAGGCAACAAAAGATGTGGTGATGAAAAGCCATAAGCCGGATAAGGTCTATTTTTTATTTTTAGTTAATTGTTATTGCTGGGTTTTACTCCTGAATGGTCATATAAGCTGATTGTATATGACGGGTGGGTTATGGATGGCCGCGAATGTTTCAACAAATGTTTTCTCCTTAATAAGGAGAAACACGTTTTAGCATGGTTGATATATCCAAAAGGAATGGGAGTATGCAATTTATAGTGATTAAGTTCGGCTTACATAAGTTAGCGAACTATAAACACCAGAACTTACAGTCAGGCTGTCCAGCCATGACTTTGCTGGATGCACCTTTAAAATGGAATTAGTTAATCTTACGAGCACAGCATAAACCCGGGTATCCGCGCGCGAGCAACCCGTAAGTGAAAAATTATGATAAATGCAAATCGTCCGATACTGAATCTCGACCTCGATCTGCTCAGAACGTTCGTTGCGGTCGCAGATCTTAACACCTTTGCTGCGGCGGCGGCCGCAGTGTGTCGCACCCAGTCCGCTGTGAGTCAACAAATGCAGCGACTGGAACAGCTAGTGGGAAAGGAACTTTTTGCCCGTCATGGTCGTAATAAACTCTTAACTGAGCATGGCATCCAGTTATTAGGCTATGCGAGAAAGATCTTACGTTTCAATGACGAAGCATGTACATCGCTAATGTTTAGCAACCTTCAGGGGGTGCTAACGATTGGCGCATCTGATGAATCTGCCGACACAATATTACCGTTCCTGCTTAATCGTATTAGCTCGGTATATCCGAAGCTTGCGCTTGATGTGCGCGTGAAACGTAATCCGTTATCAGGCGACCGCCTGCAGGACCATGATGTTGATTTGGTGGTGACAACGCACCGGGCCGGGCATTTTGACAGCCTGACTTTGCGTACCTCTCCCACGCACTGGTATTGCTCTGCGGAATATGTGCTGCAAAAAGGCGAGGCGGTGCCGCTGGTCTTACTCGACGAACCTAGCGCGTTTCGCGATATGGTCATTGAGGCCTTAAATAAGGCCGGTATTCCCTGGCGCATGGCCTATGTTGCATCAACGCTCTCCGCGGTCAAAGCCGCCGTCAAAGCGGGGTTGGGCGTGACGGCGCGGCCTGTCGAGATGATGAGCCCTGATTTACGCGTCCTGGGCCGCACAGATGGCCTGCCGCTGCTGCCTGACACAGAATATTTGCTCTGCTGCAACCCTCATAGCCAGAACGAACTCGCGCAGGTTATTTTCCAGGCGATGGAACACTACCAGAATCCGTGGCACTACGGCGGAACTACTCCTGATGAGGGAGGGGATTCCCTTATTACTGCCGGGGATTTTAGCTAACAAATCGGCTAAAATCTGGTAACAAAATGTAAGCGCTAAAATGAACCGGTGGCCGGTAAAACGCTGGCAACGGTTCTTTTTTTGTATAAATTATAATCGGAATGATTTTTGTTCACATAATTCATTCTTTCTATCAATAAGTTATCCTCCATCTCAGCAGAACCCTCTTTTATCATCTATAGTCTCACATGCCTGCAGTTCATGTTAAAAATCAAGTTCTTTTGTTGCCGTTTTTTCCGATGAATTAACAAAAGCGTGTCTCAGATCAAGAAAATACTCCTGTAGAGGGGGAGGAATCCGCGCCAAATCCTGTCAAAATAAGCGGGTAATAAGGAGAGAAGCTCCTGGCGGACACGATTCAACACCCGCCGCATTTGCGGGAAAATTTAAGGCTGTTTAAGAAAACGGCATTAAATGTTAATGAATTTCTGCCGATGTTAACTAATGTGAGGAAACCTTTGTTAAAGTTGACAAAAGGTTATAGAAAGGAGTAAAAACCCACATCGTTTTGCTGTTTTTGTCTTTATACACAGTGAAAGTGTGGTTTTTTATTCCTCCCCGTGAATCGATGTAGCGCCATCTGCCAGCAAGAGCAGAGGTTGTAGCGCTACCTTTTGAGTTAAGCAATGCGTATGTCAACATCCACTGAAATCATCGCTCATCACTGGGCATTCGCTATCTTTCTTATTGTCGCCATCGGCCTGTGCTGCCTGATGCTCATAGGGGGCCGTTACCTGGGTGGCCGCGCACGCGCGAGGCACAAGAACGTTCCCTTCGAATCCGGCATCGACTCCGTTGGTTCCGCTCGCTTACGTCTGTCCGCCAAGTTTTACCTGGTGGCCATGTTCTTCGTCATCTTTGACGTTGAAGCGCTCTATTTATTCGCATGGTCAACCTCCATTCGCGAGAGTGGTTGGGTCGGTTTTGTCGAAGCTGCAATTTTTATTTTAGTGCTGCTGGCAGGTCTGGTTTATCTGGTGCGAATTGGTGCGCTGGATTGGACGCCCGCGCGTTCGCGCCGTCTGCAAACCAACCCTGAGACTAACAGCTACACTGATCGTCAACGCTAACCGCGAGGCAATAAGATGGATTATACGCTCACCCGCATAGATCCTAACGGTGAGAACGACCGTTACCCCCTGCAAAAACAGGAGATCGTAACTGACCCCCTGGAACAAGAAATCAACCGCAGCGTGTATATGGGCAAGCTCGAACATGCGCTGCACGATATGGTTAACTGGGGGCGTAAAAACTCAATTTGGCCTTATAACTTTGGGCTTTCATGCTGCTATGTCGAGATGGTGACGTCATTCACTGCGGTGCATGACGTTGCGCGTTTTGGTGCGGAAGTATTGCGTGCCTCGCCGCGTCAGGCTGACCTGATGGTGGTTGCCGGTACGCCGTTTACCAAAATGGCACCGGTTATTCAGCGCCTCTATGACCAGATGCTGGAGCCGAAATGGGTTATCTCCATGGGCGCCTGCGCGAATTCTGGCGGCATGTACGACATCTATTCCGTGGTGCAGGGCGTCGATAAATTTATCCCGGTGGATGTCTATATCCCCGGCTGTCCGCCGCGCCCTGAAGCGTATATGCAGGCGCTGATGCTGTTACAGGAATCGATTGGAAAAGAGCGCCGTCCGCTCTCCTGGGTGGTCGGCGATCAGGGCGTTTATCGCGCCAATATGCAGTCTGAACGTGAGCGTAAGCGTGGCGAACGCATTGCCGTAACCAATCTTCGTACGCCGGACGAGATTTAATTTGCGCCTGCGGGTAATGGAAAGTACTTCGCATTTCAATAATCCAATAACGCGAAGCCATACCCGGCAGTCACCACGGAACTTTTGCAATGGTGAACAATATGACCGATTTAACTGCGCAAGATGCCGCATTGCAGACCAGGGATCATATGGACGATCCGGTCATTGGCGAATTGCGCAACCGTTTTGGGCCGGATGCCTTTACTGTTCAGGCGACCCGCACCGGGGTACCCGTCGTTTGGGTAAAGCGTGAGCAATTGCTGGAAGTTGGCGATTTTCTTAAGAAACTGCCAAAACCTTACGTCATGCTGTATGACTTACACGGCATGGACGAACGTCTGCGTACGCACCGCGCCGGGTTACCCGCCGCGGATTTTTCCGTTTTCTATCATCTGATTTCCATCGATCGCAACAGCGACATCATGCTGAAAGTGGCGCTGTCTGAAAACGATCTGCATGTGCCGACCTTTACCAAACTCTTCCCGAACGCCAACTGGTACGAGCGTGAAACCTGGGAGATGTTTGGTATTACCTTTGACGGTCACCCGCACCTGACGCGCATCATGATGCCGCAGACCTGGACGGGACACCCATTGCGTAAAGATTATCCGGCGCGCGCAACCGAGTTCGATCCGTTTGAGCTGACTAAAGCGAAGCAGGATCTTGAAATGGAAGCGCTGACCTTTAAGCCAGAAGACTGGGGCATGAAACGCGGCACGCAAAACGAGGACTTTATGTTCCTCAACCTCGGCCCGAACCACCCCTCTGCGCACGGTGCGTTCCGTATTATTCTTCAGCTGGACGGCGAAGAGATTGTCGACTGCGTACCGGATATCGGCTATCACCACCGTGGTGCTGAGAAGATGGGCGAGCGCCAGTCCTGGCACAGCTACATCCCTTATACCGACCGTATCGAATACCTCGGCGGCTGCGTCAACGAGATGCCGTATGTGCTGGCAGTGGAAAAACTGGCAGGCATTGCCGTGCCGGATCGCGTCAACGTTATCCGCGTCATGCTATCGGAACTGTTCCGCATCAACAGCCACCTGCTGTATATCTCGACTTTTATTCAGGACGTGGGCGCGATGACTCCCGTCTTCTTCGCCTTTACCGATCGGCAGAAGATTTACGATCTGGTCGAAGCTATCACCGGTTTTCGTATGCACCCGGCCTGGTTCCGCATCGGCGGTGTGGCGCACGACCTGCCGCGCGGCTGGGATCGCCTGCTGCGTGAGTTCCTCGACTGGATGCCAAAACGCCTGGCTTCCTACGAGAAAGCCGCGCTGCGCAACACCATCCTTAAAGGCCGCAGCCAGGGCGTTGCCGCTTACGGCGCGAAAGAGGCGCTGGAGTGGGGCACCACCGGTGCTGGCCTGCGCGCGACGGGGATTGATTTCGACGTGCGTAAAGCGCGCCCCTATTCTGGCTATGAAAACTTTGACTTTGAAGTGCCGCTGGGCGGCGGCGTCAGCGACTGTTACACCCGCGTGATGCTGAAAGTCGAAGAGCTGCGCCAGAGCCTGCGTATCCTTGAGCAGTGCCTCAACAACATGCCGGAAGGCCCGTTCAAAGCCGATCATCCGCTAACGACGCCGCCGCCAAAAGAGCGCACGCTGCAACATATCGAAACCCTGATTACTCACTTCCTGCAAGTGTCGTGGGGTCCGGTGATGCCGGCCAACGAATCCTTCCAGATGATTGAGGCAACCAAGGGTATTAACAGTTACTACCTGACCAGCGACGGCAGCACTATGAGCTACCGTACCCGTGTGCGCACCCCGAGTTTTGCTCACTTGCAGCAAATTCCGTCGGCAATTCGCGGCAGCCTGGTATCCGACCTGATCGTTTATTTAGGTAGTATCGATTTTGTTATGTCAGATGTGGACCGCTAATTATGCACGAGAATCAACAACCACAAACCGAGGCTTTTGAGCTGAGTGCGGCAGAGCGTGAGGCAATTGAGCACGAAAAGCACCACTACGAAGACCCGCGTGCGGCGTCCATTGAAGCGCTGAAGATAGTTCAGAAGCAGCGTGGCTGGGTACCGGACGGCGCGATTCATGCCATCGCTGACGTGCTGGGCATCCCGGCGAGCGACGTCGAAGGCGTGGCGACATTCTACAGCCAGATCTTCCGCCAGCCGGTTGGTCGCCATGTCATCCGCTACTGCGACAGCGTGGTGTGCCATATCACCGGCTACCAGGGCATTCAGTCGGCCATCGAAAGCCATCTGAAGATAAAACCAGGCCAGACTACCTTCGACGGCCGCTTTACGCTGCTGCCGACCTGCTGCCTGGGTAACTGCGACAAAGGCCCGAACATGATGATTGACGAAGATACGCACAGTCATCTGACGCCGGACGCAATCCCTGACTTACTGGAGCGGTATAAATGAAAAACATTATCCGTACTCCCGAGACCCACCCGCTAACCTGGCGTTTGCGTGATGACAAACAGCCGGTCTGGCTGGAGGAATACCAGAGCAAAAACGGCTATGCGGGCGCGCGTAAAGCGCTGACCGGCATGGCGCCGGACGAAATAGTCAACGCGGTCAAAGACTCCGGTCTGAAAGGCCGCGGCGGCGCAGGCTTCTCCACGGGTCTGAAGTGGAGCCTGATGCCGAAAGACGAGTCCATGAACATCCGTTACCTGCTGTGTAACGCGGATGAAATGGAGCCGGGCACATATAAAGACCGCCTGCTGATGGAGCAACTGCCGCACCTGCTGGTGGAAGGTATGCTTATCTCGGCCTTCGCGCTGAAAGCCTATCGCGGCTACATCTTCCTGCGCGGTGAATATATCGAGGCGGCGGTGCACCTGCGTCGCGCCATCGCCGAAGCCACCGAAGCGGGGCTGCTGGGTAAAAATATCCTCGGCAGCGGTTTTGACTTTGAGCTTATCGTGCATACCGGCGCCGGGCGTTATATCTGCGGTGAAGAGACCGCGCTGATTAACTCGCTGGAAGGCCGCCGCGCAAACCCGCGCTCCAAGCCGCCGTTCCCGGCGACCTCCGGTGCCTGGGGTAAACCGACCTGCGTAAATAACGTCGAAACCTTATGTAACGTGCCGGCAATTCTGGCGAACGGCGTCGAATGGTATCAAAACATCTCTACCAGCAAAGATGCTGGCACCAAGCTGATGGGCTTCTCCGGGCGGGTAAAAAACCCGGGCCTGTGGGAGCTGCCGTTCGGCACGACCGCGCGTGAGATTCTGGAAGATTACGCGGGCGGCATGCGCGATGGCCTGAAATTCAAAGCCTGGCAGCCGGGCGGTGCGGGCACCGACTTCCTGACCGAAGCGCACCTTGATCTGCCGATGGAGTTCGAAAGCATCGGCAAGGCGGGCAGTCGTCTGGGGACGGCGCTGGCGATGGCCGTTGACCATGAGATTGGTATGGTCGGCCTGGTTCGCAACCTGGAAGAGTTCTTCGCCCGCGAGTCCTGCGGCTGGTGTACGCCATGCCGCGATGGTTTGCCGTGGAGCGTAAAAATTCTGCGAGCGCTGGAGCGTGGCGAAGGCCAGCCGGGCGATATCGAAACACTTGAGCAACTGTGTCGATTCCTCGGGCCGGGTAAAACCTTCTGCGCACATGCGCCGGGTGCTGTTGAGCCGTTACAGAGCGCGATTAAATATTTCCGCGAAGAATTCGAAGCGGGGATCAAACAGCAGTTCAGCAATACCCATGCGATTGGCGGGATCCAGCCAAATCTGCTGAAAGCGCGCTGGTAATTGTGCTCACTCGCCCATTTGCGAGAGCTGGAAAAATTTCGATTAATGCCTGAGAAGTAACCAACACTTCGCGCTGTGGCAACACGTCAAGCATCAGAAGTGACGGTTATTCGGGCCAACTGGAAGCATGCTAATGGCTACTATTCATGTAGACGGCAAAGAATACGAGGTAAATGGAGCAGACAACCTTCTTGAGGCGTGTCTCTCTTTAGGCCTTGATATTCCTTACTTTTGCTGGCATCCGGCGCTGGGGAGCGTCGGTGCGTGCCGCCAGTGTGCGGTGAAGCAATATCAAAACGCGGAAGACACGCGTGGCCGCCTGGTGATGTCCTGTATGACACCGGCATCCGACGGCACCTTTATCTCTATTGATGATGACGAAGCGAAGCAGTTTCGCGAAAGCGTCGTCGAGTGGTTGATGACCAACCACCCGCACGATTGCCCGGTCTGCGAAGAGGGCGGTAACTGCCACCTGCAGGATATGACTGTGATGACCGGTCACAGCTTCCGTCGCTATCGTTTTACCAAACGTACCCACCGCAACCAGGATCTGGGGCCGTTCATCTCCCATGAAATGAACCGCTGCATCGCCTGCTATCGCTGCGTGCGTTACTACAAAGACTATGCCGACGGCACCGATCTTGGCGTCTATGGCGCGCATGACAACGTCTATTTCGGCCGCCCGGAAGATGGCACGCTGGAAAGCGAGTTCTCCGGCAACCTGGTGGAAATCTGCCCGACCGGGGTGTTTACGGATAAAACGCACTCCGAGCGCTACAACCGTAAGTGGGACATGCAGTTTGCGCCGAGCATCTGCCAGCAGTGTTCGCTGGGTTGTAACACCAGCCCTGGCGAACGCTATGGCGAGCTGCGTCGTATCGAAAACCGCTACAACGGCACCGTTAACCACTACTTCCTCTGCGACCGTGGTCGCTTTGGTTATGGCTATGTGAACCTGAAAGACAGGCCGCGCCAGCCGGTGCAGCGCCGTGGCGACGATCTGATAACCCTCAACGCCGAGCAGGCGATGCAGGGTGCGGCGGATATTCTGCGTCAGTCGAAAAAAGTCATCGGTATTGGTTCTCCGCGCGCCAGCGTCGAGAGCAACTTTGCGCTGCGTGAGTTAGTCGGTGCGGAGAATTTCTACACCGGGATTGCCCGCGGCGAGCAGCAGCGTCTGGAACTGGCGCTGAAAGTGCTGCGCGAGGGCGGTGTTCACACCCCGGCGCTGCGCGAAATTGAATCGTATGATGCGGTGCTGATCCTCGGTGAAGATATCACCCAGACCGGCGCGCGCGCGGCGTTAGCGGTGCGCCAGGCGGTGAAGGGCAAAGCCCGTGAAATGGCCGCCGCGCAGAAAGTAGCCGACTGGCAGATTGCCGCCATCATGAACATCGGTCAGCGCGCTAAACATCCGCTGTTTGTGACTAACGTTGATAACACCCGTCTGGACGATATCGCCGCGTGGACCTACCGCGCGCCGGTTGAAGACCAGGCGCGTTTAGGTTTTGCTATTGCTCATGCGCTGGACGACAGCGCGCCCGCGGTAGAAGGGCTTAGCAGCGACCTGCAAAGCAAAATTGATGTCATCGTCCAGGCGCTGGTCGGGGCGAAAAAACCGCTGATTATCTCCGGTACCAACGCCGGTAGCTCGGATGTGATTTATGCGGCGGCAAACGTGGCCAAAGCACTGAAAGGCCGTGGCGCTGACGTCGGCATCACCATGATTGCCCGCTCCGTGAACAGCATGGGGCTTGGCATGATTGGCGGTGGCAGCCTGGATGATGCGCTGGATGAGCTGGAAAGCGGTCGCGCCGACGCGGTCGTGGTGCTGGAAAACGATCTGCATCGCCATGCGTCCGCCGCACGCGTTGACGCAGTGCTGGCGAAAGCGCCGCTGGTGATGGTGGTTGACCACCAGCGCACGGCGATTATGGAAAACGCGCACCTCGTGCTGCCTGCGGCAAGCTTTGCCGAAAGCGACGGGACGGTTATCAATAACGAAGGCCGTGCGCAGCGCTTCTTCCAGGTCTACGACCCGGCCTATTACGACAGCAAAACGGTGATGTTTGAAAGCTGGCGCTGGCTGCACTCGCTGCACAGCACGCTGGAAAACCGCGAAGTGGACTGGACGCAGCTTGATCATGTGATTGATGCCGCTATCCAGGCGTTGCCGCAGCTGGCCGGTATTAAAGACGCCGCGCCGGATGCCAGCTTCCGTATCCGTGGTCAGAAACTGGCGCGTGAACCGCACCGTTACAGCGGGCGCACCGCAATGCGCGCCAATATCAGCGTGCACGAGCCGCGTCAGCCGCAGGATATCGACACCATGTTCGCCTTCTCGATGGAAGGGAACAACCAGCCGTCCGCGCCGCGTTCGCAGATCCCGTTCGCTTGGGCGCCAGGCTGGAACTCCCCGCAGGCATGGAACAAATTCCAGGCTGAAGTGGGCGGTCACTTACGCCACGGCGATCCTGGCGTGCGGTTGATTGAAGCCTCTGAAGGCGCGCTGGATTACTTCACGACTATTCCGGCGGCGTTTAGCGCCCAGGAAGGCAGTTGGCGTATCGCGCCGTACTATCACCTGTTTGGTAGCGATGAGTTGTCGCAGCGCTCGCCTGTTTTCCAGAGCCGTATGCCGCAGCCGTATATCAAGCTCAACCCGGCGGATGCCGCGAAACTTGGCGTCAATGTCGGCGCGAAGATAGCCTTTAGCTGGGAAGGGCAAACCATCAGCCTGCCGCTGCAAGTTTCCGAAGGGCTGGCGCCCGGGCAGGTTGGCCTGCCGATGGGGATGCCGGGCATTGCGCCGGTACTGGCCGGGGCGCGACTTGAAAATCTGCAGGAGGCGCAAGCATGAGTTGGTTAACGCCGGATGTTATCGACATTCTGTTAAGCATTCTGAAGGCTGTCGTGATCCTGCTGGTGGTCGTCACCTGCGGTGCGTTTATGAGCTTTGGCGAACGTCGTCTGCTCGGTTTGTTCCAGAACCGTTACGGGCCGAACCGCGTAGGCTGGGGTGGTTCGCTCCAGCTGGTGGCGGACATGATCAAGATGTTCTTCAAAGAGGACTGGATCCCGCGCTTCTCAGATCGCGTGATTTTCACCCTCGCGCCCATGATTGCGTTCACCTCGCTGCTGTTAGCGTTTGCTATCGTGCCGGTCAGCCCTACCTGGGTGGTGGCTGATCTGAACATCGGCATCCTGTTCTTCCTGATGATGGCAGGTCTTGCGGTGTACGCGGTGCTGTTCGCGGGCTGGTCGAGCAACAACAAATACTCGCTTCTGGGCGCAATGCGCGCATCTGCGCAGACGCTCAGTTATGAAGTGTTTCTTGGCCTCTCCCTGATGGGCGTGGTGGCGCAAGCGGGGTCATTTAATATGACCGATATCGTGAACAACCAGGCCGGGCTTTGGAACGTGATCCCGCAGTTCTTTGGTTTTGTCACCTTCGCTATCGCAGGCGTGGCGGTGTGTCACCGTCACCCGTTTGACCAGCCAGAAGCCGAACAGGAACTGGCGGATGGTTACCATATCGAATACTCCGGGATGAAGTTTGGTCTGTTCTTCGTCGGTGAATATATCGGTATCGTTACAATTTCCGCGCTGATGGTCACGCTGTTCTTTGGCGGCTGGCAAGGCCCGTGGTTACCGCCGTTCATCTGGTTCGCGCTGAAAACCGCGTTCTTTATGATGATGTTCATTTTGATCCGTGCGTCATTACCGCGTCCTCGTTATGACCAGGTAATGTCCTTCGGCTGGAAAATCTGCCTGCCGTTGACGCTGGTCAACCTGCTGGCAACGGCGGCTGTCATTCTCTGGCAGGCGCAATAAGGGGTGAAAAGACCATGACTTTAAAAGAATTAATCGTGGGCTTCGGCACCCAGGTCCGTAGTATCTGGATGATTGGCCTGCACGCGTTTGCAAAACGCGAAACCCGCATGTATCCGGAAGAGCCGGTTTACCTGCCGCCGCGCTACCGTGGCCGTATCGTGCTGACGCGCGATCCGGACGGAGCCGAGCGCTGCGTTGCCTGTAACCTCTGTGCGGTAGCCTGCCCGGTAGGCTGTATCTCGCTGCAAAAAGCAGAAACCAAAGACGGGCGCTGGTATCCGGAGTTTTTCCGTATCAACTTCTCGCGCTGCATTTTCTGCGGGATGTGTGAAGAAGCGTGCCCGACAACGGCGATTCAGCTCACCCCGGACTTCGAGCTGGGCGAATACAAACGTCAGGATTTGGTGTACGAAAAAGAGGATCTGCTGATCTCCGGTCCGGGAAAATACCCGGAATATAACTTCTACCGGATGGCAGGTATGGCAATCGACGGCAAAGATAAAGGCGAAGCGGAGAACGAAGCTAAGCCAATCGACGTCAAGGGCCTGTTACCGTAAGGAGAGGGGCAATGGAGTTCGCTTTTTATATCTGTGGCCTGATCGCCATCCTGACGACGATACGCGTCATTACGCATACCAACCCGGTGCACGCGCTGCTGTATCTGATTGTGTCCCTGCTGGCTATCTCCGGGGTTTTCTTCTCGCTCGGCGCGCATTTTGCCGGTGCGCTGGAGATAATTGTCTACGCTGGGGCCATTATGGTGCTGTTTGTCTTCGTGGTGATGATGCTCAACCTCGGCAATGCAGTTGTTGAGCAGGAGCGTAAATGGCTCTCGCCGCAAATCTGGGTCGGCCCGGCGCTGCTCTCTGCGGTGCTGCTGGTGGTGGTGGTTTACGCCATCCTCGGGGTGAACGATCAGGGCATTGACGGCACCGCTATCAGTGCAAAAGAGGTAGGTATCACGCTGTTTGGCCCTTACGTACTGGCGGTGGAACTGGCTTCCATGCTGCTGCTGGCGGGTCTGGTTGTGGCCTTCCACGTAGGGCGTGAAGACAGGCAGGGCGAAGTGTTGAGCAATCGCTCTGATGACCGCGCGAAGAGAAAAACGGAGGAGCACGCATGATCCCCTTACAACATGGACTGATCCTCGCGGCGATTTTGTTTGTTTTAGGTTTAACGGGTCTGGTTATTCGCCGCAATCTGCTGTTTATGCTGATTGGGCTTGAAATCATGATTAATGCCTCCGCGCTGGCCTTCGTGGTCGCCGGCAGCTACTGGGGCCAGACCGACGGGCAGGTGATGTATATCCTCGCCATTAGCCTCGCGGCTGCGGAAGCGAGCATTGGCCTGGCGTTGCTGCTGCAACTCCATCGTCGCCGTCAGAATCTGAATATCGATTCAGTAAGTGAGATGCGCGGATGAATATGCTCGCCTTAACCATTATTTTCCCTTTGATTGGCTTCGTGCTGCTGGCTTTTTCCCGTGGGCGCTGGTCAGAAAATATTTCTGCGACCATCGGCATCGGCTCGATTGGTCTTGCCGCGCTGGTCACAGCGATTGTTGGCGTTGATTTTTTCAACAATGGCCGCCAGGCGTTCGCGCAGCCGCTGTGGACGTGGATGTCGGTCGGTGATTTCAATATCGGTTTCAACCTGGTGCTGGACGGCCTGTCGCTGACCATGCTCTCTGTCGTGACCGGCGTTGGCTTCCTTATCCATATGTACGCCTCCTGGTATATGCGCGGCGAAGAGGGGTATTCACGCTTCTTTGCTTACACCAACCTGTTTATCGCCAGCATGGTGGTACTGGTGCTGGCGGATAACCTGCTGCTAATGTACCTCGGTTGGGAAGGTGTGGGCCTCTGCTCCTACTTGCTGATCGGCTTCTACTATACCGACCCGAAAAATGGCGCAGCGGCGATCAAAGCCTTTGTGGTAACGCGTGTCGGTGACGTCTTCCTCGCCTTCACGCTGTTCATTCTTTACAACGAGCTCGGTACGCTGAACTTCCGCGAGATGGTTGAGCTGGCGCCGCAGCATTTCGCCGACGGCAACAACATGCTGATGTGGGCAACGCTGATGCTGCTTGGCGGCGCGGTGGGTAAATCTGCCCAGCTGCCGTTGCAAACATGGCTTGCCGATGCGATGGCTGGCCCGACGCCGGTTTCTGCGCTGATCCACGCTGCAACCATGGTGACGGCGGGTGTTTATTTGATTGCCCGTACGCATGGCCTGTTCCTGATGACGCCGGAAGTGCTGCATCTGGTCGGGATAGTCGGTGCGGTGACGCTGCTGATGGCCGGTTTCGCCGCCCTGGTGCAGACCGACATCAAACGCGTGCTCGCCTACTCAACGATGAGCCAGATTGGTTACATGTTCCTCGCGCTCGGCGTGCAGGCATGGGACGCGGCAATTTTCCACCTGATGACTCATGCGTTCTTCAAAGCCCTGCTGTTCCTCGCTTCCGGTTCGGTGATCCTCGCCTGCCATCACGAGCAGAACATCTTTAAGATGGGCGGTCTGCGTAAATCCATTCCGCTGGTTTATGCCTGCTTCCTGGTCGGTGGCGCTGCGCTGTCCGCGCTGCCGCTGCTGACGGCGGGCTTCTTCAGTAAAGATGAAATCCTGGCGGGCGCCGTGGCGAACGGGCATATCAACCTGATGGTTGCGGGGCTGGTCGGGGCGTTTATGACCTCACTGTATACCTTCCGGATGATTTTCATCGTCTTCCACGGTAAAGAGCAGATCCACGCACACCCGGTGAAGGGCATTACGCATAGCCTGCCGCTGATTGTTTTGCTGGTGCTGTCGACCTTTATTGGCGCGATGATCGTGCCGCCGCTGGCGGGCGTGTTGCCAGAGACAACCGAGCTTGCCCACGGCAGCGTGGTGATGCTGGAAGTGGCATCCGGCGCGGTGGCGGTTATCGGTATTCTGCTGGCTGCGTGGCTGTGGCTGGGTAAACGCACGCTGGTGCAGAGCATCGCAAACAGCGCGCCGGGACGCTTCTTTGGCACCTGGTGGTTTAATGCCTGGGGCTTCGACTGGCTCTACGAGCGCGTGTTCGTTAAGCCGTTCCTGGGCGTAGCCTGGCTTTTGAAGAGCGACCCGCTGAATGCGCTGATGAACATACCGGCGATCCTTTCCCGCTTCGCAGGCAAAGGGCTGCTGTTTAGTGAGAACGGTTATCTGCGCTGGTATGTGGCGTCGATGAGCATCGGTGCTGTCGTGGTACTGGCACTGTTAATGGTATTGCGCTGAGTTATGCGATGTGTGGGGTGGCTGACCACCCCCGATGAAAACATATTTTAGGTAAGTATTCCTGACAGACAGGCGTCATCGGCGAAGTCAGACTGAAGACCGCCAGCGCGGAGCAACCGGAGCGTACTGGAGTACGTGAGGATTGCGAGCACTGCCGGGATTCAGGCTGGCAAGTAAGATAGCCTGAACAGGAATTAATATAAGGGACATACACCGCCATGTTATTACCCTGGCTAATACTCATCCCCTTCATCGGCGGCTTCCTTTGCTGGCAGACCGAACGCTTTGGCGTCAAGGTGCCTCGCTGGATAGCGCTGATCACCATGGGACTGACGCTGGCGCTTTCTCTGCAACTCTGGTTGCAGGGCGGCTATTCTCTGCAGGCTGCCAGGTTCCCTGAATGGCAGGAAACATTCCGCATGGACTGGATCCCGCGCTTTGGCATCAGCATTCACCTCGCGCTCGACGGTCTGTCGCTGCTGATGGTGGTGCTGACCGGTTTCCTCGGCGTGCTGGCTGTGCTCTGCTCGTGGCGTGAAATCGAAAAGTACCAGGGCTTCTTCCACCTCAACCTGATGTGGATCCTGGGCGGCGTTATCGGCGTGTTCCTTGCCATCGACATGTTCCTGTTCTTCTTCTTCTGGGAGATGATGCTGGTACCGATGTACTTCCTGATTGCGCTCTGGGGCCATAAAGCCTCTGACGGGAAGACGCGTATCACTGCCGCCACCAAGTTCTTCATCTATACCCAGGCCAGCGGTCTGGTGATGCTGATTGCTATCCTGGCGCTGGTGCTGGTGCACTACAACGCGACCGGCGTGTGGACCTTCAACTATGAAGATCTGCTGGATACGCCGATGTCCGCAAACGTGGAATACCTGCTGATGCTCGGCTTCTTCATCGCTTTTGCGGTGAAAATGCCGGTGGTGCCGCTGCACGGCTGGCTGCCGGATGCCCACTCCCAGGCACCGACCGCCGGTTCTGTTGACCTCGCGGGGATCTTGCTGAAAACCGCTGCGTACGGCTTGCTGCGCTTCTCGCTGCCGCTGTTCCCGAATGCGTCGGCAGAGTTTGCGCCCATTGCCATGTGGCTTGGTGTGATTGGCATCTTCTACGGCGCGTGGATGGCCTTTAGCCAGACCGATATCAAACGTCTGATTGCTTATACCTCCGTCTCCCATATGGGTTTTGTGCTGATTGCTATCTATACCGGCAGCCAGCTTGCCTACCAGGGCGCGGTTATCCAGATGATTGCCCACGGTCTTTCCGCCGCCGGTCTGTTCATCCTCTGCGGCCAGCTGTACGAACGCCTGCACACACGCGATATGCGCATGATGGGTGGCTTGTGGAGCAAAATTAAATGGCTGCCGGCGCTGTCGATGTTCTTCGCCGTCGCCACGCTGGGTATGCCGGGAACCGGTAACTTTGTTGGCGAATTCATGATCCTCTTCGGCAGCTACCAGGTTGTACCGGTGATTACGGTAATCTCGACCTTCGGTCTGGTTTTTGCCTCTGTCTATTCACTGGCGATGCTGCACCGCGCCTACTTCGGTAAAGCGAAAAGCGAAATTGCCAGCCAGGATTTGCCGGGTTTATCACTGCGCGAGCTGTTTATGATTTTGGTTCTGGTGGTGCTTCTGGTACTGCTCGGCTTCTATCCGCAGCCGATTCTGGATACCTCGCATTCTGCGATGGGTAATATCCAGCAGTGGTTTGTTAATTCAGTTACTACTACAAGGCCGTAAAGCGCTATGACTTTAACTCCACAACACCTGATTGCGCTGCTGCCGCTGCTGATCGTCGGATTGACGGTGGTGGTTGTGATGCTCTCTATCGCGTGGCGACGCAATCATTTCCTCAACGCCACGCTGTCGGTCATTGGTCTTAACGCCGCGCTGCTTTCCTTGTGGTTCGTCGGCCAGGCGGGGGCCATGGATGTTACGCCGCTGATGCGCGTCGATGGTTTCGCCATGCTCTATACCGGGCTGGTGCTGCTGGCAAGTCTTGCCACCTGTACCTTTGCCTACCCGTGGCTTGAAGGCTATAACGATAACCAGGAAGAGTTCTATCTGCTGGTGCTGATTGCCGCGCTTGGCGGTATTCTGCTGGCGAATGCGAACCACATGGCGGCGCTGTTCCTCGGTATTGAACTGATTTCGCTGCCGCTGTTCGGGCTGGTGGGCTACGCCTTCCGCCAGAAACGCTCGCTGGAAGCCAGTATCAAATACACCATTCTTTCTGCCGCAGCGTCTTCATTCCTGCTGTTCGGTATTGCGCTGATTTATGCTCAGACCGGTAATCTTGGGTTTGCCGCCATCGGTAAGAGCCTCGGCGAAGGGATGCTGCATGAGCCGCTGCTGCTGGCCGGTCTTGGCATGATGATAGTCGGGCTGGGCTTTAAGCTCTCGCTGGTACCGTTCCATCTGTGGACGCCGGACGTTTACCAGGGCGCGCCTGCGCCGGTTTCGACCTTCCTCGCCACCGCCAGCAAGATTGCTATCTTTGGTGTGGTGATGCGTCTGTTCCTCTACGCGCCGGTGGGTGACAACGAGGCGGTTCGCGTGGTGCTGGGTATTATCGCCTTCGCCTCCATCCTCTTCGGTAACCTGATGGCGCTGAGCCAGACCAACATCAAACGTCTGCTCGGTTACTCCTCCATTGCGCATCTGGGTTATCTGCTGGTGGCGCTGATTGCGTTGCAAAGCGGGCAGATGTCGATGGAAACCGTGGGCGTTTACCTGGCCGGTTACCTGTTCAGCAGCCTCGGCGCGTTTGGTGTGGTTAGCCTGATGTCCAGCCCGTATCGCGGCCCGGATGCAGACTCGCTGTACTCCTACCGTGGCCTGTTCTGGCACCGTCCGATTCTGTCGGCGGTGATGACGGTGATGATGCTGTCGCTGGCCGGTATCCCGATGACTTTAGGCTTTATCGGTAAGTTCTATATCCTCGCAGTGGGTGTGCAGGCGCATCTGTGGTGGCTGACCGCCGCGGTGGTGTTGGGTTCAGCGATTGGTTTGTACTACTACCTGCGTGTGGCGGTGAGTCTCTATCTGAGCGCGCCGCAGCAGCTTAACCGTGATGCGCCATCCGACTGGGCCTACAGCGCAGGCGGTATTGTGGTGCTGATTTCAGCCCTGCTGGTGCTGGTGCTGGGTATCTATCCGCAGCCGTTGATAAGCGTGGTGCAGCTGGCGATGCCGCTGATGTAATCGCGTAACGCGCACAAAAAAACCGCCGGGCTGCAAACCCGGCGGTTTTTTTTCGGCTGAATTACTTCGCCAGCAGCGGCTGGGCGTTTAGCTGATGGTGGCTAATCAACGGGCCGCGAATATTGTTCGCCGCGCGATCCAGCACTTCCTGGATAACCGCTGAGAGTTCGTTTATCTCAAATTTCGCCACATAACCATCCGCCTGCACCTTACGCACATGATCTTCGTTGGCGCTACCGGAGAGCGAAGAGTGAATAACGACCGGAATATTTTTCAGGCGTGGATCGGTTTTAATCAGGCGGGTCAGGGTAAAGCCATCCATTTCCGGCATCTCAAGGTCGGTCAGCACCATCGAGATTTTATCGCTCACCGGTACGCCGTCTGCCTCGGCTTGCTGAGCCAGCAGCTGAATTTTTTCCCAGGCATCTTTACCGGTGATATGCATGTCGTTGGGGATCTCCATTGAGTTGAGACCCTTTTCCAGCATGACACGGGCAACTTTCGAATCTTCCGCAACGATAGCGACAGCGCCTGGCTTGATATTGAACTTCTTATCCGGCACGTGTTCGCCGTGCAGTTGATGATCGGCAGGAGTGATATCGTACAGGATCTGTTCCACATCCAGCACCATCGCCAGGTTGTTGGTATCTTTTTCGTCATCCAGGCAGGCAATACTGGTGATATAGCGTCCGTTGATGGCTTTTTCCGCCGTGTGCACCTGTTTCCAGTCCAGGCGCGTAATATTCTCGACCGACTCCACCGCAAACGCCTGCACGCTGCGGGCGTACTCGGTAATCAGCAAAATATTCAGGCCGGTGGTCGGCTTACACCCGGCGACTGCCGCCAGATCGATGACCGGGATCACCTGATCGCGGATATTCACCATCCCCAGCAGCGGCGCTTTCATTCCCGCAGGGCGTGTAAACACAGGCATCGGAACGATTTCGCGCAATTTAAACACGTTAATACCAAAAAGTTCAGATTTGTCGGCATGTAACGATGTGCCAAGGCGAAACAGCAACAGCTCAAAACGGTTCGACAGAGTAAGATTCGCCCTGTCATCGATGTCTTTCTGGAAATTATCCATCTTGCCCTCAATAGGAAATACCTGCGTATATATACTTATCGGCATTCTGAGGAAAAAGTAGAGTGTTCAATATCACATCAGATACGAACAACCAGAAAATCTTCCGCCAGCTGAGTTTGCGAAAAGGTCGCGCGGCACTCTGCCAGCAGCGCCTGGCTGCTTTGTGCGTCATAGCGTGAACTGATATGGGTAATAATCAGTTTGCCTGCGCCCGCATCTGCCGCGAGCTGCGCGGCCTGGCGCGTTGAACTGTGGCCCCGGCTGTTGGCTTTTTCTTCCATCGCCGCCTCAAGCGTGGCTTCATGCACCATCACATCCACACCGTGCGCCAGCGCCAGTGCCTCAGGGCAGGGCGAGGTATCGCCAAAGATGGCCAGCTTTTTACCCGGTTGCGCCGCAGCCAGATAGTCCGCGCCGTTAATCACGCGACCATCGGCAAGCGTCACCGTTTCGCCCGCTTTTAAACGCTGAAACAGCGGCCCTGGCTGCACGCCCGCCGCTTGTAGCGCCGCAGCGTCCAGCGCACCGGGTTTATCATGCTCTTCAATGCGATACCCGTAGCACTCAACAGGGTGCGCCAGCGGCCAGGCGGTCACTTTACGCAGCCCATCATCAACAACCAGCCCTGGCGTCACCTCTTCAATGGTCAACGGATAATCTGTCCAGGAGCCGCTAAGGCGCAGGGCCGTTTGCACAAACTCACGGATGCCCGCCGGGCCGTAGATATGCAGCGGCTGCACATTGCCTGCCATCGAACGGCTGCACAATAGACCCGGTAAACCAAACAGATGATCGCCATGCAAATGCGTGATAAAAATTTTATCCAGCTTGCCGGGGTGAAACGCCGTATGTTGCAGCTGGTGCTGCGTACCTTCGCCACAATCAAAGAGCCACAGCCCCGCGCGCGTCGGATGCTGTAAATTAAGCAGCATCGCAGTAACATTACGTGTGCGCGTCGGCACACCGGCGGAGGTACCCAGAAAAATCAGTTCCACAGTGCGAGTTGTCCTTTGCCAAACGCTAAGGCAGTCGAGTATACCCTAACCAGGCCGGTGACGGCTTTTGTATTGACCACCAGTACCTCTGAGGAGAGCGGATGATTCGCTGGCAGGATTTGCACCATTCTGAATTAACCACAAGCGCGCTTTACGCCCTGTTAAAGCTGCGTTGTGAAGTGTTTATCGTTGAGCAAACGTGCCCCTACCTGGATATTGACGGCGAGGATCTGATAGGTGAGAACCGGCACATTCTCGGCTGGCAGGCAGACAAGCTGGTGGCGTATGCGAGGATTCTGAAAAGTCACGATAATACCGCGCCAGTGGTGATTGGCCGGGTGATTATCAGCGCCGAGGTGCGCGGGGAAAAATTGGGCTATCAGCTGATGGAACAGGCACTGCGCACCTGCGCGCAAAACTGGCCGCAGCACGCGCTCTATCTGGGGGCGCAGGCACATCTGCAAGCGTTCTATGACCGCTTTGGTTTTCGTCCCGTGACCGATATCTATGACGAAGACGGCATCGCGCACGTGGGCATGGCGCGCGAGTGTCCTCAGGCGTAAACGGCAGCTATTGTCTATAGTTAGCGGACAGGTGCATAACATGGAGACAAAAAATGGCAAATCACGCTTATGATTCACATATTGATGACGACCTGACCCTGCTGAGCGAAACGCTGGAAGAAGTCCTTCGTTCGTCGGGCGATCCTGCCGATCAGAAGTACATTGAACTAAAAGCGCGTGCAGAACAGGCGCTAAATGACGTAAAAAATCGCGTCAGTAGCGCATCCGACACGTACTATTATCGTGCGAAAAAAGCCGTTTATCGCGCCGATGATTACGTGCATGAAAAACCCTGGCAAGGCGTCGGTGTGGGCGCTGCGGTTGGCCTCGTGCTCGGCCTGCTGTTAGCCCGCCGCTAACCTTACCGGCACGTCACTTCCCCTCCCTGGAAGGGGGTACTGTTATTAAACTAAGTACCTTGTATACTGTATGGTTTTTAACAGGGAGGGGCACTTGTGCATTCCATTTCCTCGGCGCTGGAAACGCTTCACCGTTGCCTGGCGGGTCAGCTTCCGCATGCGCCCGGCCTGCGTTTTTTTGACGCGCCTTTCCCGTTAAATGATGCTTTCGACCCGCTTGCATGGTTGACAAGCCAGGCCGTCTGGCCGCAATTCTACTGGCAGCAACGTAGCGGTGAAGATGAAGCCGCCGCGCTTGGCGAACTGCTTCCGTTCACCTCGTTACATAATGCGCAGCTATTTTTAAATTCTCAGGCTGAGGATGTGCGCGTCTGGGGACTCAACGCCTTCAATTTGCAAGAGGGCGCGCTTTTCTTGCCACGCCTGGAGTGGCGGCGTGAAGGCGGGCGAGCTTTCCTGCGCCTTTATCTTTTTAGCGACAGCTCCCTGCGCGATGATGCGACCCGCGCGGCGGCTTTTCTTGCTGCGCTTCGTCCGGCAAAATTCCCTGAACGCACGCCACCTATCTGCACGCATCGCCAGCATTTTCCCGATCGCAATGGTTGGGAGCAGGTGATGGCGCAGGCGCTGGAAACGCTGGCGCGCGGCGAGCTGGAAAAGGTCGTGCTCGCCAGAGCGACAGATTACCATTTTGCCAGCGCAGTGCAGTGCGCGGCGCTGATGGCCGCCAGCCGTCGGTTAAATCACCACTGTTTTCACTTTATGCTGGCCTTTGACGCAGAACATGCTTTTTTAGGCTCTTCGCCGGAGCGTTTATGGCGCCGGCGCGGCTGTGCGTTGCGTACCGAAGCCCTGGCGGGCACGGTCGCCAGCCATAACGATGACCAGCAGGCCGCAGCGCTGGCTTCCTGGCTAATGCAGGATGATAAAAACCAGCGCGAAAACATGCTGGTCGTGGAGGATATCTGCCAGCGGTTGCAGCAGGAAACCGACACCATACAGGTCCTGCCACCGCAGGTTGTCCGGCTGCGTAATGTGCAGCATTTGCGTCGCTGCATTTGGGCGAATCTGCACACGCCGGATGACGCTCTGTGCCTGCAAATGCTGCAACCGACAGCGGCGGTGGCGGGGTTGCCGCGCCACCAGGCCTGGGCATTTATCGAGCGCCATGAACCCTTTCGCCGCGAGTGGTATGCCGGTTCCGCAGGTTATCTCTCTCGTCAACAAAGTGAATTTTGCGTTGCGCTACGCTGTGCAAAAATCAGCGGAAAAACAATACGGCTGTACGCCGGAGCGGGAATTGTGCCGGGGTCTGATGCACAGCGTGAGTGGCAAGAAATTGAAAACAAAGCCGCCGCGCTGCAATCATTATTACTTCTTGTGCACGTATAACCGATGCATATCAAAATTCCGAAGATTCTGATTATTTATACTAAGCCGTAATATTGATACCGGACAAACTCATGTCAATAAGCTCCTTTAACCGACGCTGGGCGACGGTGATCCTCGAAGCCCTGACTCGCCACAGCGTCAGGCATGTGTGCATTGCGCCAGGGTCACGCTCAACGCCTCTGACCCTGGCGGCGGCGGAAAACCGTGCCTTTATTCACCACACGCATTTTGATGAGCGTGGGCTGGGGCATCTTGCGCTTGGGCTTGCCAAAGCCAGCAAAGAGCCGGTCGCGGTGATTGTGACCTCCGGTACGGCGGTAGCTAACCTTTATCCGGCGCTGATTGAAGCGGGGCTGACCGGGGAAAAACTGATCCTGCTGACCGCTGACCGGCCGCCGGAGCTTATCGATTGCGGCGCCAACCAGGCAATTCGCCAGCCGGGCATGTTCGCCTCGCACCCGCGTGAAGCGCTCACACTGCCGCGCCCTTCGCAGGATATTCCCGCGCGCTGGCTGGTCTCTGCGATTGATAACGTTCTGGGTTCATTGCGCGGTGGCGCGGTGCACATTAATTGCCCGTTCGCGGAACCGCTCTATGGCGAGCTGGACGATACCGGCCTTGCCTGGCAGCAGGCGCTGGGAAGCTGGTGGCAGGAGGAGAAGCCCTGGCTGCATACGCACAGCGCGATAACGCCTGAACAGCAGCCTGACTGGTTTAGCTGGCGGCAAAAACGCGGCGTCATCATCGCCGGGCGAATGAGCGCCGAACAGGGCGTTAAGCTGGCGCAGTGGGCGAGCACGCTCGGCTGGCCGCTGATTGGCGACGCGCTTTCCCAGACCGGGCAGCCGCTGCCCTGTGCGGATCTATGGCTGGGTAACGCGCGGGCGGTAACGGAACTTAATCAGGCAGACATTGTGTTGCAGTTTGGCAGCAGTCTGACCGGTAAACGCCTGTTGCAGTGGCAGGCAACCTGTGAGCCGCAAGAGTACTGGCTGATTGATGATCTTTCGGGCCGACTCGATCCGGCGCATCATCGGGGTCGGCGGCTGGTCGCTGATATTTCTGCCTGGCTGGAGCTGCACCCGGCACAGCCGCGCGCGCCCTGGTGTGAAACCATCCCTTTGCTCGCTTCCCGGGCGTGGGAGTGCGTTAGCGCAACGCGCGACACCTTCGGCGAGGCGCAGCTGGCGCACCGTATAGCGGATTATTTACCCAAGCAGGGGCAGGTGTTTCTGGGCAACAGCCTGGTAGTACGGCTGGTGGATGCGCTGGCACAGCTCCCGGCGGGCTATCCGGTCTACAGTAATCGCGGCGCGAGCGGTATCGATGGCTTGCTGTCCACTGCGGCGGGCGTACAGCGGGCGACCGCGCGACCGACGCTGGCGATTGTGGGCGATCTCTCTGCACTCTACGATCTTAATGCGCTGGCGCTGCTACGCCCGGTCTCCACGCCTTTTGTTCTGCTGGTCGTTAATAATAACGGCGGGCAGATTTTCTCTTTATTGCCGACACCGCCGACCGAGCGCGAGCAGTTTTATCTGATGCCGCAGAATGTGCACTTCAAACATGCGGCGGCGATGTTTGGCCTCAACTACCAGTGCCCGGCAAACTGGGATGGCCTGGAGCAGGTGCTGACCAGGGCCTGGAGCAAACCGGGTACGACGCTTATTGAGCTGGTGGTCAATGACACGGATGGCGCGCAGGCGCTGCAAAATTTGCTGGCGCAGGTAAGTCAGTTGTGACGTTGCAAGGGCAGGCTTTTGACGGGCGTCGGTCACTGCCGTGGCTGGTTTTCCTGCATGGTTTTTCCGGGGACAGCCGGGAGTGGCAGCCAGTGGGGGCCTCGCTGGAGGCATTTCCACGTCTCTATCTCGACCTGCCGGGGCACGGCGGATCGGCGGCGCTTCGCGTTAATACGTTTTCACAAGTGAGTGAATTGCTGCGGGCAACGCTAAGTAGTTACAACATACTAAAATACTGGCTGGTGGGGTATTCTCTCGGCGGGCGGGTAGCGATGTATCACGCTTGCCAGCAACCGGACGGCTTGTGCGGCCTGGTGGTGGAAGGCGGGTATCCTGGCCTTAGTGACGACGCTGCCCGTGCGCAGCGTCTGGCTGGCGACCAGCAATGGGCAACGCGCTTTCGCCAGCAGCCGCTTGCCGATGTTTTTAACGACTGGTACCGCCAGCCGGTGTTTGCTTCGCTCAACGAAACCCAGCGTGCGCAGCTGATTGCGTTACGCAGTCAGAACAATGGCCCGGCGCTTGCGGCGATGCTTGAGGCGACATCTCTTGGGCACCAGCCCGATTTACGCGCGGCGCTGCACGCCGTGCCGTTTCCTGTTCATTACTTATACGGTGAATTCGACAGCAAATTCCAGGCACTGGCGACGCAAGTCACCTGCCGCTGTCACGCCATTCCTGCAGCCGGGCACAATGCGCATCGGGAAAACCCTGCTGCCGTTGCTTTTGCTCTGGCGCAAATTCTGCGTCTTGAAATAAAGGACACACTATGATCTACCCAGATGAAAGCATGCTTTACGCGCCGGTTGAATGGCGTGATTGTTCAGAGGGTTACACCGATATTCGTTATCACAAGTCTGCCGATGGCATCGCCAAAATCACCATCAACCGCCCGCAGGTACGTAACGCATTTCGACCGCTAACGGTGAAAGAGATGATTCAGGCGCTGGCCGACGCGCGCTACGATGATAACGTCGGGGTCATTATTCTGACGGGCGAAGGGGAAAAAGCGTTTTGTGCCGGGGGCGATCAGAAAGTGCGCGGCGATTACGGCGGCTATCAGGATGATTCCGGTGTGCATCATCTCAACGTGCTGGATTTCCAGCGCCAGATCCGTACCTGCCCGAAACCGGTGGTCGCGATGGTGGCAGGTTACTCCATCGGCGGTGGTCACGTGCTGCATATGATGTGCGATCTGACGATCGCTGCAGAAAACGCCATCTTCGGCCAGACCGGCCCGAAAGTCGGCTCGTTTGATGGCGGCTGGGGCGCGTCTTACATGGCGCGCATTGTCGGGCAGAAAAAAGCGCGCGAAATCTGGTTCCTTTGCCGCCAGTATGATGCGCAGCAGGCGCTGGATATGGGGCTGGTGAATACCGTTGTACCGGTAGCGGAGCTGGAAAAAGAAACCGTGCGCTGGTGCCGGGAAATGCTGCAAAACAGCCCGATGGCGCTGCGTTGCCTGAAAGCGGCGCTCAATGCAGACTGTGACGGGCAGGCAGGCCTGCAGGAGCTGGCCGGAAACGCGACCATGCTGTTCTACATGACCGAAGAAGGGCAGGAAGGCCGCAACGCGTTTAACCAAAAACGCCAGCCTGATTTCAGCAAATTCAAACGGAACCCGTAATGCGCCAGGCGCAGCTATACCGTTGGCAAATCCCCCTCGACGCGGGCGTGGTGTTGCGCGAACGGCGGTTAAAAACCCGCGACGGCCTGGTTGTCCATTTGCGCGAAGGCGAAAACGAAGGCTGGGGAGAGATCACCCCACTGCCGGGTTTTAGCCATGAAACGCTTGATGAGGCGCAGGATGTGGCGCTTGACTGGCTTACGCGCTGGCGTAGCGGTGAAGCGTTAACCTTGCCCGCGATGCCTTCCGCTGCTTTTGGCCTCAGCTGTGCGCTGGCAGAGCTTGCCGGCGAGCTGCCTGCGGCGGCGGAATACCGCGCGGCGATGCTCTGTAGCGGCGACCCGGATGCGCTGTTTGCTGCACTGGCGGAGCTGCCTGGCGAGAAAGTGGCGAAGGTGAAAGTCGGGCTGTACGAAGCCGTGCGTGATGGCATGGTGGTGAATTTATTGCTCGAATCCCTCCCGGATTTGCAGCTTCGCCTGGATGCCAATCGTGCCTGGACACCGCTCAAAGCACAGCAGTTTGCCAAATACGTTAACCCTGCGTATCGCTCGCGCATCGCTTTTCTCGAAGAACCATGCAAAACGCGTGAACAGTCGCTGGCATTTGCGCGTGAGACGGGGATTGCCATCGCCTGGGATGAAAGTCTGCGCGAGGAGGGTTTCTCTTTCTCTGCTCAGCCGGGCGTCAGCGCGGTGGTCATCAAACCGATGCTCACCGGAAGCCTGGAAAAAGTTCGCCAGCAGGTGGAGCAAGCCAAAGCGCTGGGGCTTGGGGTAGTTATCAGCTCATCGATTGAGTCGAGTCTGGGACTGACGCAGCTGGCGCGTATCGCCGCCTGGCTGACGCCGGGTACTATTCCTGGGCTTGATACTCTGCATTTAATGAAAGCGCAACTGTTGCGCCGCTGGCCGCAGAGTGATTTGCCCTGTCTGTATACCGACGCGCTGGAGCCATTACTATGATGTTTCCCGACTGGCCCTGGCGGCACTGGCGCGCTCAACGCGGCGAGCAGCCTGCGATTCGTCTCGGTATGCAAACCCTTAACTGGCGTGAGCTTTGTGCGCGCATTGATGCCCTGGCAAGTGGCTTCGCCCGCCAGGGGCTGAAGGCGGGCGACGGCGTGATGCTGCGCGCGCGTAACCACCCGGATACGCTGCTGGTGTGGCTGGCGCTGCTGCAATGCGGAGCGCGCGTGCTGCCGGTCAATCCTCAGCTTCCGGCGGCGCTGCTTGAGGTACTGTTAGGGAAGATGACGCTGAGATTTGCGCTGGACAGGGAAGGCCAGCCTGTTACGGCGGGCTTGGCAGCATTGCGCTGGCGCGAGGAGGAGGGAACTCACGCCGCACCGTGGCAGCCGCAGCGGCTGGCCACAATGACACTAACCTCCGGCTCGACCGGTTTGCCGAAAGCGGCGGTGCATACCTATGCGGCGCACCTTGCCAGCGCGCAGGGCGTGCTGGCGCTGATCCCTTTTGCGCCACAGGATGACTGGCTGCTCTCGCTGCCGCTCTTTCACGTCTCTGGTCAGGGCATTTTATGGCGCTGGCTGCTGGCGGGCGCGCGGATGACGGTCCACGAGAAGCTGCCGCTGGAGCAGGCGCTGGCCGGATGCACCCATGCCTCGCTGGTGCCTACTCAGCTCTGGCGTTTGCTGCACGACAACGCGCCCGTGTCGTTGAAAGCGGTATTGCTGGGCGGAGCGGCCATTCCGGTGTCGTTAACCCAGCAGGCGAAACAGCGCGGCATCCGTAGCTGGTGTGGTTATGGTCTGACAGAGTTTGCCTCGACAGTCTGTGCTAAAGAGGCGGATGGCGCGCCGGATGTGGGGTATGCATTACCCGGTCGGGAGGTGAAAATTGTCGGTGAAGAGGTGTGGTTGCGTGCTGCCAGCATGGCCTCAGGCTACTGGTACGATGGTAAATTGTTGCCGCTGGTCAATAGTGAAGGCTGGTTCGCGACGCGCGATCGCGGCGTGTTAAACGCAGGGCGACTGACCATTCTTGGGCGGCTGGATAACCTCTTTTTCAGCGGCGGCGAAGGCATTCAACCGGAAGAGGTGGAGCGGGTAATCAGCGGCCATACGCAGGTTCGCCAGGTGCTGGTCGTGCCGGTGGATGACGACGAGTTTGGCCAGCGTCCGGTCGCGGTGGTGGAGTGTGAGGAGGGGTTTGCGGCCACAACCCTTGCTCAGTGGGCGGCAGATAAGCTGGCTCGTTTTCAGCAGCCGGTGCACTGGCTGGTGTTGCCTCCTGAGCTAAAAAATGGCGGCATCAAAATTTCCCGCCGCGCGTTGCAGCAATGGGTGAATGCTTTTCTGAAAGGCTAATTTGCGAGGCGCGCCGACAAATCGTAAGGTCAGGACGTTATCGTGCGTGGAGTGTGTTAGTTTGCGTGCAGGAATTCTGACGCAAGGATAGCTATGCACAACACGTTCTCTTCTGTTCCGCACGATGCGGTGTTTCGCAATGTGCTGTCGCATGTGGCGGCGGCGCGCGACTTTCTCGATATTCACTTACCCGAACAGTACGCCGCTTTGTGCGATCTCTCCACGCTGTGTCTGGAGTCCGGCAGCTTCGTGGAAGAGGATTTGCGCCACTGCTACTGCGATGTGCTTTACTCGCTGCAAACCCGTGGTGGCGAGGGGTATATCTATGCCCTGATAGAGCATCAAAGTTCGCCGGACAGAAATATGGCTTTTCGCCTGATGCGCTATGCCATTGCCGCGATGCAGCGACACCTTGATAAAGGGCATCGCGATTTACCGCTGGTTATTCCTCTACTGTTTTATCACGGGCGGGTTACGCCTTATCCCTGGTCACTGCGATGGCTGGATGCCTTTGCGTTGCCGCAGCAGGCACAGGCGCTGTATAACGGTTCTTTTGCGCTGATTGATATTACTCAAATACCGGATGAGGAGATTTTGCAACACCGCCGGGTCGCGATGCTGGAGCTGCTGCAAAAGCATGTGCGTCAGCGGGATATGCTGGTGCTGACGGAGCAGCTGGTGAGTTTATTGGCGCTGGGATACACTAGCAGCGCACAGCTTAGAACGTTGTTAAATTATCTGCTACAGGCAGGCAATACCGGCGACCCGGCTGCATTTTTACACGCACTGGCTAACAGGACGTCGGATAACCTGCATAAGGAGACCTTAATGAATATTGCACAGTATCTCAGGGAAGAAGGCATGGCGCAGGGCCGGGCCGAAGGCATCCAGCTTGAGGCAATGCGTATTGCCAGAGCGATGCTGGAAAGCGGTATGGCGCCAGAAATTGTGGCGAAGCTGACCGGTCTGGCACCTGATGCCATCGAACAAGCCCGCCACTGAACATTGCGCAACACCACGGGAGCGCTCGCTCCCGTTGCTTTAAAGTAATCCTTTCTGCACCAGCGTATTACGCGTGGCTTCATTCAGATCGTAGCGGTGTAAATCGTGTGGTTTGACCCAGGCGTAGTCCTGAAATTCCTCATTGATAATGACGTCACGGTTAGCGCTGACACAATCAAAGATCAGGTAAATCATATAGATTTGCTCTTTACTGCCGTCGGCGTAGGTTTTTATCCGCACATCGTCGCGAAAAGTCCAGGGTGTTATCTGGCTGAGCTGCAGTTTTTCGCCCAGCTCTTCACGAATCTCCCGACGAAGCGCCTCTTCAATACGCTCGCCCGGCTCAACGCCTCCGCCTGATAATGCCCACTGGCCGGGAAACACGCCGCGGTCATCGGCCATCTTACACAGCAGGTAAGCGCCATCGTTTTGAATCAGCGGGCAAACAATGGTTCGTTGTCGCATGGTTATCTCTCGGTAAAGGGCAGATTTCGGTCCTATGGTAGCCTATATAATGAGGTGAATAAATTGACCACCGTTATGTTTACTCATTCAGCTGTCAGAAAAAACAGCGTACAATCAGCTACTTTTGGGCACCAGCCCGTTATGTGCGGAAAAGAGAAATGAAAAAAATTGCTTTAGCCAGCCTGTTGCTGGCATCTGCCGGGGCGCAAGCCATCAGCCTGAACGGCCAGGTCGGCAAAGACTACACCAATTTCGGCTTTGGTCTGGGCACCGGTAGCAGCGGAATTGCGCTCAGCGGGAACTGGGCGCACAGCGAAGACGATGGTGATATCGCTGGCCTGGGTCTGGGATATAACCTGCCGCTGGGGCCGTTCCTGGCGACCGTCGGTGGTAAAGGCCTGTACCTGAACCCGGACGAGGGCAGTGAAGGGTATGCCGTTGCGGTGGGTGGTGGTCTGCAATGGAGCCTCACCAGCAGTTTCTCAGTCTTTGGCGAGTATTACTACTCCCCGGACTCTCTCTCCAGCGGCGTAAAAGATTACCAGGAAGCCAACGCTGGCGCGCGTTATACGATTATGCGCCCGCTGACCGTTGAGGCCGGTTATCGCTACATCGATATGACGGGCAAAAATGGCCGCCGCGACAATGTGGTTGCCGATGGCCCCTACGTTGGCGTCAGTGCCAGCTTCTGATCCTCCGGCGCGGCATCAGCCCGCGCCTGTTTCTTTCCTCCTCCGGGCGCTGATTACGCTATAGTGTTTCAACCACTCTTGCAGGAGCTAACAATGTTAAATGTGGAGATGCTGTCGACCGGCGATGAAGTGCTGCACGGGCAGATTGTGGATACCAACGCGGCCTGGCTGGCTGACTTTTTCTTTAATCAGGGACTGCTTTTAACACGCCGTAATACGGTGGGCGACAACCTTGACGATTTGGTGGCGATACTGCGCGAGCGCAGCGAGCACGCAGACGTACTTATCGTCAACGGAGGGCTGGGGCCAACCAGCGATGATTTAAGTGCGCTCGCCGCGGCTACGGCGAAAGGTGAGGCGCTGGTGCTGCACGAGGCCTGGCTTGAGCAGATGGCGCGTTTTTTCAATGAACGCGGGCGGGTGATGGCGCCGTCAAACCGCAAACAGGCAGAGATCCCGGCCAGCGCCGAGCTGGTGGATAACCCGGTCGGCACCGCCTGCGGCTTTGCCATCCAGTTAAACCGCTGTCTGATGTTCTTTACCCCTGGTGTGCCCTCAGAATTTAAAGTGATGGTTGAGCGGGAAATTATGCCGCGCCTGCGTGCACGCTTCACCTTACCGGAACCGCCGGTGTGCCTGCGTTTGACCACCTTTGGCCGTTCCGAAAGTGATTTAGCTGAACAGTTATCGCATCTTGTGCTGCCGCCAGGCGTGGTGATGGGTTATCGCTCATCGATGCCGATCATTGAGCTGAAACTGACCGGCCCTGCCACACAGCGCCCAGCTATGGAAGCGCTGTGGCCGGAAGTCAAACGCGTGGCCGGTGAGAGCCTGATTTTCGAAGGCACACAGGGTCTTCCTGCGCAAATAGCGGAGATGTTGCGTGAGCGCCAGCTAAGCCTGACATTGAGCGAGCAGTTCACTGCTGGGCTGGTGGCGTTGCAACTGTCACGCGCGGGCGCTCCGCTGCTGGCCAGCGAAGTGCTGCCATCGCAGGCCGAGGAGCTGATGCAAAGCGCGCGCTGGACGACCGAGCTGCGCAATCGTCACCTCGCGGGTCTTGCGTTGACGGTGACGGGCCTTGAGGAGGAGCATCTCAACTTTGCGCTGGCGACGCCAGAAGGCACCCGCGCGCTGCGGGTGAAGTTTGCCACCAGTCGCCACGGCTTGGTTGTACGCCAGGAAGTGTGCGCCATGATGGCGCTGAACATCCTGCGACGCTGGCTTCACGGTAAAGATATCGCAGCCGATCACGGCTGGATAAACGTCGTGGAAACCCTGTCCGTCGATTAAAGCGCGCGCGCCAGCAGGGTGATGGGATGTTCGCAGCGTTTGCTGGTGGACATCTCAATCTGCCATTTACAGGTTTCGCAATCGGTTATCACCAGGTCCGCGCCGCTGGCTTCGATTTGCGCAAACAGCGGTGCGCCAATAGCCTGCGCCGTGGCGTAGTTTTCCCGCTTAAAGCCGTAGGTTCCGGCGATGCCGCAACAGCGTGAATCCAGCACGGTCAGCGTCAGTCCCGGAATGCGCCGCAGCAGTTCCAGCGTGTAATGCGTCCACCCCATTTTCTCCATATGGCAGGGGGTGTGATACACCACCCTGAGCGGCGTTTCCCGCAGTTTCAGCGTATGGCCGGTGTCAAGCAAACGCCAAATCCAGCGCGTTGCGAGATCAATATGCCTGCGCAAATGGCTGTTTTCCACATCCAGCAGGTGCGGGTATTCATCACGCAGCGTAAAGGCGCAGGTTGACGAGGTCGCGATGACCGCCAGCCCCTGGCTATCAATGACCTGCTCCAGCGCCTGTATATTAAACTGTGCCTGCTTTTTGGCTTTATCATAAAAGCCGTTCGCCATCAGCGGCACGCCGCAGCATTTTTCCCGCGCCAGCAACTGCACGCCGACCCCCATATGATTCAGCACGCGAATTAAATCTTTGCCAAGCTGAGGATGGTTGTAATTGACGTAGCAGCCGTGAAAAAACGCGACCTGTTCTTCAAAGGTGCGCTGTTGGTCGGCAACACTGCGATACCAGCGGCGGAACGTACCGTCGGAATATTTCGGCAGCGAGCGATGGCTGTCGATTTTTAGCGTTTTATCCAGTAACTGGCGCACAGGCTTTAACGCTGTGGCGGTGTTTATAAGCGGCGCAACCGGTGTGGAGAGTGTGCCCATCAGATCCGTATGGCTAAGCAGTGTATTGCGCAGCGACACTTTTTTCGGCGCATACTGCGCGCGGGCGCGCTGAATGATGTCGCCAATTTTCACCCCGGACGGGCAGGCCGTTTCGCAGCGCTTACAGTTGGTGCAATATTTGAGCGCATCATCATACAGCGCCGGGTCTTTGCGGCGCAGCCGCTCGCCGTCTGGGCCTGCCTGTTTCGGGCCAGGGTACGCCGGGTTGACCCGGCTGACCGGGCAGACGGTGGTGCAGGCGGTGCATTTGATGCAGCTGTCAAAGTGCGTGGTATTCATTCATCGCCTCCCTGAGCAATAATTTGTGTCGCGGCATGCAGCGCGGTCACCGCGCTGACTCCGCCGCCGCAGCCTTCTGCAATAGCGTCAAACCCGCCTAACACCGAACCGATAACATAGAGATTGCTAATCGCTTCTCCCTGGCGAAGGCCGTTGAGTTGCGCGTTGGTTTTCACGCCAAATCGCTGCCAGGGCTGGCTGTCAAAAACGTCGTCGCAGTACCAGTCATTACGGTTATCGCTTTGCAAAACATCCAGGCCGAATACGGCTTCCCGTACCCGGTCGCGCCCGGCAATCAGACCGTTACTGAAAAAGCTTCCGCTGGCGAGCACCACATGGCGCGCGCGCAGCGGAATATCTTCATGCTTACGCGTCCACACCTGTGTGACCTGGCCATTGCTTACCCGTGCGCTGATGACTTCATCGCCCGGCATCCAGCGCCCGCCGCTGCGAATAAAGTGCTGCTGAAGCAGGTGCTGCATACGCATACCCGGCACAGAAGGGGGCAGCGTTGGCAATAGCCGCAGCGGGCAGGCCAGTTGCTGGTTAAGGCGTGTAAAGAGCGCATTGTCTGTCAGGCCAAAACAGGCGGGCAGGTATAACAGGTCGTAGCGCTGGCTCAGCGGATACAAGGCGTCGTAGAGTTGCGCATACTGTTCGGGCGCATCCAGTAAACGGGCAATGTTGACCGCGCGAAACTCGCTGGGGTTATCGCGAAGCGCATCCAGCGTTGGCAGCGCTATCTCTTCTGAGCAGGCATTAAAGCCACGCTTACAGAGCGCGGCGGCGAGCAGTTGCGGCTGGAAGTCGAGAAAATCGCTAATGCCCACCACGCCGATATGCGGATTGCTTTCGGGTTTGAGTGGCGCTTCTTGCGGGCTAAGCCAGGCGCGGCGTAATGCGCCAAGAGGCGTCACGTGCAGATGCGGTGAATCAATATCGCCCTGGAGCGCCAGCCCGCACCCGGCTAACAACTGCTGTGCTTGTGTGGCGTAGTCGCGCACCCGTGCTTCGCCAAGCAGCGCATAGGGGTGCGTGGCGGGCAGGGCTGCAATCGCGTCGCCCAGTGCGCCGACGGGCTGGCCATTTGGCAGGCGGGAGAGAAGATCCAGTGAACCGGAGGAAAAACTGAGCGCGCTCTGCCCCCGGCTGACGATGGCGCAGCGCTGCCCGCTTTCACTCAGGCGGATGCCGCACAGTAATCCCGCCAGCCCGCCGCCAATAATCACCGTGTCAAATTGCATCGTCCGCCTCCTTTTCCAGCCCGCATAACCCCTGATAGACCCAGCGCGTATATTCACTCTCACGCAGGGCATCGCCCCAGGCGACCGGTTTTATGCCTTTCCAGCGTTCGTTTAAAAACGCCCGTAACTGGTCGAGGGATTCCGCTTCAGTGGTGACATGCAGACGGTTGAGCATCCCGGCGGCGCGACAGGCGCACAGCTCGCCCTGGCAGGTTCCCATGCCGACGCGGGTGCGGCGGCGCAAATCCAACAGTGAACGGATCTGCAAATTTTCCACCGCGTACTGAACTTCTCCGGCGGTGACAGCTTCACATTCGCAGACCAGGCTGCGGCTATGCCTGTCGCTACCCAGCCAGTGCGGGGTGCGATCGCCGTGGCGATAGACCGCCGACCCGCGCAGAGATGCGGGAAGGGAGATAATTTTGCCCAGCGTCTGTTGCGTTGAGTCGTGTGAACCGGGCAGAGGTGTTGTGGCGGTCGTACAGGCGGCGCTGTGGTTTAATTTGCGACACACCGCGTCAGTAGCCCATTGCGCCATCAGCCGGTAGGTCATCAGCTTGCCCCCGGTGATGGTGATAAAACCGTTTAGCCCGTCGCGCTCGGCATGGTCAAGCAGCACGATGCCACGGCTGACATTGCGCCCGGCGGGATCGTCATCGCTGGCGACCAGCGGGCGCACGCCTGCATATGCGCGCAGAACGCGCGATTTGCCCATTATTGGCGCGAGTTTCTCCCCTTCCTGCAACAGAATATCCACCTCTTGCGGGGTAACGCGCAGGTTATCTATCGTGTCGTAATCAATGCGGGTGGAGGTGGTGCCAATCAGCGAAATCGTATCGCCGGGCACCAGGATATCGGCGTCGGCAGGTTTACGGCAGCGGTTAATTACATGCTGATTGATACGGTTTTCGAGGATTAATAGCGCACCTTTGGCCGGGAACATGCGAATGCGCAAATCGGCGTATTCCGCGATCCGCTGGCCCCAAATCCCTGCGGCGTTCACCACCACAGGCGCGTAAATCTCCAGCTGCTCGTTGCTCCCGGCATGGCGCGCGCGCACGCCGCTGACCGTATCGCCGTGGCGGATAAGTCCGCACACGTCGTACCCGGTCATGATTTTTGCGCCGTGCTCGCGGGCATCCAGCATATTGCTGGCGGTCAGGCGAAACGGATCAACCGTGCCATCCGGCACACGTACCGCGCCAATTAACGTGGGGTTAACGCTCGGTTCCATGCGCAGTGCTTCCTGCGGTGACAGCGCCTGCACGGGGATACCCGCCTGCGTGCAGGCATCGATAAACTGGCGCTGATACGCCAGGCAATCTTCCGGCAGGGTAATAAACAGGCCGTCGGTTGGCTCAATACAGTGGCGGGCGATGCGTTTAAGGATTTGGTTTTCGGCAATACATTCACGGGCGGATTCGTTATCGGTAACTGCATAACGCGCGCCGCTGTGCAGCAGCCCGTGGTTGCGCCCGGTGGCGCCGGTAGCGATATCGTGACGCTCAAGCAGCACCGCACGCAGGCCGCGCAGAGCACAATCCCTGGCAATCCCCGCGCCGGTTGCGCCGCCGCCGATAATGATCACGTCAAAGTCTGTGGAGTTGCGCATTCTCGCATCCCTCTTGTCATCTTTCCCTGAATTATTTAGGCATACTTTTTGTGTGGAATGTTTGATATCGCGCATATGTGAACATAAAACGAAAACAAAAAAACATAGAATGCGTGAATTTAGACTTCTGTCATATTTCTGTAACAATTTAAGCGACAGGTGGCTTTTACTGGTTAAAATTGCCGTTACATTTCATCGTGAATAACTAAAGCAATGTTCGTTTTCGCTCATATATGCCAGGCATTATGAGTCACTGCGCCACGGAGGCCATTATGTTGAGCATTTTCAAACCTGCCCCTCACCGGTCGCGTTTGCCTGAAGAGCAGATAGACCCACTCTATCGCCGCCTGCGCTGGCAGATATTTCTGGGGATATTCTTTGGCTATGCCGCTTACTATCTGGTTCGTAAAAACTTTGCGCTGGCAATGCCGTATCTTGTCGAGCAGGGCTTTTCCCGCGGCGATTTAGGCTTTGCGCTTTCGGGTATTTCTATTGCCTATGGTTTTTCGAAATTCATCATGGGTTCGGTGTCCGATCGCTCGAATCCGCGCGTTTTTCTGCCCGCCGGTTTAATCCTGGCGGCGGCGGTGATGCTGTTTATGGGGTTTGTGCCCTGGGCCACTTCCAGCATCATGGTGATGTTTGTGCTGCTGTTTTTGTGCGGCTGGTTCCAGGGGATGGGCTGGCCGCCGTGCGGGCGCACGATGGTGCACTGGTGGTCGCAAAAAGAGCGCGGCGGTATTGTCTCGGTGTGGAACTGTGCGCATAACGTTGGGGGCGGTATTCCTCCGCTGCTGTTCCTGCTGGGGATGGCCTGGTTTAACGACTGGCACGCGGCGCTGTACATGCCCGCTTTCGGGGCCATTCTGGTGGCGGTTATTGCGTTCGCGTTAATGCGCGATACGCCGCAATCCTGCGGCCTGCCGCCGATTGAAGAGTATAAAAATGACTACCCGGACGATTACAACGAGAAGCATGAGCAGGAGCTGACCGCAAAACAGATCTTTATGCAGTACATCCTGCCGAACAAATTGCTGTGGTATATCGCCGTGGCAAACGTGTTTGTTTACCTGCTGCGTTACGGCATTCTCGACTGGTCGCCAACATACCTCAAAGAGGTGAAGCATTTCGCGCTGGATAAATCCTCCTGGGCCTATTTCCTGTATGAATACGCGGGCATTCCCGGCACGCTGCTGTGCGGCTGGATGTCCGATAAAGTCTTTCGCGGCAACCGTGGCGCAACCGGCGTGTTCTTTATGACGCTGGTGACTATCGCCACCGTGGTCTACTGGCTGAACCCGCCGGGCAACCCGACCGTGGATATGGCCTGCATGATTATTATTGGCTTCCTTATCTATGGCCCGGTGATGTTAATTGGCCTGCACGCGCTGGAGCTGGCGCCGAAAAAAGCGGCCGGTACAGCGGCGGGCTTTACCGGTCTGTTTGGCTACCTCGGCGGTTCGGTCGCGGCCAGCGCGATTGTGGGTTACACCGTGGATTTCTTCGGCTGGGACGGCGGCTTTATGGTGATGATTGGCGGTAGCATTCTGGCGGTATTGTTGCTGGTCATCGTGATGATTGGCGAAAAACGCCACCACGCCGAAATTGCTGCACGTCATCAGTAAAAGAGGAAGCGCCAATGAAAACGACCTTTACCCGTATCACTATCGGTTTGCTGTTCGCCGGAATGGCCGCGTGCCAGGCGCTGGCAGCAGAAAAAATCGTCATTGCCCATCGCGGTGCCAGCGGTTATTTGCCGGAGCATACGCTGCCGGCGAAAGCGATGGCCTATGCGCAGGGGGCAGATTTCCTTGAGCAGGATCTGGTGATGACCAAAGATGACCAGCTGGTGGTGCTGCACGACCACTACCTGGATCGCGTGACCGATGTTGCCGAGCGTTACCCGTATCGCGCCCGCAAGGATGGCCGCTTCTACGCGATTGATTTTACCCTTGATGAGATCCGTTCCCTGAAGTTTACCGAAGGCTTTGAGCTGGAAGGCGGGAAAAAAGTGCAGGTTTTTCCGGGGCGCTTCCCGATGGGCAAATCCACTTTTCGCATTCACACCTTCGAAGAAGAGATAGAGTTTGTGCAGGGGCTGAATCATTCGACGGGGAAAAATATCGGTATCTACCCGGAAATTAAAGCGCCCTGGTTTCATCATCAGGAAGGCAAAGATATCGCGCGAAAAACGCTGGAAGTGCTGAAAAAATATGGCTACACCAGCAAAGATGACAACGTGTATTTGCAATGTTTTGACGCCGATGAGCTAAAACGCATCAAAAACGTGCTGGAACCGCAGATGCAGATGGATCTCAAACTGGTGCAGCTTATTGCCTATACCGACTGGAACGAGACGCAGCAAAAGCAGCCGGACGGCAAGTGGGTGAATTATAACTATGACTGGATGTTCAAACCCGGCGCGATGAAGCAGATAGCGCGCTATGCGGATGGTATCGGCCCCGATTACCATATGCTGGTGGCTGAAGGTTCAACGCCGGGCCATATCCAGTTAACGGCAATGGCCAAAGAGGCGCGGGACAATCACTTGCAGGTGCACCCGTTTACCGTGCGTGCGGATAAGCTGCCGGACTATGCCAGCGACGTTAATCAGCTTTATGATGTGTTGTATAACCAGGCGGGTGTCGATGGGTTATTCACCGACTTTCCCGATAAAGCCGTCCAGTTTCTGAAAACGGATCGCTAAAACAAAGGGCCGCAAGGCCCTTTTTTAATGCTTACTACGAGTGAGTGTTCACATCTCGATTTCGATATCGCCCTTTGCCCGGCAGCAGCAGGGCAAAATTTCGCCATCGTTGATAAAGGCCAGCGGTTCGGTAAGCCAGTCCACCTGGCCTGCCACCAGGCGACAGCGGCAGGAGCCACAGTAGCCTGCGCGGCACTGGTATTCGACCTCCACCTGCTGGGACTCCAGCGCCACCAGCAGAGAAGGGTGCTCATCCCGGCACTCGACCTGCGTGCCGGAAAGGCGAAGCGTAACGCGGTTCATCAGAGCTGGAAGTTGCTCAGGTCGTCAGTATCTACTTCAGAATCGATCTGACCGACCAGATAAGAGCTGACTTCCACTTCCTGCGGCGCCACCTGGACATTATCGGACACCAGCCAGGTATTGATCCACGGAATAGGATTAGAGCGGGTCTGGAACGGTAAATCCAGCCCTACCGCCTGCATACGAATATTGGTGATGTACTCCACGTACTGGCAAAGAATATCTTTATTCAGACCGATCATCGAACCGCCCTGGAACAGATATTCCGCCCACTCTTTTTCCTGCTGTGCGGCCTGCACAAACAGGTCGTAGCACTCTTGCTTACACTCTTCGGCAATCTCTGCCATTTCCGGGTCATCCACACCGGAGCGCAGCAGGTTCAGCATATGCTGGGTACCGGTCAGGTGCAGCGCTTCATCGCGGGCGATCAGGCGGATAATTTTCGCGTTGCCTTCCATCAGCTCGCGCTCGGCGAAAGCAAAGGAGCAGGCGAAGCTGACGTAGAAGCGAATCGCTTCCAGCGCATTGACGCTCATCAGGCACAGATAGAGTTTCTTTTTCAGCTCGCGCAGGCTGATGGTCACGGTTTTACCATTCACCGTGTGCGTACCTTCGCCCAGCAGATGCCAGTAGTTGGTCATCTCAATCAGCGAGTCATAAAAGTGGGAAATACCTTCCGCGCGCTTGAGGATCTGCTCGTTGGTGACGATATCGTCAAACACCACCGCCGGATCGTTAACGATATTGCGGATGATATGGGTGTAGGAGCGAGAGTGGATCGTTTCCGAAAACGCCCAGGTTTCCACCCAGGTTTCCAGTTCAGGAATGGAGATCAGCGGCAGCAGCGCAACGTTCGGGCTGCGGCCCTGGATGGAGTCCAGCAGCGTCTGGTACTTCAGGTTACTGATAAAAATGTGTTTTTCGTGTTCCGGCAGCGCCTGGAAATCGATACGGTCGCGCGAAACGTCCACTTCTTCCGGTCGCCAGAAAAAGGAGAGCTGTTTCTCAATCAGCTTTTCGAAGATGTCATATTTTTGCTGATCGTAGCGCGCCACGTTCACCGGCTGGCCAAAAAACATCGGCTCCAGCAGCTGGTCGTTTTTCTTCTGTGAAAAGGTGGTGTATGCCATGAAATGTGGGTCCTGTCGTGCGAACTTTTGTGCGAAAAAGAAGGCGGGTTTCCCCGCCCTTCAGTTAGATCTTACATGCGCCGCTTTCGCAGCCATCGTCCTGGATAGAAGGCACCAGGTCATCCTGCGCATCTTCGGCACCATCGCGGGTGTTTTGATAATACAGCGTCTTCACACCAAATTTGTAGGCGGTGAGCAAGTCTTTCAACAATTGCTGCATCGGCACCTTGCCCGACGGGAAACGAGACGGGTCGTAGTTCGTATTCGCTGAAATCGACTGGTCGATAAACTTCTGCATAATACCAACCAGTTGCAGGTAGCCATCGTTACCCGGCATTTCCCACAGCAGTTCGTAAGCATCTTTCAGATGTTCGTAATCCGGCACGACCTGGCGCAGGATCCCGTCTTTCGATGCTTTGATGCTCACATAGCCGCGCGGCGGTTCGATACCGTTGGTGGCGTTGGAGATCTGCGATGAAGTTTCAGACGGCATCAGCGCAGAGAGTGTGGAGTTACGCAGACCGTGGGTTTTGATTGATTCACGCAGCCCTTCCCAGTCGTAATGCAGCGGCTCGTTGGTGATGCCATCGAGATCCTTTTTATAGGTATCGATAGGCAACACGCCCTGCGAGTAGGTGGTTTCATTGAACCATGGGCACGCGCCTTGCTCTTTCGCCAGCTCGTTAGAGGCTTTCAACAGCCAGTACTGGATAGCTTCGAACGTTTTGTGCGTCAGGTTGTTGGCGCTGCCGTCGGAGTAACGTTTACCGTTTTTCGCCAGCCAGTAAGCAAAGTTAATCACACCAATACCCAGCGTACGGCGCCCCATCGCGCCACGTTTCGCGGCCAGAATCGGGTAATCCTGATAATCAAGCAGGGCATCCAGCGCGCGCACCGCAAGCGTCGCCAGCTCTTCCAGCTCGTCGAGGTTTTCAATAGCGCCGAGGTTAAAGGCGGACAAGGTGCACAGCGCGATTTCACCATTCTCGTCATTCACATCGTTCAGCGGTTTGGTCGGCAGCGCGATTTCCAGGCACAGGTTAGACTGACGCACTGGCGCAATGGCCGGATCAAACGGGCTGTGGGTGTTGCAGTGGTCAACGTTCTGAATGTAGATACGGCCCGTCGAGGCGCGCTCCTGCATCATTAACGAGAACAGCTCCACGGCTTTGATCCGCTGTTTACGGATGCTGTCATCTTTTTCGTATTGCGTGTAGAGGCGCTCGAACTCATCCTGATCGGCAAAGAACGCGTCGTACAGACCCGGTACATCAGACGGGCTGAACAGGGTAATGTCTTCACCTTTTAACAAACGGGTGTACATCAGCTTGTTGATTTGTACGCCGTAATCCATGTGACGCACGCGGTTGCCTTCGACGCCACGGTTGTTTTTCAGCACCAGCAGGCTTTCCACTTCCAGGTGCCACATCGGGTAGAACAGCGTCGCTGCTCCGCCGCGCACGCCGCCCTGCGAGCAGGATTTCACCGCTGTCTGGAAGTGTTTGTAGAACGGAATACAACCGGTATGGAACGCTTCGCCGCCACGGATAGGGCTACCCAGCGCACGGATGCGCCCGGCGTTGATACCAATACCGGCGCGCTGGGAAACATATTTCACAATCGCGCTGGACGTCGCGTTGATGGAGTCCAGGCTGTCGCCGCACTCAATCAGTACGCAAGAGCTGAACTGGCGGGTTGGGGTACGCACGCCGGACATAATCGGCGTCGGCAGCGAAATCTTGAAGGTCGACACCGCATCGTAAAAACGCTTCACATAGCTAAGGCGCGTCTCACGCGGGTAGCCGGAGAACAGGCATGCGGCCACCAGGATATAGAGGAACTGGGCACTTTCGTAAATTTCGCCGGTGACGCGGTTCTGAACCAGATACTTCCCTTCGAGCTGCTTCACCGCAGCGTAGGAGAAGTTCATGTCGCGCCAGTGGTCGACAAAACCGTCCATCTCCCTGAACTCTTCTTCGGTGTAATCGTTCAGCAGGTGTTCATCATATTTGCCCAGCTCGACCATTTTTTTCACATGATCAAACAGCGCTGGCGGTTCGAACTGGCCATAGGCTTTTTTACGCAGGTGGAAAATCGCCAGACGGGCAGCAAGGTACTGGTAGTCTGGCGCCTCACGGGAAATCAGATCCGCTGCGGCTTTGATGATAGTTTCGTGGATGTCGGAGGTCTTGATGCCATCGTAGAACTGGATGTGCGAACGCAGCTCAACCTGAGAGATGGATACGTTATTCAGCCCCTCTGCTGCCCAATCCAGCACGCGGTGAATTTTGTCGAGATTGATGCGCTCGGTACTACCATCACGCTTTGTCACCAGCAGACTCTGATTCATTTGAATTTCTACCTATCCGTGAAATAAATGTATCCCCCATTTATCCACAGTAAGCCGCTGTGGCTAACTCTGTGGATAAATACTATATATAGGGGGTTTGCGATAAGATAAACGCTATATGGTGAGTATTCTAGTAAGGAATCTTTTCAGTACAAGAGTTGATTTTGACGTTAAATTGAGGTTGCCGGGAGGTGACAAACGCAAACTCCACGCACTGTAAGGCCTGGCGGGCATGTCAACATTGCTTAAAAAAAAATGAAAATTTGATCGAGTGCTGATTTCTTCATCGGGAAGCAGAATTGCGCAGTCTGATCCTGCGCAATACTTATAACTTTTCTGAATGACGTTACGCTTTTTTAGCTGTTGTAAGTAACATGTAATTAACGTCGACGCCCGGCCCTAACCGAAACTGATTCAGCAACGGGTTGTAGTGTAGGCCGGTAATGTGACGCTCTTGTAATACCGTACCGTCCACCCAGTTTAACAACTCCGCGGGCTTGATAAATTTCTTCACGTCATGCGTCCCTTTCGGCACCATCCGCAGCACATATTCCGCGCCCACCACCGCCATCAGCCAGGCTTTGCCGTTGCGATTAATGGTTGAGAAAAAGACGTGCCCGCCAGGTTTCACCAGCTGTGCGCAAGCTCTTACCACAGATTGCGGGTCGGGAACGTGCTCGAGCATTTCCATACAGGTCACGACGTCATACTGTTGCGGGTGGGCTTGCGCGTGTTCTTCCACGGTCTGCTGCACGTATTCCACCGCAACGCCGGACTCCAGCGCATGCAGGCGAGCGACCTGTAACGGCTCAAAACCCATATCCAGACCGGTTACGCTCGCCCCTTCACGCGCCATGCTCTCGGCCAGGATACCGCCGCCGCAGCCGACATCCAGCACTTTTTTGCCGAACAGACCACCGGCATGCTCAGTGATATACCCCAGGCGTAGCGGGTTAATACGATGCAGGGGTTTAAACTCGCCTTCGGTATCCCACCAGCGTGAAGCAACCGCTTCGAATTTAGCGATTTCAGCATGATCAACATTCTGAGCGACCGACGTTTTTTCGGCATTCATGGGCGCATATACTCCTCTTTCAGTAAGACAAAGGAGTATATCAGGCCGACGGCATGAATAAACCTTTGTGCAGGTGTTATAGGTTTACCTGAATGAAAGCGGTTGTGTTATAATTTGCGACCTTTGAATCCGGGATACAGTAGAGGGATAGCGGTTAGATGAGCGACCTTGCGAGAGAAATTACACCGGTCAACATTGAGGAAGAGCTGAAGAGCTCCTATCTGGATTATGCGATGTCGGTCATTGTTGGCCGTGCGCTGCCGGATGTCCGAGATGGCCTGAAACCGGTTCACCGTCGCGTACTTTACGCCATGAACGTATTGGGCAATGACTGGAATAAAGCATACAAGAAATCTGCCCGTGTTGTTGGTGACGTAATCGGTAAATACCATCCCCATGGTGATTCCGCGGTATATGACACCATCGTCCGTATGGCGCAGCCGTTCTCGCTGCGCTATATGCTGGTTGATGGCCAGGGGAACTTCGGTTCTATCGATGGCGACTCTGCGGCGGCGATGCGTTATACGGAAATCCGCCTGGCGAAGATCGCCCATGAATTGATGGCCGATCTGGAAAAAGAGACCGTCGACTACGTTGATAACTACGACGGCACCGAGAAAATCCCAGATGTAATGCCAACCAAGATCCCGAACCTGCTGGTAAACGGGTCTTCCGGTATTGCTGTTGGTATGGCGACTAATATTCCGCCGCACAACCTGACGGAAGTGATCAACGGCTGCCTGGCGTATATCGATGATGAAGACATCAGCGTCGAAGGGCTGATGGAGCATATTCCAGGCCCGGACTTCCCGACGGCGGCGATTATCAATGGCCGTCGCGGTATTGAAGAAGCTTACCGTACTGGTCGCGGCAAAATTTATATTCGCGCGCGCGCGGAAGTTGAAACCGATGCGAAAAACGGCCGCGAGACGATTATCGTCCACGAAATTCCCTACCAGGTGAACAAAGCGCGCCTGATTGAGAAAATCGCCGAGCTGGTCAAAGACAAACGCGTCGAAGGTATCAGCGCGCTGCGCGATGAGTCTGACAAAGACGGTATGCGTATCGTGATTGAGGTGAAACGCGACGCGGTGGGCGAAGTGGTGCTCAATAACCTCTACTCCCAGACGCAACTGCAGGTTTCCTTCGGTATCAACATGGTGGCGCTGCACCATGGTCAACCGAAGATCATGACGCTAAAAGAGATTCTGGCCGCGTTTGTGCGCCACCGCCGTGAAGTGGTGACCCGCCGTACTATTTTCGAACTGCGTAAAGCGCGCGACCGCGCGCATATCCTTGAAGCGCTGGCGGTGGCTCTTGCCAACATCGATCCGATTATTGAACTGATTCGTCGCGCGCCGACCCCGGCTGAAGCGAAAGCGGGCCTGATTGCCCGTCCGTGGGATCTGGGCAACGTGGCCTCGATGCTGGAACGCGCAGGCGATGACGCGGCGCGCCCGGAGTGGCTGGAGCCTGAGTACGGTATTCGCGACGGTAAATACTACCTGACCGAACAGCAGGCACAGGCGATTCTGGATCTGCGTTTGCAGAAACTGACCGGCCTTGAGCATGAAAAACTGCTCGACGAATACAAAGAGCTGCTGACGCAGATAGCCGAATTGCTGCATATTCTCGGCAGCGCAGAGCGCCTGATGGAAGTGATCCGTGAAGAGCTTGAGCTGGTGCGCGAGCAGTTTGGCGACGAGCGCCGCACGGAAATTACCGCCAACAGCGCCGATATCAATATCGAAGACCTGATCAACCAGGAAGATGTTGTGGTGACGTTGTCGCATCAGGGCTATGTGAAGTATCAGCCGCTGACCGATTACGAAGCCCAGCGCCGTGGCGGGAAAGGTAAATCCGCTGCGCGTATTAAAGAAGAAGACTTTATCGACCGCCTGCTGGTGGCCAATACTCATGACACTATCCTGTGCTTCTCCAGCCGTGGTCGTTTGTACTGGATGAAAGTCTATCAGCTGCCGGAAGCGAGCCGTGGCGCGCGTGGCCGCCCGATTGTCAACCTGCTGCCGCTGGAGCCGAATGAGCGCATTACGGCTATCCTGCCGGTGCGTGAATACGAAGAGGGCGTCAACGTCTTTATGGCGACCGCCAGCGGTACCGTGAAGAAAACGGCGCTGACCGAGTTCAGCCGTCCGCGTTCCGCCGGTATCATTGCCGTGAATCTGAACGACGGTGATGAGCTGATTGGCGTGGATCTGACCTCCGGAAACGACGAAGTCATGCTGTTCTCCGCAGCCGGTAAAGTAGTGCGCTTTAAAGAGGGCGCAGTGCGTGCAATGGGCCGTACGGCGACCGGCGTGCGCGGTATCAAACTTGCCGAAGGCGACAGCGTGGTTTCGCTGATTGTGCCGCGCGGTGAGGGCGCCATTCTGACGGTTACGCAAAACGGTTACGGCAAACGTACCGCTGAAATGGAATACCCGACCAAGTCTCGCGGTACTCAGGGCGTTATCTCTATCAAAGTCACCGATCGTAACGGCCCGGTTGTCGGCGCTGTGCAGGTTGATGATTGCGACCAGATAATGATGATAACCGATGCCGGTACGCTGGTGCGTACGCGCGTGTCGGAAATCAGCGTGGTGGGTCGTAACACCCAGGGCGTTATTCTTATCCGTACTGCGGAAGATGAAAACGTGGTGGGTCTGCAGCGTGTTGCTGAACCGGTGGATGACGAAGAGCTGGATTCCATTGACGGTAGCGTCGCGGAAGGGGATGAAGATATCGCCCCGGAAGTTGACAGCGACGATGATGTGGCGGACGACGACGCCGAGTAATGCCTCCTGAAGGGCCGGTATCCGGCCCTTTTTCCTTTGCCGTTGCAGGCGTTACGTTTTACCGCTACCTTAATCACACTCTTTTTTAACATCCTTGTGGTGGAGTTTCTTCAGGTTGAAATACCCTGTCTCGTTTCGCAGTACGCTAAAAGTTTCCCGCTATTTATTCAGGGCGCTGGCGCTATTGCTCTGGCTATTGATTGCCTTTTTCTCTGTTTTTTACATCGTTAATGCATTACATGATAAAGAGTCGGAAATCCGTCAGGAATTTAACCTGAGTTCCGATCAGGCGCAGCGCTATATCCAGCGCACGTCGGATGTGATGAAAGAGCTGAAGTACATCGCTGAAAACCGCCTGACGGCAGAAAACGGTATCCTTACCTCACGCGGGCAGGACGACAAAACCAGCGTGCCCACCTTTGCGCCGCTGTTTCCGGATTCTGACTGCGCGGCGATGAGCAAGTCCTGGCGCGGCTCGCTGGAGTCGCTGGCGTGGTTTATGCGCTATTGGCGCGATAATTTTTCCGCTGCTTACGATCTTAATCGTGTGTTTCTGATTGGCAGCGATAACCTGTGTATGGCTGATTTCGGCCTGCGCGATATGCCGGTGGAGCGCGATAACACCCTGAAAAGCCTGCATGAGCGCATCATGAAATACCGCAATGCTCCGCAGGATGAACGCAGTAATAATGTGTACTGGATGAGCCAGGGGCCGCGTCCGGGCATCGGCTACTTCTACGCCCTGACGCCCGTTTACCTCGGCAACCGCCTGCAGGCGCTGCTCGGTACTGAGCAGTCCATTCGCATGGAAAACTTTTTTACCCCTGGCAGCCTGCCGATGGGGGTGACTATCCTTGATGAGAATGGCCACTCGCTGCTTTCACTGACCGGGCCGGATACCGGCGTCAGCGCCGAGCCGCGCTGGATGCAAGAACGCTCCTGGTTTGGCTACACCTCCGGGTTTCGCGAACTGATCCTGAAAAAAACATTGCCGCCGTCTTCCCTTAGCGTGGTTTACTCCGTGCCGGTCGATTTGGTTCTGGAGCGCATCCGTATGCTTATCCTGAACGCGGTGTTGCTCAACGTACTGGTCGGTATCGCACTGTTTACCCTGGCGCGGATGTATGAGCGGCGCATTTTTATACCGGCAGAGAATGACGCCCAGCGCCTGGAGGAGCACGATCAGTTCAACCGTAAAATCGTTGCTTCTGCGCCGGTAGGGATCTGTATTTTGCGCACCCAGGACGGTACCAATATCCTCAGTAATGAGCTGGCGCATAACTATCTGAATATGCTGACGCATGAGGACAGGCAGCGGCTGACGCAGATAATCTGCGGCCAGCAGGTGAATTTTGTCGATGTGCTGACCAGCAATAACACCAACCTGCAAATCAGTTTTGTGCATTCGCGTTATCGCAATGAAAACGTGGCGATTTGCGTGCTGGTGGATGTCTCCGCCCGCGTCAAAATGGAAGAGTCGCTCCAGGAGATGGCCCAGGCGGCAGAACAGGCGAGCCAGTCGAAATCGATGTTCCTGGCAACTGTCAGCCACGAATTACGCACGCCTTTGTATGGCATCATCGGGAATCTGGATCTGCTGCAAACCAAAGAGCTGCCGAAGGGCGTGGACCGGCTGGTTAACGCCATGAACAACTCCTCCAGCCTGCTGTTAAAAATCATCAGCGATATTCTCGACTTCTCGAAAATTGAATCTGAGCAGTTAAAAATTGAGCCGCGCGAGTTTTCGCCGCGCGAGGTGATGAGCCATATTACCGCCAACTATGTCCCGCTGGTGGTGCGCAAACAGCTTGGGCTGTACTGCTTTATTGAGCCGGATGTTCCGGCGCAGCTCAATGGCGACCCGATGCGTTTACAGCAGGTTATCTCTAACCTGCTCAGCAATGCCATCAAGTTTACCGATATTGGCTGCATTGTTCTGCACGTACAGCGCAATTCTGAGTATCTCAGCATTCGTGTGCGCGATACCGGCGTCGGTATTCCTGGTAAAGAAGTGGTGCGCCTGTTCGATCCGTTCTTTCAGGTGGGAACCGGCGTGCAGCGTAACTTCCAGGGAACCGGGCTGGGCCTTGCTATCTGTGAGAAGCTTATCAATATGATGGACGGCGATATTGCCGTCGATTCTGAACCGGGCATGGGCAGCCAGTTCACCATTCGCATTCCGCTTTATGGCGCGGTGCCATCGTCTCCGGCGGCGGTAGATGGCCTGGCGCAAACCAGCTGCTGGCTGGCAGTACGTAACGCATCACTTTACGATTATCTGCAACGGTTACTTAGCTGGCACGGTATTCCGGTTAAGCACTATGATGGCCGCACGTTGGGTAATGAAGATACGTTAATCACCGATGACGATCAGCTATCGTCCTGGACTGGTCGCGCGGCGATTATCTTTTGCCCGCGGCATATCGGTATTCCGCTGGAACGTGCGCCGGGCGAATGGTTACACAGCGTAGCTTCGCCTCACGAACTGCTCAACCTGCTGGGGCGTATTTATCGCGTGCCGATGGCGGAATCACGGGCGGATAATCTACTGCCTGAGCTGGACAGCGACGCGCAGTGCAACGACGATATGATGATCCTGGTGGTGGACGATCACCCGATCAACCGCCGTCTGCTTGCCGATCAGCTCGGTTCGCTGGGTTATCAGTGCAAGACCGCCAACGACGGGGTGGATGCGCTGAACGTGCTGAGCAAAAACCATATCGATATCGTGCTCAGCGATGTCAACATGCCGAATATGGATGGTTATCGTCTGACACAACGTATTCGCCAGCTGGGGCTGACGCTGCCGGTGATTGGCGTTACGGCCAACGCGCTGGCAGAAGAGAAGCAACGCTGCCTCGAATCGGGGATGGATAGCTGCCTCTCCAAGCCGGTGACGCTGGATGTCATCAGGCAAACGCTGGCCGTTTATGCCGCGCGGGTGAGAAACAGTCGGAATTGATGAGAAGAAAAGAGGAACCCCGGCGCAGGGCCGGGGGTTCTGACGTTACTCTTTTTCCGTCTGGGTGAGGGTGACGGAAGAGAGGTAATTCAGCAGGGCGATATCATTATCAACACCCAGCTTCATCATGGCTGATTTCTTCTGGCTGCTGATGGTTTTGATGCTGCGGTTCAGCTTCTTGGCGATTTCGGTGACCAGGAAACCTTCAGCAAACAGACGCAACACTTCGCTCTCTTTCGGTGACAGACGTTTGTCGCCGTAGCCGCCAGCGCTGATTTTCTCCAGCAGGCGGGAGACGCTTTCCGGGGTAAACTTCTTCCCTTTTTGCAACGCAGCGAGCGCCTTCGGCAGGTCTGTCGGCGCGCCCTGTTTCAGCACGATACCTTCGATATCTAAATCCAGCACGGCGCTGAGGATAGCCGGGTTATTGTTCATCGTCAGCACAATAATCGACAGGGTCGGAAAGTGGCGTTTGATGTATTTGATCAACGTAATACCATCGCCGTATTTATCGCCCGGCATTGACAGATCGGTGATCAGGACATTTGCCTCAAGTTTCGGCAAGTTATTAATTAGCGCTGTAGAGTCTTCAAATTCACCGACTACATTTACCCATTCAATTTGTTCGAGTGACTTACGAATACCGAACAGTACAATCGGGTGGTCATCGGCAATAATTACGTTCATATTGTTCATGTATTAGGCTACCTTGCTACAGCAAGCTCTTGACGTATGCGTCAATGTCGCTGATGTAATTTTCTATGCCTGGAGCATCCTTCTCGCGAATTAACTGCTCCAGCGTTTCGCACAACTGTTTACCCGGCACCAGGTTTAGCATGGCAAACACCCCTTTGAGGCGGTGTGCCGTCTGAGCCAGCGCCGCGAAATCGCCCGATGCCGACTCAGTATACAACCTCTTAACATCATCGGGTACCGTATCAACAAACAGCGCGTAATAGCCGCTGGCATGGAGTTCGGCGTTTTCGTCGCCCCCCAAAGGCGACTCCGGTACATCTTCCTGTGCCAGTTGCTCTTCAATAAGCTGCAATATTGCTCCCTGCATTGCATTGCTCATATTAAAGTTGACGCGCAATTGGCCAGGGCCAATCTTCCGCACGCCTACCTCATCATCGCTTAAAAGCAAGCCGGAGGCAGTAAGATTAGACGGATTATCAGTCAAAAACAGATCATATTCTTGACTTGAAAGCCTTTCGTCCGGAGAAATGCAGGTTGCCCCCCAGTTTTCGAGCTGCCGTACTACAATATTACGAATTTCATTAGATGTAATATCAATCATTGCCACAACATCATCGAGCAATTTCTCTTCGCTGTCATCCTGTTGCGCGCGAGCGGCCATTTTAACGTGCAGCGAGTAGCGGGTTCCCAGCTCTTCACGTGCTTTAATATTCAGATGCCCGCCCAGCTTCCTGGCCAGCTGATCGCACAGCCAGAAGGTGAGGGCGTTTGCTTTCCCGTACTGATCGCTCTGAGTGTCGTTCAGGAACGGGAAGTGTAAATTATCAATCTCACTGGCGCTCACACCTGTACCTGTATCCAGAATGCGGAATGTCAGGCGATCGTCTGCCGACTCGTCACGGCTTACCTCAAGGGTAATTTTGCCCATTTGCGTGGTGGTGACGGCGTACTGGATCAACAACAGCAGGATGCGGCTCAGCGCCTCACGATCGCCATGACGCTGTTCGTTTGCCGGAAGATGGTTGTTAATCAAAAGCTGTAAGCCTTTGCGTTTAATAACGGGCAGCACCACTGGCACCACTTCATCAATTAAATCCTGAATAGCAAACAGGCTGGCTGTGCCTTTCCAGGTGTCGTTTTCGAGCATATTCGCCAGCTGAATTTCATCAACCAGCTGCACCAGCCTGTCGGCGTGATCCGCCAGCTGATTGCCCTCGCTGCTTTGCAACGCCGCGGCTTCGGTCGCCAGGTCTTTCACCGGCAGTTTCAGCGCCTCGGCCAGGTTACTCATAAACGCCGCGCGGCCTTGCTGATTCTTCTCATACAGGCGCTGCGCCTGTTTGAGTTTCTTATTCACCAGTACTTCACGGTCCTGATCGCGAATAATAAAAATTTGCGTGCGCGAAGCGACCTGGCTGCGAAACTGGCGAATCTCATACAGCTCATTATTGATTGTCGCCTGGATAACACCCTGGTGTTGATCAGCCATTGCGGTGATATTTTGCAAATTGAGATGTGGCAACAAATGATCGGCAATTTTATTGCTAAGCACCGTGCGATTGGCTTCTTGATCGTACACCAACAGGCCCAGCGGCAGCAGTGAGACTATCTCTTCATTAAACGCGCGCATCACCCGCAGCTCATTTTGCGCAGCCGGTGAGGCCAGGCTATCGGTTTTACGCCCCGGCTGGTGGCGAAACGTGGTGTAACCAAACAGCGCCAGCGCCAGCAAACCAATGTTTAGCAGCAGCGGCAACAGGCTGTTTTGCAAGGTCTCAAGCAGCAACGTACCAAACGGCACCTGCCAGACAAGGCGCATCCCGGTGCCGTTCAGCGGCGAGGAGATTTCAATTTTTGAACTGTTAAAATTTACCGTGGCGCTATCGGCCGGATCTTTATCCTGTCCGCGAGAAGCGCCGGGCGTGGTGTCCGGATCGAGACGAAAGCTATCGAGCTGCATACCCGGTGGGATCAAATCATTGATAGGTAAATCAAACGCCACGACGGTGGCCAGATGGCCTGGCTGGTTAAACGTGGTGCGCAGGGTGAAGTAGCGGCCATTTTGCCAGTCAAGGCGGCGCAGGGAGGAAAAGCTTTCGCGCTCATCAAGAGCATTCGCCTGCTGGAGCATCTCCGCGCGCCGGGAGTCCACTATATTACTGATGGTGTAATCTTTGAAACCGGAGGTCAGGTCTTTTAGCGGCAGCGTGGAGACCAGGATCATACTGTTATCCTGGCCATTGAGATAGTACATCGACCACGGCACGGTCTCCGCGCCCCACAGCGTGTCCAGATAAGCAGAAATGCGCTGGGTCATCTCCAGCGTGGTGCTGTCATGCGAGCCAAAAATCAGCGCTTCGGTTTTACGCCGGGGCTTCTCCAGGTAATACACATCCTGTTTTAAACGCGTCTCCTGTAAACCCTCACCCGACGAAGAAGCCGGTGCGGCTGCGATATTGTCATAAAGCTGCCATGTCGCGTAGCGCCAGGTATCGATGCGTTTATGAATAGCATGGGTAATACCCACGATTTGATAGCTTTTATCTTTCAGCCACGCATTGACTGAACTCTGGATCATCACGCCCATCGTGACCAGCAGGACGATAATCAGCAAGAGAAAGAAACGGGTAATGTTGCCCGGTATCAGGGAAAATTTGCCAGGGATCATTGTGTCAGATTGACTCATTCGTGTGTGTAGCCTGTAACCCGTAATCGTCGATGTTGATGCGCGACAAATGCAGATGTCGTGTTGCAGAGCAATGTACAGCAGGCAGTATATCGGTTAATGCATGAAATTCCAGACTCTATTGCCAGCAAATGTCGCAGCAGAGGGGCCGAGATAACCATAGCAGTTAAAAGGTAAAAGCGGAAAAGATTGTACAAATATTTACCGTTAGGGTTGGAAAAGATCGCACAAAATATCAAGAAATAAATTAATGAGTTGTACGTGTAAGAAAAGACCTGGCATGATAATTGATTAATTAATAGTCATTACAAATTCAATAATTTCTCGCTTTACTATTTACCTTATAAGTCGAAGCGAAAAAAAAACCGAATGCGAAGCATCCGGTTATAAGAGGGGTAAACAGACATTCAGATTCGAATGACGGTAATAAATAAAGTTAATGATGATAGCGTCGAATATTCTAGTTGCGATTGAAGATTCTGGTTTTGCATTCAGTGCTATCAAGTTTGATGATTGTAACTATATGTTTTTAATGTTTTATTTTATATTTCTTGATTAAAGGTGCTATTTATTTTAGCTAATCGTGCTATAAAAAGTTCCGTGAAATTTACAAAATGAAACACCTTTGTGTATATATGAAACATCTTCAAAGTTTTAGTATCATATTCTTGTTGGATTATTCTGCATTTTTGCGGACAATGAAATCGCCAGCTGACTTAGAGGGTTAGTCAGCAAAGCAGTGGCAATAATAAAATGCATATAACAGAGGGTTTATAAATGAAAGTTAAAGTCCTGTCCCTCCTGGTACCGGCTCTGCTGGTAGCGGGCGCAGCAAATGCGGCTGAAATTTATAACAAAGATGGCAACAAATTAGATCTGTATGGCAAAGTCGACGGCCTGCACTATTTTTCCGATAACAACGGCGACGATGGCGACAAATCCTACGTGCGTTTCGGCTTCAAAGGCGAAACCCAGGTAAATGATCAGGTAACTGGTTACGGTCAGTGGGAGTACAACGTTCAGGCCGATAACACTGAAGGTTCAAGCGACCAGGCCTGGACCCGTCTGGCATTCGCCGGTATCCGCGTTGCGGAAGCAGGCTCTTTCGACTACGGTCGTAACTACGGCGTGATTTACGACGTGACGTCCTGGACCGACGTTCTGCCGGAATTCGGCGGCGACACCTACGGTTCTGACAACTTTATGCAATCCCGTGCTAACGGCGTTGCTACCTACCGTAACACCGACTTCTTCGGTCTGGTTGATGGTCTGAACTTCGCTCTGCAGTATCAGGGTAAAAACGGTAGCGTAAGCGGTGAAAACGCTGATGGCCGCAGCCTGCTGAAACAGAACGGCGACGGTTACGGCGCGTCCCTGACCTACGATCTGGGCGAAGGTTTCAGCCTGGGTGCGGCAATGTCCTCCTCCAAACGTAGCTACGATCAGAACGTTGTGACTAACCCGGCTCTGTACGGTCACGGCGATCGCGCTGAAGTGTACAGCGGCGGCCTGAAATACGATGCTAACAACATCTACCTGGCCGCGGAGTACTCCCAGACCTATAACGCGACCCGTTTCGGTACCTCTAACGGTTCTAATCCTTCTGACGCCTATGGTTTTGCAAACAAAGCGCAGAACTTCGAAGTTGTGGCGCAGTATCAGTTCGACTTCGGTCTGCGTCCGTCCATCGCTTACCTGCAGTCCAAAGGTAAAGACATTACCAACAACACTGGTACTTCTAACTACGGCGATCAGGATCTGCTGAAATATATCGATATCGGCGCGACCTACTACTTCAACAAAAACATGTCCACCTATGTTGATTACAAAATCAACCTGCTGGACGAAAACGACTTTACTCGTGCTGCTGGTATCAGCACCGACGACATCGTTGCCCTGGGTCTGGTTTACCAGTTCTAAGTTCGCAACGACGATTGCTAAGGCGCCGCGAGGCGCCTTTTTTGTTGCCAGTGACCCGTCCTGAATAGCGTTGACACGTTCCTGACTCAAACCCGGAGAACGTGATGATGACTGAGTTCAAACGCACCCAACGCGATTATCCTCTATCCTTTAAAATAGCCGTTGTTGAGCAGATCGA
>NZ_JBQPOM010000006.1:0-9765 GCF_052220145.1 Vagococcus sp. WN89Y | reverse complement strand
CTGACGAAATTCGGGCGTGTGCTGCTTGCGGGGCTTGTTGCTGGTTGTGGCTGATTTGGTCATGAGCTACCTCTGGCTGAGAGTTTACTCACTTAGTCCCGTGTCCACTATTGGCGGGTAGGATCAATATCTGAAGGTGTATTTATTACGGGATAGGATTGAAGAATGGAAAGGCTATTAGACGCGTACAAACGGATATTACAGGAAGTTGACGCCCAGTCATTTAACCTGAATGAGGATAAATACTCAGGCGTCTTTTTACCTGTGCCCTTTGAAGAATACTGGCACTCACCGGTAAAAATCATGCTGGTTGGACGTGAAACCGCTGGCTGGAATACGCTGAATGGTAAGAATACGATATCACGGTTGTTGGGACTTATATCTGTCGTCACCATCGGGCAGGTGATTGAAGAAGCTGTAGCCCGTTACAGAAAACATCTTCCGGTACAAAATGATGGCACAACAAACCTCAAATCACGTAGCCGCTTCACGCAGTATCATTTCCGGCTGGCCCGGGAGCTGGATATTCATCCTCAGGCAATCGTGTATGCCAATCTACTGGCGTGGGATTACGACGGACTGCCCCCTCTCAATCGCCCTCAAAATGAAGTGCAGGAAGTCATATTAGCCTCGCTGAAACTGCTGGCGGTACAAATTAAACACCTTGAGCCAGATTTCATCATCTTTGCATCCGGCGCCCGGAGAACAGACTACATCTTAAAACAGGTGCTTACTGAGCTAGGCGACTATGAGACTTCTTCAGTCATTCCGGGGAAGCTATGGGAGTTCAAAACAGGTAATACAATCTGTTTTAGAATTGCCCATCCAAGGGCTATGTGCGGACACCAGAAGTACAGAGATGAGGTGATTGCACGAATTAAGCAACTTTGCACTGAGAGCTGCTAGTGCATTACAGATTACTCAGTAGGCATCCCAGAGCACCTCTTCCCGGAAGAGTACCGGAAAACAGGCAAAGCGGCTTGGTTCTCTATGCTAGAGGCGACACGTTCGATTCGGCATTGCCAGGCTGGAGATTGCAACTCATTGCACCTCGTGAGCACAGGATATGCACAGGGCGTGAATTTCAGACACAATAAATATCCTCCGGCATAGCCGGAGGTTTTTCAGATGCGCCTATAAGGCTCTATTACCAGCCGCGCCCTAACAGGCGCATACGATCTGACATTTGCATCAAACCTCGTTACTTACGGCCCGTAAACGGGCTACCAGGATAAGGGATCGACAACTGCTCCCCCATTTTATCCTCTTCAAGCTGGTGCTTTATGTATTTCTGTATCTTCGCTGTGTTCTTCCCTACCGTATCTACGTAGTATCCCCGGCACCAGAACTCCCTGTTCCTGTATTTGAATTTCAGATCTCCAAACTGCTCATAAAGCATCAGACTGCTTTTCCCTTTCAGATACCCCATAAAGCCGGATACGCTCATTTTAGGCGGGATTTCCACAAGCATATGGATATGATCTGCGCAGCATTCAGCTTCCACGATCCGTACATTTTTCCACTCACACAGCTTTCTTAAAATGCTGCCTGTCGCCAGACGTTTCTCTCCGTAGAACGCTTGTCTTCGGTATTTTGGCGCAAAAACTATGTGATATTTACAGTTCCATCGGGTGTGCGCTAAGCTCTTTTCGTCCCCCATTGGGACCCCCTTTTGATTTCTTGTTGAACTTTTGCAGCTGCCAGACCGCAAGGTGTTTTAACAAATCAAAAGGGGTTTTAATAACTGGCTTAAAGCTGAAAGCTTTCCGGAACCCCCAGCCTGGCTGGGGGTTTTCTATAGACAAAAAAACCACCTTTCGGTGGTTTCACGACACTGCTTATTGCTTTGATTATTCTTTATTTTCCCAATGGTACCCGGAGCGGGACTTGAACCCGCACAGCGCGAACGCCGAGGGATTTTAAATCCCTTGTGTCTACCGATTCCACCATCCGGGCTCGGGAAAATTGGAGGCGCGTTCCGGAGTCGAACCGGACTAGACGGATTTGCAATCCGCTACATAACCGCTTTGCTAACGCGCCAAATTCCTCAGGCTTCACTGCCTGCATCCGCCAGTATAGCCGATGCGTTAAACTGGAGCGGGAAACGAGACTCGAACTCGCGACCCCGACCTTGGCAAGGTCGTGCTCTACCAACTGAGCTATTCCCGCAATATCAGGATTATTCTAATCACTTGATTTTATTATCTTCTGGCAAGCTACGCTGCCTTCCGATGCGTTGCATTCTACTTACCTGACGCAGTGAGTCAACGATATTTTTTCAATTCACGGATCGTTTGCTGAAAATTACAACGAAACGATCACGGTTCAAGCAAATCGCCGCGCGCAGCGTTCAGATATTGCAGCATTGACCACAAAGTCAGCACCGCCGCCACGAGAAACAGCGCGATTCCGGCGTACTCAACCCAGATATTCGGGCGCCACAGCAGCCACACCAGCGCGACCATCTGCGCTGTCGTTTTGACTTTACCAATCCAGGATACCGCCACGCGGCTGCGCTTACCCATCTCCGCCATCCATTCGCGCAGCGCAGAAATAATGATTTCGCGTGCAATCATGGTTGCGGCTGGCAGCGTTACCCACCAGCTGTGGTAATGCTCGGCCACCAGCACCATCGCAATCGCCACCAGCACTTTATCTGCCACCGGGTCCAGGAAAGCCCCAAAACGCGTGCTTTGGTTCCAGCGACGCGCGAGAAAACCGTCGAACCAGTCGGTGATAGCTGCACAGCAAAAAATCAGCGCACAGAGAAACGGCGCCCATTGAAAAGGCAAATAGAACGCCAGCACAAAAAACGGTATCAGGATGACGCGAAAAAGCGTGAGCAACGTAGGGATATTAAATCGCATAGCGGCGGTAACTGTCTGTTGTCCGTAAATTTTAGCTCTATGTTGCTACAGAGCCCTCAATGTTTCAACGAGTAGTATATCTTTTCTGCCAGTCCTTGCGAGACGCCCGGCACTTTTGCAATTTCATCAATGCTGGCGTTAAGCAGGCCTTGTAATCCGCCCATATATTTCAGCAACATCTGCCGACGTTTCGGGCCAACGCCTTCGATAGACTCCAGCGAACTGGTGTTTTTCACCTTCGCACGTTTCTTACGATGGCCGCTGATCGCATGATTGTGCGACTCATCACGAATATGCTGAATAACATGTAACGCAGGCGAATCCGGCGGCAAACTAAACCCCTCACCTTCCGGCTCAAAAAAGAGCGTTTCCAACCCGGCTTTACGGTCTGCGCCTTTTGCCACCCCAAGCAGCAGCGGTTTAGTCTTATCCCAGGGCACATCAAGCTCGGCAAACACCGCCTTCGCCTGGCCCAGCTGACCTTTCCCGCCATCAATAAGGATAACATCCGGAATCTTACTTTCCTCGATGGCCTTACCATAGCGCCGACGCAGCACCTGATTCATCGCCGCGTAATCATCACCCGGCGTAATGCCTGTAATATTATAGCGGCGGTACTCCGCGCGCAGCGGCCCGTTGGTATCGAATACCACACAGGATGCCACCGTCTGCTCGCCCATCGTATGGCTGATATCAAAGCACTCCATGCGTTTTACTTCCGGCAGTTCCAGCGCGGTTGCTAACGCCGCCAGACGCTGATGCACGGTCGATTGCTGTGAAAGTTTAGTACTTAGCGCCGTCGCTGCATTGGTTCGCGCCAGTTTGAGATAACGCGCGCGGTCGCCGCGCGGTTTGGTCTGCACGTTGACGCGACGACCCGCGAGTTCAGAAAGCGAATCACTAAGCAAAGTTTTATCTGCCAGATTGAAATCCAGCAGAATTTCCCCTGGCAGCGTGCGCATCTGGCTGCCCTGTAAATAAAACTGGCCAACAAAGGTTTCCACCACTTCGCCAAGCTCGGTACCGCCCGGCACTTTCGGAAAATAGCTGCGGCTGCCAAGCACCTTGCCCTGGCGAATAAACAGTACATGCACGCAGGCCATGCCCGCATCAAAGGAGACGCCTATCACATCCAGATCGTCACCGGTATTGGAAACAAACTGTTTCTCCGTCACCCGCCGTACCGCCTGAATTTGATCGCGAATACGCGCCGCTTCTTCAAACTCCAGCGACTGGCTGGCTTTTTCCATCCGTGCGATGAGCTGTGTTAATACCTGATCATCCTTACCAGACAGGAACAGGCGCACATAGTCCACCTGACGGGCATACTCTTCTTCGCTGACCAGACCGGCAACACACGGCCCCAGACAGCGGCCAATTTGGTATTGCAGGCACGGGCGTGAACGGTTGCGATAAACGCTGTTTTCGCACTGGCGAATGGGAAATATTTTCTGCAACAGCGCAAGAGTTTCACGCACGGCGTAACCGTTAGGAAAAGGCCCAAAATATTCACCGCGAGCATGTTTTGCGCCACGGTGCATCGCCAGACGTGGGTGCGTGTCACCGCTGAGAAAAATAAAAGGGTAGGATTTATCATCGCGCAGCAGCACGTTATAGCGCGGCTGATACAGCTTGATGTAGTTGTGTTCCAGCAGCAACGCTTCCGTTTCGGTGTGCGTCACGGTCACGTCAATCTGCTGGATTTGCGCGACCAGCGCTTCGGTTTTACGCGAGGCGAGATTGCTGCGAAAATAACTGGAAAGCCGCTTTTTGAGGTCTTTCGCTTTACCTACATAGATAACAGTCCCACCGGCATCATACATACGATAGACGCCAGGCTTGCTGGTGACTGTTTTCAGAAATGATTTTGCATCAAAAACTTCACTCACTGACTTGCTAACGTCTCCGCATTGCACAAACCATGTCGAATCGCGAGGTGTGTCAGTTCGACATCACCATGAATGTTCAATTTACTGAACATCCGGTAGCGATAGCTGTTCACCGTTTTGGGACTCAGGTGCAGCTGTTCAGAGATCTCATTGACCTTCTGGCCTTTCGTGATCATCAGCATAATCTGCAATTCACGTTCGGACAAACTGGCAAACGGGGAATCAGTCTTTTCTGGTTCGATTTGGCTAAGCGCCATCTGTTGCGCAATATCGGAAGCGATGTAGCGTTGCCCGGAATGAACGCAGCGTATCGCGTTGACGACATCCTGCGGCGCGGCGCCTTTACTGAGATAACCGGCAGCTCCAGCCTGCATGACTTTCGCCGGAAGAGGATTTTCAGTGTGAACGGTTAACATGATGACTTTAGTATCGACATTACTGCGGGCAATTTTGCGCGTCGCCTCAAGGCCGCCGATACCGGGCATGCTCATGTCCATCAGGACCACATCAACAGCATTGGCGCGACACCATTTGATGGCGTCTTCACCGCAGTTGACCTCGCCCGTGACTTTGATGCCTTTAATATCTTCAAGAATGCGTCGTATCCCTGCGCGCACCAGTTCGTGGTCATCAACAAGTAGTACGTTGATCAAAGGAGTTTCTCCAGAAGAAAAGGGATAACGCTGCTAAAACTTATTCTCTTATATTAACGTTTTTTTACCCTTCTGGGAAAGCTTAAAAAGCATAACCTTTCCGATTTTGTTGCTTTTTTTGGAAATTAGACTGTACACAATGAGGAAAGTATGAGCACATTTTCAGGTGTGGCGAGTAAAAATTTATTCTTCTTTTTTCATAAAGTTACCAAAAACTTAATTTTCACTTTGCTGTTAATTATCGCTTGCTGTTTGTAACAACAATTAACGTCGGTTAAACCTCATGAAAACATATATTTTCGATGAATAAAAAGAACGTTAGTTTATTGCTTAAGGTTCAATCGAATAAACTTTAACGCATAACGATAAAACAACCGCTGCTGATTTCTGTAATTGATATGGTATACTTCGCCGCTTTGACAGAGATCGTCGCGTGATTGCGACAGTGTAACGAGGAAAATAAATTGAGCACACCTGATTTTTCCACTGCTGATAATGCAAAAGAACTGGCTTTGGAAGTCTCCTGCCTTAAGTCAATGATTACCGTAATGCTTCAGGCTATGGGCCAGGCAGACGCAGGTCGCGTAATCCTGAAAATGGAAAAGCAAATTAACGAAATGGAAAATGAAGCGCAGGCTGCCGTATTTTCCAGCACCGTTAAGCAAATTAAACAAGCTTACCGTCAGTAATTCCCCACCGGCTGGCCTGATTGCCAGCCGGACATGACTTATGCAGCCATTCAGATAATCCCTGTCGCAGCGGCATAGCAGGCGATCTGCGTTTTATTTGGCGCGTTAAATTTTTTCTGCATATTTTTCTGATGAAAATTAACCGTATTTTCCGAGATGGATAAAATCATGGCGATTTCGGCAGAAGTTTTTCCTTCTGCGGTCCATTTCAGAATTTCCCGCTCACGCTTACTGAATTTCATCTCCGGAGTCAGCACCAACTCACTCTCCAGCCGGGTTAATGTCAGCAAGCTTATCTGTACCAGCGTTTGCAGGCGCATTTCCATTTCATCATCGGGCATCATTTTACCCAGCAGACTGGTGCGCGATACAGAGAGAAAACCCAGCGCATGATTAGGCAGCATCAGGCATTGTGATATCCCTTTACACACGCCATGATCCCGCGCGGCATCCCATAGCTGCATCGCATCCTGAAAGAGTTTGTCATTCCAGGGCAAATGCCCCTGAATAAAGTTTTCAGCTTTCAGCACAGGATCGATGGCGAAATAATTTTCCGCCTGATAATGCGTTATCCACGCCTGCGGATATGTCGTTTCGAGGCTAATTTTGGGCCGGGTAAACGGCACCGGATGACGAACACAAAGCGCGAAATAATCAAACTCCAGCTGCTGCGTTTGCCGCTGCAACTCTGAATATACTTCTTCTGCCGCTACCATCTCCTGGAACCGCCACAATAATTCGCGACGCCAGGTAAAAAATTCTTTATCCTGCATACCGACCGGTAATACCCCTGGTTTTAATATTCATTCTTTTGTATACAATAAACTAACACATAAAACTTATTTATTTATATAAAATATTCAATTATTTCAAAATAAGTTGAATCACCGTCAGGCATTATTGCTACAGGCAGAAGCTCTTAGAGTATTTTGCTGCAGACATGCCCTGCCCGGGCCGCATAATTACCTTATAATATGTGCGCAATTAATTTCATAATCAGATTCAACTTAAGTTAAATTATTGCGGTTCATCACAGCCTGTTATTGAACCGCATCATTATTACTGCATCAGGAATTTTTCTAAGAATTGTTTTGTGCGGGGTTGTTGCGGCGCAGTAAATAATGTTTTTGCCGGGCCTTGCTCAACAATACGTCCCTGATCCATAAAAATAGCCCGGTCGGCAACGTCACGGGCAAAGCTCATTTCATGCGTAACAATCACCATGGTACGCTTTTCCTCGGCCAGCTGACGGATGGTATTTAACACCTCGCCAACCAGTTCTGGATCTAAGGCGGAAGTTGGTTCATCGAACAAAATAACTTCCGGGCGCATTGCCAGTGCGCGAGCAATTGCGACGCGCTGCTGTTGACCGCCGGACAAACGACGCGGGTAACTGCTCTCCTTACCGCTTAAACCGACTTTCACCAGTAATTCGCGTGCAAGAGCAGTAGCCTGCTCTTTCGGCTCGCCTTTCACAATCACCGGCCCTTCAATAATGTTTTCCAGCACCGTGCGATGCGGGAACAGATTAAAATTCTGAAAAACAAAGCCGACATGCTGGCGCAACTGGCGAATAGCGGCTCTCTGCTGGCCTATTGGCCGGGCGGTATCGATGGTGATATCCCCGACGCGAATGGTGCCGCTTTCCGGATGTTCAAGCAGATTGATACTGCGCAGGAGCGTTGTTTTACCGGAACCGCTCGGCCCGATAATGGCCACCACTTCCCCTTGCTGCACGTCGAGGTCGATACCGTGCAGCACCGTCTGACCGTGAAATTTTTTCACCAGCTTTTTAACGTCGATAGTACTCATTTGGGATCTCGCTCCTGGCGGTTTAGCTGATGCTCAAAATAATTTTGCAGCGAAGAAAGCACCGTCGCCATCACCCAGTAAATCAGCGATGCCGCCAGATACATCGTAAACACTTCCAGCGTGCGCGAGGTAATAAGCTGCGCCTGGCGGAAAAGTTCTGGCACCTGGATGGTGGCCGCGAGCGAGGTGTCTTTAACCAGGCTAATAAAACTGTTGCTCAGCGGCGGCAGCGCCACGCGCGCGGCCTGCGGCAAAATGGCCCGGCGCAGCGTCTGAAAAGGCGTCATACCGATACTGGCCGCGGCTTCCCACTGCCCTTTATCAATGGAGGAGATCGCTGCGCGTAATGTTTCCGCCGCGTAGGCCGCCGTATTCAGCGACAGACCAATCATCGCGGACGGGATCGGGTCCAGCTCAATACCAAACTGCGGCAGACCGTAATAGATCATAAACAACTGGGCGATAAGCGGCGTACCGCGAAAAACAGAGATATAAAATCGCGCCAGCCAGCGCAGAGGCAGCAAAGAAGACATGCGCATCAGCGCCAGCACAAACCCCAGCAGCAGGCCAAAAAACATACCACCAATACTAAGTTGCAGCGTAAAAACCGCCCCTTTTAGCAGATAGGGCGCGGAATCAATGACCAGTTGTAGACTTTCTTGCATAGTTTTTATTCTGCTCTGGTGTTAAACATGGGGGTGATAGGCAAACAGCGCAGGAGCACCGCCCGTATGGACAAACAGTATCGGGCCGTTATCTTTAAAACGTTTTTGCTCGATACCATCAATTAACCCCGCCATTGCTTTTCCGGTATACACCGGGTCAAGCAGGACGCCTTCCAGGCGGGCCAGAAGTTTGACGGCGGCCAGCCCTTCCTCGTTTGGCGCACCGTACCCGGGCGCATAGTAATCATCCCATAGCAGTATTTCTGACTGCGCCGGTACTTCCAGCGCCTTGCTCACGGCCTGTTGCAGCGCTTCGACCTTCGGTTTTTGGTCTGCTACGCTTCGCGAAACAGTGACACCAATCAGCTCAACGTCTGGCATCAATTGCTCCAGCCCCACGGCCAGGCCAGCATGGGTTCCTGCGCTACCAGAGGCCACAACCACCGACGAAAGCGCCACAGCGCCCTCGCACTGCTGAGCGATTTCCAGCGCGCTCTCCACATAGCCCATTGCACCCAGTGCATTCGAGCCGCCGACCGGGATCACATACGGGCGAAAGCCCTGCGCTTCGACACGCGTTGCCAGCGCGTCGAGCTGTGCATCCGGGTCAGTGAGCGCATCGCACATTTCGACCTGCACGTTAAACAGGCTGAGCAGCAGCCTGTTGCCATTGCTCAGGTAGTTTTCCGCCGTGGTACCGAGCGGGTTTTCCAGCAGCGCGACACAGTTGAGCCCCAGCTTTGCCGCTACAGCCGCCGTCTGGCGAACATGATTGGACTGGATAGCCCCGGCCGTCACCAGCGTGTCAGCCCCCTCGCGCAGCGCATCCGCCGCGAGAAACTCAAGCTTGCGCAGTTTATTGCCCCCAAGCGCTATCGGCGTGACGTCGTCGCGCTTGATATAGATATCACGACCGAGGTAATCCGATAAGCGCGGCAGATACTCGAGCGGCGTAGGGGCGCCGATAAACTCCAGCCGGGGAAAACGCGTCAAGGTGTGCAAGGGCATAAAACCTCCAGAGACCGGGAAAAGGTGATGTGTTGTTAGTATGCACCTTAAAATCAACTGACTAGTCCTGATATAGGTTGACACTCTTCCGCCTGTAAAACGCCTGATGAACATCATCAGGCGTTTTGTATTTCAGGGCCAGATGTGGCCGTTCATGGTTATAAATTGCCACAGATTCTTTT
>NZ_JBQPOM010000059.1:0-55049 GCF_052220145.1 Vagococcus sp. WN89Y | reverse complement strand
GATGCTGAAACTACCGCCGAGGAGGGAACGGGAATATGAAAGGGAAGTGAGGCAAAAAAGGCCGAAATATCCTGTTAAAAACAATGCCGGTCACCTTAAGTGACCGGCATTAGCCCGCAGGCGCTTTTTTAGTCTGGCAGAACTCAGCCGATGTACTCAAGCCCCTTCATATAAGGGCGCAGTACTTCCGGCACTTCGATACGCCCGTCTGCCTGCTGGTAGTTTTCCAGCACGGCAACCAGCGTACGCCCCACTGCCAGGCCGGAGCCATTCAGGGTGTGCACCAGCCGGGTTTTCTTATCAGCCTTGCTACGGCAGCGCGCCTGCATACGACGCGCCTGGAAATCCCACACGTTCGAGCAAGAAGAGATTTCGCGATAGGTATTCTGCGCCGGGATCCAGACTTCCAGATCGTAGGTTTTACGCGCGCCAAAGCCCATGTCGCCCGCGCACAGCAACACTTTGCGGTATGGCAGACCCAGAAGCTGCAGCACTTTCTCTGCGTGGCCTGTCATCTCTTCCAGCGCTGCCATTGAGTCTTCCGGGCGAACAATCTGCACCATTTCGACTTTATCGAACTGATGCATACGGATAAGGCCTCGGGTATCGCGCCCGTAAGAACCGGCTTCAGAACGGAAGCATGGCGTATGTGCGGTCATCTTAATAGGCAGATCGTCTTCATCGATGATCTCATCGCGCACCAAGTTCGTCAGCGGCACTTCGGCAGTCGGGATCAGCGCGTAATTGCTGCTGTCGGCTTCCTCTTCCAGCGGGCGGGTATGGAACAGATCGCCGGCAAATTTCGGCAGCTGCCCGGTGCCGTACAGCGTATCCTGATTAACCAGATACGGGACGTAGTTTTCGGCATAACCGTGCTGCTCGGTGTGCAGGTCTATCATAAACTGCGCCAGCGCGCGGTGCATGCGGGCAATCTGCCCTTTCATGACCACGAAACGGGAACCGGTGAGTTTTACCGCTGCGGCAAAATCCAGCCCGCCATGCATTTCGCCCAGCGTGACGTGATCGCGCACCTCAAAATCAAACTGGCGCGGCGTGCCCCAGCGGCTGACTTCAACGTTGTCGTTTTCATCACGGCCCGGCGGCACGTCGTCGTCAGGGATGTTCGGGATAGCAAGCGCAATATCACGGATTTCGCCCAGCAGGGACTCCAGCTCTACTTTCGCCGCGTCCAGCTCTTCGCCCAGTTTGTTCACTTCCAGGCGTAATGGCTCAATATCTTCCCCGCGTGCCTTCGCCTGGCCAATGGATTTCGATCGCGAGTTGCGTTCAGCCTGCAGGTTTTCAGTTTTGACCTGCAGTACTTTACGACGCTCTTCGAGCGCGCGTAATTTATCTACATCCAGCTTAAAGCCCCGGCGTGCCAGTTTTTCAGCGACTGCGTCTGGCTCGGTACGCAGCAGATTGGGATCGAGCATGCTTTTCCTGTGCTTATCGAATTGAAATAAAAAGTAAGCGGCCGCAGCCTGCGACCGATGAGATACACCAATAACCTTACCGCAACACCCGCACTAGCGGTAGCGTTTTATAGGGCTTTTATGATCCTGTTCGGTTAGCCAGGCGAGCTTTTCGCCAATCTTGCCTTCCAGGCCTCTGTTGGTGGGTTGATAATAGCGCGTTTGTGCTAATTCTGGCGGGAAATACTCTTCGCCAGCGGCATAAGCGTTTGGCTCGTCATGAGCATAACGATACTCCTGACCATAGCCCATCTCTTTCATCAGTTTGGTCGGCGCGTTACGCAGATGTTCCGGTACGTCATAATCAGGCCGTTCACGCGCATCGGCGAGCGCTGCTTTAAAGGCGGTGTAGACCGCGTTGCTTTTTGGCGCACAAGCAAGGTAGACAATGGCCTGGGCGATGGCGCGCTCCCCTTCAGCCGGACCGACGCGGGTAAAACAATCCCAGGCAGAAATCGCCACCTGCATCGCTCTGGGGTCGGCGTTGCCTACATCTTCCGAGGCGATGGCCAGGCAGCGACGCGCGACATACAGCGGGTCTCCCCCGGCGGTGATGATGCGCGCATACCAGTAAAGCGCCGCGTCCGGCGCGCTGCCGCGCACGGATTTATGCAGTGCCGAGATCAAATCGTAAAAGCGATCGCCTTTATTGTCGAAGCGCGCGCTGCGCTCGCCGGCAATCTCCCGTAACAGCTCGGGTTTGAGCACACGTTTCCCGGCATCATCTTCGGCGGCCATATCGGCCATCATCTCAAGCGTATTCAGCGCCCGGCGCGCGTCGCCATTGACCAGTTCGGCAATCGCGCGCCGCGTGTCATCCGGTAAAACAATATTTTGCCCGCCGTAGCCACGCGCTTTATCTTCCATCGCCTGCGTCAGTACCTGCTCAATATCTTCCGTGGTGAGGGATTTCAGCAAGTAGACGCGCGCACGGGAGAGCAGCGCCGAGTTGAGTTCAAACGAGGGGTTTTCGGTGGTCGCGCCGATAAAGGTGATGGTGCCGTCTTCGATATGCGGCAAAAACGCATCCTGCTGGCTTTTATTAAAGCGATGGACTTCATCAACAAACAGGATGGTGCGCCGCCCGGCGTTGCGGTTTTGCCGCGCACGTTCTATCGCTTCGCGGATCTCTTTGATGCCTGAAGTCACGGCCGAAATGCGCTCGACATCCGCGCTGGCGTAGCGGGCAATCACTTCGGCAAGCGTTGTTTTGCCGGTGCCCGGCGGCCCCCACAGGATCATGGAGTGCAAATGCCCGGCTTCTATAGCGCGCGGCAAGGGTTTACCCGCTGCCAGCAGATGCTGCTGACCAATGTATTGCGCTAAATTTTCTGGCCGCATACGGGCGGCCAGAGGTTGGAAAGCATTATCGGAAAAATCGAGCGACAGGTTGCTCACACATGCCTCTTACTTACGTTGGTCATCAACCGTTACACCCTGCGGCGGGGTAAAGCTGAATTTGGATGCTTCCACCGCGCCGTTTTGCTGCGCTTTAAGCTGATAACTGCTGCGCTGGTCATCCTGTTCAATCGCGCTGAACTGATGAATGGTGCCGTCACGGCCGACATTAATGGTAAATTGTTTCAGGTTGCCGCTGCTGTTTTTCGGCGTCAGGACGAAGTCATCGCCCTTCTGTGCAATATTATACTGCTGCCAGTCGCTCGCCTGGTTGCGGGCTATTAGCATAAACGGTGTGTTGCCGGTGGCATCTTTCAGCCAGGTCGCCGTGGCCTGCTCAACAAAAGGATTATAAAACCAGAGCGTTTTGCCATCAGACACCAGGATGCTTTCATCCGGCGCGGTCATATGCCAGTTAAACAGGTTCGGGCGTTTCACCCATAAATCGCCCTGACCTTCCTGCACGGCGTTGCCGCTACCGTCGGTGACTTTCTGCGTGAAGCTTGCGTGGAAGCTGCTCACTTTATCCAGACGACTTTTCAGATCGCTTGCTGCATCTGCCCAGGCCTGGCTGGCGGCAAAGCTGGCCAGTAAGGCGCAGGTAATAGCAATTTTTTTCATTTTGATTCCTTCACTCTTCCATACTGACAGTCGACAGACTAAGGCGAATACAGCCTTTACTATACCAATTCAGCCATGCATTTTCCTGGTAAAAAAACTGAAAAGCGCCAATCAATGACGATGCTATTTGTAAAAAAATTAATCGCTGGCTGACTAAATCTTGCATAAAATTAAACCGTGACTTTGTGGCACTTAATAACGTAGTATATTTCCTGAAACAGGATCATAATAACAGCGCTATCTTCAAACCATTCACACAATAATACTTAAAGCAAATTCCTGCTCTCAAAATATATTTTTAGCTGTAAATAAGGAATATTAATGAACCTTAAGCATTAATTTTTACGCTGCCTTTTTTGCTAACAGGATGTGTTAAGTTATACCCTTCTGGATATTCTGAAAACATAAATGCCTCGACCTTTTTCCTGCCCAAACTAGGATCGTTATTGAGGGGCCAGAATATAACGACTCCGTCCAGGTACCCATGAAATGTAAGGGTGTCTTTACTTTTGCGGACAACCACACAGAAAGCGGCATGATAAGGGTAAACGTTTTAGATCAGTACATGCTCAGCTTCGACATGGAAATAGTACGTACGTATAAATTAAGGATTACATGGCGTTCAGAAGAGCAGATCGCTGAAGATAAGAAAAGGCTTATTGAGATCGACAAAGAGGCAAATGAAATACTGGCGCATCCTTCTTATAAATATATCTATCTCTCGCTCAACTCAGACGGCGATTTAAACCATAGAATTCGCATAGTATCTAAACCTGCAGCCTGTGGTAATAATCCTTACGATAAATACTATCCGGGCTTTGATGATTTAATAGAAGAAAAAGTTGAGTTACAGCACAATATTCAAAGAGCAGAGAAAGATTAATACCTGAATGGTTCTGCCTCTGGTTCATTTGCTAAACCAGAGGCAGAACAGGCAAGATCCTTACTCAAACGGCGGCGGTGCCAGCACTTCACGATTACCGTTATGGCCCTGCTCGCTGACGATACCCTGCGCTTCCATCTGTTCAATGATACGCGCCGCACGGTTGTAGCCGATACGGAACTGACGCTGTACGCCGGAGATGGAGGCTTTGCGTTTTTCAGTCACAAAGTTAACGGCCTGATCGAACAGCGGATCAAGCTCCTCGCCGCCATCAAAACCACCGCCACCGCCTTCGTTTTCGCTTTCGGAGGTGATGCCATCAACATATTGCGGACGCCCTCGGGCTTTCCAGTCCTGCACGACCGCATGCACTTCCTGATCGCGAACAAACGCGCCGTGAACACGCGTCGGCGCAGAGGTAGAGTTCGGACCGGAGTAGAGCATATCCCCCATGCCAAGCAGCGATTCCGCACCGCCTTGATCGAGGATGGTGCGCGAATCAATTTTACTCGATACGGTAAATGCAATACGCGTCGGGATATTCGCTTTGATAAGCCCGGTTATCACATCGACCGACGGACGCTGGGTTGCCAGCACCAGGTGAATACCGGCGGCACGCGCTTTCTGCGCCAGGCGCGCAATCAGCTCTTCCACCTTCTTACCAACCGTCATCATCAGGTCGGCGAACTCATCCACCATCACCACGATGTACGGCAGTTTCTCCAGCACCGGATGCTGAACATCCATGCTGTCGCCCGGTTTCCAGTACGGGTCAGGAATCGGCCTTCCCATCCGCGCGGCTTCGGCAATCTTCTCGTTGTAACCGGCCAGGTTACGCACGCCAAGCGCCGACATCAGTTTATAGCGACGCTCCATTTCATTGACGCTCCAGCGCAGGGCGTTGGCGGCGTCTTTCATATCTGTCACCACTTCGGTGAGCAGGTGCGGAATGCCTTCGTAGACCGAGAGCTCCAGCATTTTCGGGTCGATCATAATAAAGCGAACTTCTTCCGGCGTCGCTTTATAGAGCATGCTGAGGATCATGGCGTTAACGCCGACGGACTTACCGGAACCGGTGGTACCGGCCACCAACAGGTGCGGCATCTTCGCCAGGTCGGCAATCACCGGATCGCCCGCGATGTCTTTACCCAGCACAACGGTCAGCGGCGACGGGCTTTCGCGGAACTTCGCGCAGTCCAGTACTTCGCGCAGATAGACGGTCTGACGTTTTTTGTTCGGCAGCTCAAGCCCCACATAAGGCTTGCCGGGGATAACTTCCACCACACGCACGGCAACGGTAGAGAGTGAACGCGCCAGATCGCGGGAGAGGTTAGAAATACGTGCGGCTTTTACGCCTGGCGCCAGGTTTAGCTCAAAACGCGTGATAACCGGGCCTGGCGAATAGTTGACCACATCGGCCTTGATGCGAAAATCCGCCAGCCGGGCTTCCACCAGGCGCGCCATCTGCTCAAGCGCGAAGGTGTCTACCGGCTCGACTTCTGCCGGAGGCTGCGTCAGCAGATCCAGCGACGGGAGCGGCGTCGTCGGTTTTTGCACCGGACGGCTGTCGCCGTTACGCATCAACAGAGGATGAATAAGGCTTTCCTGCGGTGCAGGCGCGGCAGGTTGCTGCACCGGTTGTTGATACTGCTGCGGTGCAGGCTGCCGGTTTTGTTGCAGCACTGGCTGCGAAGGAGCAGGCGAAACAGGTTGCTGTACCGGTTGTTGATACTGCTGCGGCGCAGGCTGCTGATAGTGCGGTTGTACCGGCGCTTCAGGCTCCGGCGCGACACCCGGTGTAAACATCGGTTCATGCGGGCCGTCATCCACCAGCACTTTGGTTGGGGAGAATTCATAATCCTCCGGCTTAAAGGGCTGCGCTCCGTCCGGTTGTTCACCGGCGTAACGCTGCTGCTGCGATGCGGCGAACTGACGAGCTAGCTCGGCTTCGGCCGCGTCGTTATCATCCTGCCCGCTATGCGGTGAGTCATTATGCGTAGTATCGTGCTGATAGGCGTCGCCGTAACGATCCTGCTGTGAAGCGGCAAACTGGCGCGCCAGCTCATCCTGCTGCTGCACATCGCTATCATCCGATGCATCTTCCGCGCGTGCGCGCACTTCAGCCATACGCTGCGAAGGCAGCTTGATGCCATATGACGCCAGCTCGCGACGCGTCGGCACGCGTACACGATTCGGCCTCGGCAACTGCGGGCCAATCCCTTCTTTTACCTGAGGACGAGGCGCACCGCCTGCGGCCAGGCTGAATACTGGCGCTGCTGCTGCGGCGGCGCTGGCTGCCGCGTTACCCGACGCCTGCGGCGCGCTTACAACTCCCGCCACGACAGAAACGTCGCTGGCAGGCATTGGAGGCATGACAGGTTTGCTTACCGGCTCGGCGCTGGCCGGTTCCGGAATCGGCTGATACCAGGCCGCGAGCTGCTCACGCTCACGCGCGCGCTTCTCTTCCACCTCTTCAAAATAATAAAGCGGCGGGCGCGCCTGCTTCGCCTCTTCACTCAATGCGTCAGGTTGCGGCTCAATGTTCGGCTCTGGCGCAGGTGCTATCTGCGGTTCTGCCTGCGCATAAACGTTCTCTTGTTGCGGCTGCGGCGTTACCGGCGCGTCCGGCGCCCAGCTTTCATCAGCCACCGGCTGCTGCCACTGCGGCACAACCTGCTGCGGGTAGCCGCTATTTCCCTCAGGCGCAGGCGTTGAAGGCTGCCAGGCTGCGGGTTGTGAAACATCAGGAGCTACAGGTTCGACGGGCGCAGCCCAGGCCTGGGCCGCGGTCGTTGCGGCGGCAGCGGCAACCAGCGGCTCCGTAACGCTACGCCCGCTCAGCAGCGGATCGTACTCGTCTGCTTCGGTGGCGCGATGGCCGGAGAAAAGCACATCGTCAGCATCGGCAGGAATGCCGCGCGCACTGTAAGCAATCTCTTCGGCTTCATCGTCCATGCGCTTACCGGAAAATAACGCTTCATCGGTCTTGCGGCCCATAGGGTTAATAAATCGCTCGGCAACCCGCTTACGGCGCGCCAGCGCACCGCGTAAAATCCGCGCGCGGCGAGACTCTCGCGGCTGCTCTTCTTCGTACTCGTCGTCGTCCTCATACTCTTCATCATCAACCCAGGTGTCATCGCGACGGGTGCGGTTGCTGGCAAAAGTAAGGATGTTGAGAATGACGCTGCCGATTTTCTCCGCGATGGTCACCCACGACCAGCCGGTGAAGAGCGTTAACCCGGCCGCCCAAATGCAAAGTAACGCGAGCGTGCCGCCGCTGCTGCGCAGCAATGGTTGCAGCGTCGTGCTCAGCAGGCTGCCGATGACGCCGCCGGAGGCGAAATACCAGATATCGTCGGCATTGATAGCGGCCAGACCGCAGGAGGTCAGGATCAGAGCCAGCGCGCCGATAAGCCGCAGCGAGACGGCAAAATAATCGATGTAGTCTTCACTGGTGCGGTGACGCCAGGTAAACCAGCAGGCGCCAGCGATAATCACCGGGATGGTATAGGCCATCACGCCGAAAATGAAAAATAGCGTGTCGGCAAGCCATGCGCCGGGCGCACCGCCCAGATTATGGATAGGTTCATGCCAGGCCGTTTGTGACCAGCTAGGGTCCGACGGGTTGAAGCTGAGGAGCGCCGCCATTAACCAAACGGCAAAAAGTGAAACGAGGATCAGCAACGCCTCCAGGAGTCGACGCCCGCTGCTTAACTTTGTCAGTGTGACTTCTTTGTCTTCTGTATATTCCTGGCTCAAGACAGGCTCTCCAGGTCCTTGATGCTAAAACGGACAGCAGCGCCGGTTATCCGGCACTGCTGCTGTATGGATTAACAGGAGTGTAATCAAAAAATAGCGATTTTGCACCTGTTCCGTATTAGCGCGTCTTAATTACCAGACGGTTGCTCTGCTTGACTTCTTCCATCACGACATACGTACGGGTGTCATTCACGCCCGGCAGACGTAGCAGGGTTTCCCCTAACAGTTTACGGTAAGCGGACATATCCGGTACGCGCGTTTTCAACAGATAGTCAAAATCACCTGATACCAGATGACATTCCTGAATTTCTTCAAGTTTTTGTACTGCAGAATTGAATTGTTCAAACACATCCGGCGCGCCACGATTCAGAGTAATCTCAACAAAAACCAGAAGTGATGCATCCAGATAATGCGGGTTCAGCAGCGCGGTATAGCCCTGAATAAACCCTTGCCTTTCCAGTCTGCGCACGCGCTCAAGGCACGGCGTCGGGGAAAGCCCCACTCGTTTAGAAAGCTCGACGTTGGAAATACGCCCGTCTTTTTGCAATTCGTTAAGAATATTACGATCGATACGGTCGAGGTCTTTACCTGGGCGTTTCTTGCTATCTACCATTATTATTGTCTCTCTGTATTCCTTCCCTACTCCTGTCTAAACTCTGTGCACTTCACTGTTCAGAGTCTTAACCCGTCACGTTACGTACCGCATATTACAGAGTGAACACGGCGCGTAATCCCAGGGTTTGCATTGAGAAGACCGTTGCCACAGGCCACTATCGATATCACGGATGGCGTCTGTCCACGCCATGCGTAGATTTCGCTAGCACGGTAAAATGGTATTTACATGCATGAATTTCAATCATGCGTGAAACACGGCTTTTTCTCTATTTGATGTTTTCGCAAATGCGCAGGGGATTGTCAAAGCAAAACATCTTTTTTTAGTACAACATGCCAGATATTCATCACTGGCGCTCAGGAATCCTCATTTTATCACCTTATAACCGAACCTTTTTCAGTAGAAATTATTATATTTCGGCATGAAAATTCCTGGTATCATCGGTTATTACTATCACACATATCGTTAACATAATCGCAGCGCCCTTTTTTTACGCCGGTAAATTCCCTACAATCCAGCCCAATGTCTGCCACACAATAATGAGGATCTCATGGGTACGGCCAAACACAGTAAGCTGCTTATCCTTGGTTCAGGCCCTGCCGGTTATACCGCTGCGGTCTATGCCGCACGCGCCAACCTGCAGCCAGTTTTGATTACCGGTATGGAAAAGGGTGGCCAGCTCACCACCACCACCGAGGTTGAAAACTGGCCGGGCGACCCGCACGATTTGACCGGACCGCTGTTGATGGAGCGCATGCATGAGCATGCCGTCAAATTCGACACTGAAATCATCTTCGATCATATCAGCAGCGTTGATTTGCAAAACCGTCCGTTCCGTCTGAAAGGCGATAGCGGCGAGTACACCTGCGATGCATTAATCATCGCCACCGGCGCCTCAGCCCGTTACCTTGGCCTGGCCTCTGAAGAAGCGTTTAAAGGCCGTGGCGTTTCTGCCTGCGCAACCTGTGACGGTTTCTTCTACCGCAACCAGAAAGTGGCCGTTATCGGCGGCGGCAACACCGCCGTAGAAGAAGCGCTGTATCTGGCGAACATTGCTTCTGAAGTGCATCTGATCCACCGCCGTGACACCTTCCGTGCGGAAAAAATCCTGATCAAACGTCTGATGGATAAAGTGGAAAGCGGCAATATTGTGCTGCACACCAACCGTACGCTTGAAGAAGTCACGGGCGATCAGATGGGCGTTAGCGGTTTGCGCCTGCGCGATACACATAATACAGAAAATGTAGAGACGCTGGATGTGGCTGGTCTGTTTGTCGCCATTGGCCACAGCCCGAACACCTCGATTTTTGAAGGGCAGCTGGAGCTGGAAAACGGCTACATTAAAGTCCAGTCCGGTATCCATGGCAACGCGACACAAACCAGCATTCCGGGCGTTTTTGCCGCAGGCGACGTGATGGATCATATCTACCGTCAGGCTATCACTTCCGCCGGTACCGGCTGTATGGCCGCGCTGGATGCTGAACGGTATCTTGATGGGTTAGCTGAAAGTAAATAATCTTTACATCTCAGCAACAAAGGTAAAAAAGGCGACTATAAGTCGCCTTTATTTTGCCTGCGTTGTAACATTGCACCGGCTAAAAATTCGATAACTTCACCAGCAAAGCGTGCAATGAATAAAACTCGTCAGCAAGAACTCACCCGCTGGTTAAAACAGCAAAGTATTATTTCCCGGCGCTGGCTGACCCTGTCACGCCTTCTGGGCGTGGTCAGCGGCGTGTTGATTGTGGCGCAAGCGTGGATAATGGCGCGCATTCTCAACCATATCATTATGGAAAATATCCCGCGTGAAGCCCTCCTGCTGCCTTTTGCTTTGCTGGCGCTGATTTTTGTTCTGCGCAGTTGGGTTATCTGGTTACGTGAGCGTGTCGGTTTCCATGCTGGCGCGCATATCCGTTTTGAAATTCGCCGCCAGGTACTGGACAGGCTGCATCTGGCCGGGCCTGCGTGGATTCAGGGAAAACCGGCGGGAAGCTGGGCGACGCTCGTGCTGGAACAAATTGATGACATGCATGACTTCTACGCCCGCTATTTGCCGCAAATGGCGCTGGCCGGGAGCGTGCCGCTGCTGATTGTGATAACCCTTTTCCCCATCAACTGGGCCGCGGCGCTGATACTGCTTGCCACCGCGCCACTTATCCCTCTTTTTATGGCGCTGGTGGGCATGGGTGCAGCCGATGCTAACCGTCGCAATTTTAAGGCGCTGGCGCGCCTGAGCGGCCATTTTCTCGATCGCCTGCGCGGGATGGACACACTGCGAATTTTTGGTCGCGGCGACGCCGAAACCGACGCTATCCGCCAGGCTTCTCAGGATTTCCGCAGCCGAACCATGGAAGTGCTGCGTCTTGCTTTTTTATCCTCCGGTGTGCTGGAGTTCTTCGCTTCCCTGTCGATTGCCGTGGTGGCGGTCTACTTCGGCTTCTCTTACCTCGGCGAGCTGAATTTTGGCCATTATGGTACGGGCGTGACGCTGTTTGCCGGTTTTCTTGCGCTGGTGCTGGCGCCGGAATTCTTCCAGCCGCTGCGGGATCTCGGCACGTTTTACCATGCCAAAGCACAGGCTATTGGCGCAGCGGATAGTCTGAAAACGTTTATGGAAGCGCCGCTGGCGCATCCGCAGCGCGGCACGGTTACGCTTAGCGACGAGCCGGTTTCGCTTGAGGCCCGCGCTCTGGTTATCAAATCCCCTGAAGGCGCGGTGCTTGCCGGGCCGCTTGATTTCTCCCTACCTGCCGGGCAGCGCGTGGTGCTGGTTGGTCGCAGCGGCTCGGGGAAAAGTTCTTTAATTAATCTGTTATCTGGCTTTTTACCCTATGAGGGTTCGCTGCAGGTCAATGGCACAGAGCTGCGCGAGCTGGATGCAGAGAGCTGGCGCAAGCTTATCAGTTGGGTGGGGCAAAACCCGCAGCTGCCCGCCGCGACTCTGCGTGAGAACGTCCTGCTTTCGCGCCCGGATGCCAGCGAAGCGGAGCTCCAGGCGGTGCTGGACAAGGTCTGGGTTAGCGAGTTTCTGCCGCTTTTGCCCGAAGGGCTGGAGACGCAGCCTGGCGATCAGGCCGTCAGGCTTTCGGTTGGCCAGGCACAACGCATCGCGGTGGCGCGTGCGCTGCTCTCTCCCTGTAAACTGCTGCTGCTGGACGAACCTTCCGCCAGCCTTGATGCCCATAGCGAACAGCGCGTGATGCAGGTGCTGACCGACGCTTCCCGCCAGCAAACGACGCTGATGGTGACCCATCAACTGGAAAACCTTGCCGACTGGGACGCTGTCTGGGTTATGCGCGAGGGGCAGATTATTGAGCAAGGCAGTTTTGCTGAGTTATCCCACGCACAAGGGGCGTTTGCTGAGCTGCTTGCGCATCGTCAGGAGGAGATTTAAATGCGCGCGCTGCTGCCTTATCTCGCACTTTATAAGCGCCATAAATGGATGCTGGCACTGGGCGTGATCCTCGCCATCATTACCCTGCTGGCCAGTATCGGTCTGCTCACGCTCTCCGGCTGGTTCTTGTCCGCCTCTGCGCTGGCGGGTTTCGCCGGGCTGTATAGCTTTAACTATATGTTGCCTGCGGCGGGCGTGCGTGGTGCTGCGATTACGCGCACCGCCGGGCGCTATTTTGAGCGTCTGGTCAGCCACGACGCCACCTTCCGCGTACTGGAACATTTACGTGTTTCAACCTTCAGCAAGCTGCTGCCCCTCTCGCCGGGCGGGCTGGCGCGTTTTCGCCAGGCTGAGTTGCTCAACCGGGTGGTTGCCGACGTAGACACCCTTGACCACCTTTACCTGCGGGTCATTTCGCCGTTAGTGGGCGCGCTGGTGGTTATCGTTGTGGTCACCCTGGGGTTGTGCGTACTGGATGTTCCGCTCGCCCTGCTGCTCGGTGGGATCATGCTGGCAACGCTATTTTTCCTGCCGCCGCTCTTTTATCGTGCGGGGAAACCCACCGGCGAGAAGCTGACTGCGCTGCGTGGTCGCTATCGCCAGCAATTAACTAGCTGGTTACAGGGCCAGGCGGAGCTAACGCTTTTCGCCGCCAGCCAGCGTTATCGCGAGCAGCTGGATAATACCGAACTAAGCTGGCACGAAGCGCAGCGCCGCCAGTCCGATCTTAGTGCTACCTCCCAGGCCTTGATGCTGTTGATTAGCGGCGTGGCAGCGATAGCAATGCTGTGGTTCGCCGCCGGAGGCGTGGGCGGTAATCCCGAACCCGGTGCGTTAATCGCCCTGTTTGTTTTCTGCGCGCTCGCCGCCTTTGAAGCCCTGGCACCCGTTACAGGCGCTTTCCAGCATTTAGGCCAGGTCATAGCTTCCGCAACGCGCATCACGCAACTTACCGAGTGCCAGCCGGAAGTGACATTTGTGAAAAACGCTTGCGCTGCGCCGGAGCAGGCCTCCGTGCAATTCGATGCGGTCTCTTTTAGCTACCCTGGCCAGCCGCTGCGGGCGCTGGAGAATATCTCGCTGTCCATTGCCGCCGGGGAGCATGTCGCTATTCTTGGCCGCACCGGTTGCGGTAAATCCACCCTGTTACAGCTACTGACCCGTGCGTGGGACCCGCAACAAGGCACTATTCGCCTCGGCGGCCAGCCGCTGGCTGATGTTGCCGAATCAGACCTGCGTAAATTCATTAGTATGGTGCCGCAGCGCGTTCATCTGTTTAGCGCCACGCTACGGGATAATTTACTGCTCGCGTCCCCCCAGGCCAGCGACGAAGCGCTCAGCACTATGCTCAGGCGCGTCGGGCTGGAAAACCTGCTCGACGATAGCGGCCTTAATGCCTGGCTCGGTGAAGGCGGTCGCCAATTATCCGGCGGCGAGCTGCGCCGCCTGGCGATAGCCCGCGCACTGTTACGCGACGCGCCGCTGGTGCTGTTGGATGAACCCACCGAAGGGCTGGATGCGTCTACCGAGAGTCAAATCCTTGAATTACTTGATGAAGTAATGGAAGGAAAAACGCTCTTAATGGTCACGCACCGTCTGCGTGGCCTGGCACGTTGCGATCGGATAATTGTGATGGACAACGGGCAAATTATTGAGCAAGGTAATCACGCAGCGTTAATGGCGAAACAGGGTCGGTACTACCAGTTTAAGCAGCGTCTGTAGCGGATAGTCGTCATTTTGCCGCTTATTTATCGGCAACGCTAAAGTCAAACAGGCAAGATGACGATAGTAGTACACATCATTCAGGATGCGCTAAAACTGTGACTTACCCAGGGCGGCCTGAAGAGTGCTATGTTCCTTTGTTGCGTTTGAGTTACGTTGTGGAGTTATAAGTCATGCGCCTGGTTCAGCTATCTCGTCACTCTATCGCTTTTCCTTCGCCAGAAGCGGCGTTGCGTGAACCCAACGGTTTGCTGGCGCTGGGTGGCGATCTCAGCCCGGCGCGGCTTTTGGTTGCCTATCAACGCGGCATTTTTCCCTGGTTCTCTCCCGGCGATCCGATTCTCTGGTGGTCACCCGATCCGCGTGCCGTGCTGTGGCCGGAGCGTTTTCATATCAGCCGTAGCATGAAGCGTTTTCATAAAACGTCGCCGTATCAGGTGACGCTCAATCACGCGTTCGATCAGGTTATCGACGGCTGCTCGCGGGAGCGTGACGAAGGCACCTGGATTACGCCTGATGTTGTACAAGCGTATCAGCGTCTGCATGAGCTTGGCCATGCGCACTCCATCGAAGTGTGGCACGGCAAGGAGCTGGTGGGCGGGATGTACGGTGTTTCTCAGGGCGGTCTGTTCTGTGGTGAGTCCATGTTCAGCCGCCGGGAAAATGCCTCCAAAACGGCACTGCTTGTTTTTTGCGCAGAATTTGTACACCACGGTGGTAAGCTGCTCGATTGTCAGGTGTTAAATAATCACACCGCATCCCTCGGCGCGGTGGAAATTCCTCGCCGGGATTATCTGCTCCAGCTGGCAGAGTTGCGTAAAGTGCCCATGCCATCGCATTTCTGGGTGCCGAGGTCGTTGTTTTTACTGCCCTGAACAATGTTTTCGGCACATTTTGTGTCAGGGTGTTATAATGGTCGCTCAGAGCAGCTTTTGCCTGTTGCCCCGCCCTGCCCGGGAGTTGTTTGTATCAGGGATGCCCTTCGTTTTATCTCAATGCTCCCCTTTTCGGCTGCGCTTATCATGCGCGCCGTGGTAGTGGCGTGAGGGCAATATGCAAAAGTCGTTTTGCTGCGTTTTATCAGCACAAATCTTTACTTAACTGACGAACTTCGGCATTATCTTGCCGATTCAAAAATTATGGTAGTGATACCCCCGAGGATTAGATGGCCAAAGAAGACAATATTGAAATGCAGGGCACCGTGCTTGAAACGTTGCCTAATACGATGTTCCGCGTAGAACTGGAAAACGGTCACGTGGTCACTGCGCATATTTCCGGTAAAATGCGTAAAAACTACATCCGTATCCTGACGGGCGATAAAGTGACTGTGGAACTGACCCCGTACGACCTGAGCAAAGGCCGCATTGTCTTCCGTAGCCGCTAAGATTTTCCGCCAGCGCACTTAAGTGCTTCACGTTTAAAGGTCGGGTTATTCCCGGCCTTTTTTGTTTTTTGCCTCCCCCCACCTTTCACCGCTGCGGACAAATGTCTATACTGGGTAATGACAAATGTCTTAACCCGGAGGAAACATGAGAACCTGGAGCCCGGAAAACAAACCGGCTGAGAATGCGCTCTGGCGTTTCGCCGGTTTTCCCGCCAACCGAGGCATAAAGCTGGTACAGATGCTGAATGAAGGCCTGCCGGTCAGCATTCTTGATAATATTCATGAATGGACAGAGATGTCGCGTGCCGATATTTTGCGCGTAACGGGCATTAATGAACGCAATGTCGCCCGCCGTAAAAGCGCCGGTCATACGCTGACCCCGGAAGAGAGCGAAAGGATCGCCCGTCTGGTTCGCGTCGTGGACACCGCGGTACAATTTTTTGGCAGCAAAAAAATGGCCTGGGAGTGGTTACAAACCCCGGTTCGCGGGCTTGGCAATGTCGCCCCTATTTCGCTTATCGCCACGGAAAGCGGTGCGCTCGAAGTGACCGACCTTCTCGGTCGGCTGGAACATGGGGTGTTTGCTTGATTTTCTACCGCCTCGTTACGCGCCGCTTCGCCAGCGAAGCCTGGACAGGAGGTGGCGCGAATCAGTTCGGCGGTCGGTGGAACCATAAAGGACATCCGGCGGTTTATGTCGCCACCTCTGTTTCTCTTGCCGCGCTTGAAATGCTGGTGCATGTGCATAGCGAGCGCCTTCTTGCCCGTTATAAATTGTTCAGCATTGAGATAGCAGACAAGCATATCGAGCATCTGGATAAGCAGTGGCTGCCGCCTGACTGGCAGGAAAACCCCGCCCCGCTTTCCACCATGGATCTGGGTACCGCCTGGCTGGAAGCCAGAAGCGCCATCGCGCTGGTGCTGCCGTCCTGCGTTATCCCGATGGAAAATAACGCGATTTTAAATCCTCAGCATGAGCACTTCAGTAGCCAGTTAAAAACTGTAAAAGAGCTGCCTTTTGTTTTCGATTCACGGCTGACAACAGCCTGATGCTTGCTCGCAGATATAAAAAAACCGGGTCCACAGGAACCCGGTTTTTACGTTTTAACGGCAAAGATTAATGTGCAGCTTCCGGTTTGTGCTTTTGCGCACTTTGGAAATCATATTTCAGCTCATTTTTCTCTTTATCGAGCGTGACGGTCACCTGACCACCGTCTACCAGCGAACCAAACAGCAACTCGTTAGCCAGCGGTTTTTTCAGGTTGTCCTGGATGACGCGCGCCATCGGACGTGCGCCCATTGCCCGATCGTAACCTTTGTCTGCCAGCCAGTCGCGTGCTTCCTGACTGACTTCCAGCGACACGCCTTTCTGATCCAGCTGCACCTGTAGCTCGACGATAAACTTATCCACCACCTGATGAATAACGTCGCCAGACAGATGATCAAACCAGATAATATTATCCAGACGGTTGCGGAACTCCGGCGTAAAGATCTTCTTGATCTCTTCCATCGCATCCGTGCTGTTATCCTGATGGATAAGACCAATGGATTTGCGCTCGGTTTCCCGCACCCCGGCGTTGGTCGTCATCACCAGCACCACATTGCGGAAGTCTGCTTTGCGCCCATTGTTGTCGGTCAGCGTCCCGTTATCCATCACCTGCAACAGCAGGTTAAAGACATCCGGGTGCGCTTTTTCGATCTCATCAAGCAGCAGTACCGCGTGAGGATGCTTAATGACCGCATCGGTCAGCAAGCCGCCCTGGTCGAAGCCCACATATCCCGGAGGCGCGCCAATCAGACGGCTGACGGTGTGACGCTCCATATATTCAGACATATCGAAACGCAGCAGCTCAATACCCAGCGCTTTTGACAACTGAACCGTGACCTCGGTTTTCCCGACGCCAGTAGGACCGGCAAACAGGAAGGAACCAACCGGTTTATGATCCTGGCCCAGCCCGGCGCGGCTCATCTTAATCGCTTCGGTTAACGCCTCGATCGCTTTATCCTGGCCAAACACCAGCATTTTCAGACGATCGCCAAGGTTTTTCAGCGTATCGCGATCGCTTTGAGAAACACTCTTCTCAGGAATTCGCGCGATTCGCGCCACCACCGACTCGATATCCGCCACGTTAACGGTTTTCTTGCGCTTGCTAACCGGCATCAGGCGCGCACGGGCACCCGCTTCATCAATCACATCAATGGCTTTGTCCGGCAAATGGCGGTCGTTGATATATTTCACCGCTAATTCTACCGCCGCACGCACCGCTTTCGCCGTATAACGCACATCGTGATGCGCCTCATACTTCGGCTTCAGGCCATTGATTATCTGCACGGTTTCTTCAACGGAAGGTTCAGTGATATCAATTTTCTGGAAGCGACGCGCCAGCGCGCGATCTTTCTCAAAAATGTTGCTGAATTCCTGATAGGTCGTGGAACCCATCACCCGGATTTTACCGCTGGAGAGCAACGGTTTAATCAGGTTGGCAGCATCCACTTGCCCGCCGGAAGCGGCACCTGCGCCGATGATAGTATGGATCTCATCAATAAACAGAATGCTGTTGCTGTCCTGCTCAAGCTGTTTGAGCAGCGCTTTAAAACGTTTTTCGAAATCACCACGGTATTTGGTGCCTGCCAGCAGCGAGCCAATATCCAGCGAATAAATTGTGCAGTCGGCCATGATTTCCGGCACGTCGCCCTGCACAATCCGCCAGGCCAGCCCTTCGGCGATCGCGGTTTTCCCTACGCCCGACTCCCCCACCAACAGCGGGTTGTTTTTGCGCCGACGGCAGAGAACCTGAATGGCGCGCTCAAGCTCTTTACTACGCCCAATCAGCGGGTCTATTCCGCCAACGCGAGCAAGCTGGTTTAGGTTGGTGGTGAAGTTTTCCATACGTTCCTCCCCGCCTGCTTGCTCTTCGCTATTCGCCTGGCTGCTGCTACCTGCGTCAGAGGATGGCGATCCCGGCTCGTCTTTACGCGTGCCGTGAGAGATAAAGTTCACCACATCGAGGCGGCTCACTTCGTGTTTGCGCAACAGGTAAGCCGCTTGCGACTCCTGTTCGCTAAAAATGGCAACCAGCACATTGGCACCGGACACTTCACTGCGACCGGAAGACTGGACGTGAAACACCGCACGTTGTAGCACACGCTGGAAGCTGAGCGTCGGTTGTGTGTCGCGCTCTTCTTCACTCATGGGCAGAACGGGCGTGGTTTGTTCGATGAAGGCTTCGAGTTCTTGTCGCAGCGCCACCAGATCCACAGAGCATGCTTCCAGCGCTTCGCGGGCCGATGGGTTACTGAGCAGGGCCAGTAACAAGTGCTCGACGGTCATAAACTCATGTCGGTGCTCGCGCGCTCTGGCGAAAGCCATGTTTAAACTGAGTTCCAGTTCTTGATTGAGCATAGGCACCTCCCCAAGTTTTATGCCTGCATTCAGGCTCTTTCCAGCGTACACAGCAACGGATGCTCATTCTCCCGTGCATATTTGTTCACCAGAGCGACTTTCGTCTCTGCGACCTCTGCGGTAAATACCCCGCAAATGGCCTTGCCGTGATAGTGAACCGTGAGCATCAGTTGTGTTGCACGTTCTACATCATAAGAAAAGAACTTTTGTAGCACGTCAATAACAAATTCCATTGGCGTGTAATCATCGTTCATTAACATAACTTTATACATAGATGGCGGTTTTAGCGCATCACGCACTTTATCTTCCGCCAACTGGTCAAAATCCAGCCAGTGATTGCTCTTACCCATCGTTGCGTTTCATCTTAGGTTACAGGTTCCGGCGTTGGTTAATCGGCCGATTACATGAATCCAGATGTATTTTTAATCTACATCAGATGTCAGATAACTATCATCTATCATTGCTATTCGCGACGGCAGTCACATTCTTTGCAATAGCGTTAACTGCTTCAAAATTTTGATGCGCCGCCTCCCAGAACCCTTGTCAAACGCTTGACGCGTTATTCGATTTATCTAAATTGTACAGTCGTGAGTTGGCGAGGTTTTGAACAAACCCCACACTCTACCACCGGTTCATTCCATCTTACTTAAATAAGATTTACGAAGGATGTCGAAGCATGGAAACGGGTACTGTTAAGTGGTTCAACAATGCCAAAGGGTTCGGTTTTATCTGCCCTGAAGGCGGCGGCGAAGATATCTTCGCGCATTATTCCACCATTCAAATGGATGGTTACAGAACGCTAAAAGCCGGGCAGACTGTCCGGTTTGATGTACACCAGGGCCCGAAGGGCAATCATGCAAGCGTCATCGTGCCCGTTGAAGCGGAAGCCGTGGCCTGACGCCTCTTATTTCATTGTGTACATACCTCGGATAAAATGCCAGCCGAATCTCGGTTGGCATTTTCTTATTCTGGCTATTCCCGCGCCAGTGCATCGACCGGATCCAGCCGTGCGGCATTACGCGCTGGCAACCAGCCAAACAGCACACCGGTAAACGTGGAGCACAAAAACGCGGTAAACAGCGCCACCGGTGAAAAACCGATCTCCCAGCCGGGTAAGAACAGCTGAAGCGTAAACGCAATCAGCATCGACAGCGTCACACCGAGCGCGCCGCCCACCAGGCAAACAAATACCGCTTCAATCAGAAACTGCGACAGGACATCGCCTGCGCGGGCGCCGACCGCCATCCTGATACCAATCTCACGGGTACGCTCCGTCACCGATACCAGCATGATATTCATCACGCCAATGCCTCCGACCAGCAAGGAGATCACTGCCACCAGCGTCAGGAACAGCTGTAAAGTACGTGTGGTCTTTTCCGCCGTTTTCAAGAGCCCGTCCATATTCCAGACGAAGAAATCTTTTTTGCCATGCCGTAAATTCATCAAACGGGTGAGCTGCTGTTCGGCCTGCTCGCTGCTGTAGCCGTCCTTCACACGAACGGTGATAGAGTTCAGCCACGACTGCCCCATAATGCGCCCGGAAATCGTGGTATAAGGCAGCCAGACGCGCAAAATTTTGCTGCTGCCAAACATCGATTGCTTCTCTTCGGCCACGCCAATAACCGTTGCGGGCATATTCCCCACCAGAATCACTTTACCGACGACCTTTGCCTCGCCCGGAAAGAGCTGGCGACGCGTGTTGCTGTCCAGTACCACAACCTGCGCGCGACCATTTTGCTGCTCGTTATTAAATGACGTCCCTTCACTGAAGGTCATACCATAAACGTTAAAGTACTGCCCGTTCACCCCGTTGGCGCTGGCGGCCACGTCAATATTGCCGTAGCGCAGCCGCAAATTTTGCGACACCGATGGCGTGGCGGAGAGCACCCAGGGCTGCTTCTGGATAGCCAGCAGATCGTCATACTTCAGCGCTTGCTGATACTGCGGATCGTCATCACCAAAATCTTTGCCGGGATACACATCAATCGTGTTGGTGCCGATTGAACGGATATCCGCCAGCACCAGCTGTTTCGCGGCATCGCCCACCACCACAATCGACACCACCGAGGCGATACCGATAATAATGCCGAGCATGGTTAATAGCGTGCGCATCTTGTTAGCGGCCATTGCTCGCCAGGCCATATTTAGCGCTTCGTGAAAACGGCTGACAAATTGCCGCCAGCCACCGGCCTGCCCGACGACCGCATCATGGTTCGCCGCCGCCGCGCCTTCTTTTGCCGGAGGGTTAGTAATCAGCTCGCCATCGCGTATCTCGATCACCCGCTCGGCCTGCGCGGCGACCTGCGGATCGTGGGTCACAATGATCACCGTATGCCCGCGATCGCGCAGCTGATGAAGGATAGCCATCACCTCTTCACCCGACCGGCTGTCCAGCGCGCCGGTCGGTTCGTCCGCAAGGATAACCTGACCGCCATTCATCAGCGCGCGGGCGATACTGACGCGCTGCTGCTGCCCGCCGGAGAGTTGCGAAGGCTGGTAATCTGCCCGATCGCCCAGGCCCAGGCGTTCCAGTAATTCTTTGGCGCGCGCCAGCCGCGCCTTGCGCTCCGTACCGGCGTAGACCGCCGGGACTTCAACGTTTTGCGCAGCCGTGAGATGCAAGAGCAAATGATAGCGCTGGAAAATAAAACCAAAATGCTCGCGACGCAGCTGCGCCAGCGCATCGCTACCCAGCGTGGAGACATCGACGCCCGCCACACGGTAGATCCCGCTGGTGGGCTTATCAAGGCAGCCAATAATATTCATCAGCGTGGATTTACCGGAGCCGGAAGCGCCAACAATCGCCACCATTTCGCCCGCATTAATGCGCAGCGTGATGCCTTTTAGCACCTCGACCTGCACTTCCCCGGACGGATAGCTGCGACGAATCTCTTTCAGTTCCAGCAGCGCCGTCATTTCGCCGCTCCGTCACGCATTTCTCCCGTCACCACCTCATCGCCAGCCTCTAAGCCTTTGGTTATCACCACATCCGTATCGTTGCGCGCGCCCAGCACAACTTCGCGCTCGCGTACTTCTCCGTTGCGCAGTAATTTTACTTTGTAACGGTTATCACCCACCGGCTCTCCCAGCGCGGCCAGCGGAATGGTCAGCACATTTTTCATGCCGGTCAGCTGGATATGCACTTGCGCGGTCATCTCCAGGCGCAATACCCCTTGCGGATTGGGCACCTCGAAGCGCGCATGGTAGAAAATGGCATCGTTCACTTTCTCAGGCGTGGGCAGAATATCTTTCAGCACGCCCTCGTAACGCGTACCCGGATCGCCAAGCACGGTAAACCACGCTTTTTGACCCGGTTTAAGATGGATGATGTCCGCTTCTGATACCTGCGCTTTCACTAACATCGTGCTCATGTCGGCAAGCGTCAGAATATTTGGCGCTTGTTGCGCGGCAATCACCGTCTGCCCCTGCAAGGTGGTGATTTGCGTCACTTCACCGGCCATCGGCGCGACAATACGCGTGTACTCCAGGTTGGCTTTGGCCGTATCCAGCGTCGCCTGATTGCGCTTGATTTGCGCCTCGATAGTGCCAGCCTGCGCCTCTTTAACCGCAAGCTCGGTGACCGCGGTATCCAGATCCTGACGTGAGATAAGGTTTCGCGCCACCAGCTGTTGCTGGCGGGACAGCGTAACCTGCGCCAGCTTTAGCTCGGCCAGCGCCTGACGCCGCTGCGCCCGCAGTTCCATCAGCGTCGCTTCTACTTCTTTGATCTGGTTTTCGGCCTGTTCAGGATCGATAACCCCAAGCAACTGATCTTTTTTAACCTTGTCGCCAATATTCACCGACAGGGTTTTCAACTGCCCGCTGACCTGAGCGCCCACATCCACTTTACGCAACGCATCCAGTTTTCCGGTTGCCAGCACGCTCTGCTGAAGTTCGCCAGAGCGCACTATTAACGTCTGATACTGCACGACCGGCGCCGTTAATTTTCCCCATAGCCAAAACGCTGCCAGTAACACGCACACTGCCAGCGCAATCATTAAAGTCCTGCGTTTTCCCTTCGGTTTCATAAATTTTCCAGCGAGTTGTCCGCGCGTTGCATCGATGACCGATTTTAACCAAACAAAAGCTCAACGAAACCCTCTCAGACGATTCTCTCCATTTTTCATTGATTCAGAGTTAAGGATCCGCCTGCTGAAATAGTCCTTTCTTTTCACGAACGGATTTTACTATGTCGAGAATTACCGATGTTACGTGTCCTGATTCATCATTGCCTGTATCCGGCTGGCAACTTTTTCGTGCGTTAACGTCGGGCAAGCTGACGCCGGGTTGGGTCTGGGAAAACCCGGCATACCGTCGCCGCTTTCTGATACGCTCGCTCGCCATGCCCTTTTCCACCTTTAATTATTTACGCCTGCTCGCCCGCCAGCCGCTCTACCCGCAATTACTGCATATCCAGCCTGGCCTGCCGTGCCGGGTGCACCGCCCCTGGCTCTCCACCGTCATGAATCAAAAGCAGACCGCCGAATCCATTTTCTGGCACTATGAAAATATGCTTCGTTTGCTGCCTGCAAAACTTGCTAATGGTTATTTCAGCAGAACCGGAACCGTTCTTGCCGTCCTGGCGGGTAAAGATGAGAGCCTCTTTTCGCTGACGCTGCGCGCCGATGAGGGACTGGACAGAGAGGGCGAAGCCACGCTGCTGCTCTGCAATGCACAGCATAATACGCTGGCGAAAGTCACCTTTGCCCTCTGCCACTACGCGGGCAAAAACACGCTCTATATCGGCGGCCTGCAAGGGCCGAAAGCGAACGTCCCGCACGAGGTTATCCAGAGCGCGACCAAAGCCTGCCACGGGCTTTTTCCTAAACGTCTGCTGCTTGAAAGCCTGATGACGCTGGCTGAATTTCTCGACGTCGAGGCTGTCCGTGCGGTCAGTAACGAAACCCATATTTATCGCAGCTTACGTTACCGCAAGAAAAAGAAAGAAAAATTACTGGCAGATTATAACTGCTTTTGGGAATCATTAGGTGCCATTGCCAGCGACAATGGCGACTATATTCTGCCGCATGCCATCGCGCGAAAACCGATGGCGGAGATAGCCAGTAAAAAGCGCGCCGAATACCGCCGCCGCTATGTGCTCCTGGACAGCCTGCGCGCGCAAATCGAAAACCATTTTCACGCTTAATCCGCTCTCCCGCGCGCCAGCCACAGTACGCGGGAAAACATCTTACGCAGCAACGGCGGCACGGACTCTGTGCCGCGTCTACCCGCCTCCATCGCCACTTCTATCGCCAGGTCTGGTTTGGAGGAGCGATGAATGGCTTTGATAATGACCCGGCGCATATTCATACGCACATTTTCAGGGATTTGCGCCACCCGGTGATAGACCCCGGCGAACCCTTCGCGATACATAAAATGTTCCATATCCAGCGCCGGGAGTTCGGTCAGATGATCGCGAACGCTATCGCTTTCATTATTCAGCAGGCTGCGCACGGTGGCGGCATATTTTTTCCCGGCTTCGTCGCCATCCACCAGCACATGCCACTCGATCCCCATACGGCGGGCGAATTTCACCAGGGGTTTAAGCCCCGACTGGGCAAATTCAATCACCTTCACCCCTTCGGCATCAAAATGGTGGCCGCACTGGCGAGCAAGTTCGTTAATCACCCAGGTTTCGGTCTCGCCTTCCACCAGCAACCAGCAGCGGGCAAACAGCGAAGAAGGGCGATTAAAGCGGATATGAAAAGCAATGCGCCGCGCATCTTCTGCATTCAGACCGCCGGGGCCAAGCCGCCACGCCGCCACCCGTGATGACTCGCGGACCAGGCGGCAAACGTGCTCTACCGGCGTTAGTGACAGCAGCTCGCCAGAATTCGTGGTGGTGATTTGTTGCAACGGCAGCAGGTTCAACAGCTGCCAGGCCACCGAAAGCATAATGGGATGCAGCCGGGTTTCCGGGTCTTCAACCAGCAGCAGCGGGCGCGCGTCTCTGTCGAGATGCACGCTGCCTTTTGCTTTGAGCAAGGTGGCGAAAAAGCCCAGCAGGATCACCCGGTACATGCGCCCGCCGGGTTTATCAATCATACGGTTAATAATATCGAGATAGCGCCAGCTACGTTGCTCATCCTGGGAGCGACGCCGCATCAACCGTTGATGCGATGCGCCCCCGCTCTGCTCGGCGAAATAGTGCTCAAGCAGTTGAACCATTGCCGACAAACCGTGGCGAATTTGCCCGTCGGAGAGATTCTGCGGGCGCGAGACCAGTTCCTGGGCCAGGAAATCAAGCTGGCGGGCGGTGCTTTCAAGCTCAGGCAACGCAGGCACTGAACCGTCGCGGATACGGCGCATAAAACGCGCGTCGCGCAGGCGAAGTACCGGCATCAGGCGTATCAGATGGCGGGCGATATCATCGACCGACGGCAGCGCCAGGGGATGCCCTTGCGCATCCAGAAAGCTGCGCAACGTCATCACGCTGCCATCCTCCGATAGCTCCCCTTCATGGCGGTAAAATAACCGCCGGTGGCCGTCATCTCCCGCCACCCAGCAATCGGCAAGCGGGCGGTAGCGCCGCATACGATAACGCCCCGGTTCCGTTTCACGAAAGGTCAGGATAATGTGCAAATGGCGCTCGCGCCCGTTGAGGTCGCCTGGCGGAAACCAGAAATCATCATGCACAAAATGGTAAAGCTCGGTTTGCGCAGAGAGCAGTAGCGTTAGCGCATCCAGCAGGCTCGATTTCCCCCAGGCATTTTCACCGATAAGCACATTGGTGTGCTCAAGCATCAGCGATAAACGATTTATGCCGCGAAAACCGACAATCTCCACGCGTTCCAGAATCATTTTTCCTCCGGCATCTCTGGGCTTTTCCATCTATCCTTAGAAAAGTATAGCCGGATGAAAAGCGGCAAAAAATATGCTAAGTGCAAAATTTTCCTGAAAATTATTCCCGTCAACACCAAAAGTGATAACCCGATGCATTGGTTAGCACATCGCCTGACCTTGTCGTAAATATAAAAATAAAACACCGATACAAAGCAAGATGTTGCAAATAATATCTGTCTGAAAATCAAACTATGAGTGACTTTAACTGGCTAAATCATCGTGATGGTTTTTAAATATCTGCGCATTTCAGCAGGTATTTTCACTCACGGAATGGGCTTGCGCCCGCTGAAATTATATCGAGGTAGCTATGTTGAGAAAATTAGCGGCGGAATGTTTTGGTACATTCTGGCTGGTATTTGGTGGCTGTGGTAGCGCGGTACTGGCCGCGGCATTTCCGCAAACAGGGATTGGTTTTGCCGGAGTGGCGCTGGCATTTGGTTTAACGGTACTGACCATGGCATTTGCTGTGGGGCATATTTCCGGCGGCCATTTTAATCCGGCGGTTACGCTTGGACTGTGGGCCGGTGGCCGTTTTGCTGGTAAAGATATTGCTGGTTATATCATTGCGCAATTAGTGGGTGGAATAATTGCCGCTGGCGTGCTGTATATTATTGCCAGTGGTAAAAGCGATTTTGATGTCATGGCCAGTGGATTCGCGGCGAACGGCTATGGCGAGCACTCTCCTGGCCATTATTCCATGACCTCAGCGATTGTCGTCGAATTAGTATTGAGCTGCGGTTTCTTGTTGGTTATTCACGGCGCGACAGATAAATTCGCCGCCGCCGGTTTTGCCCCTATTGCTATCGGCCTTGCCCTGACGCTTATTCACCTGATTAGTATTCCTGTCACGAATACGTCTGTTAACCCGGCGCGCAGTACGGCAGTGGCTATTTTCCAGGGAAGCTGGGCGCTGGAACAATTATGGCTTTTCTGGGTGGTTCCTGTCGTTGGCGGTATCCTCGGCGGTATTCTTTATCGCACTTTACTGGAAAGGCGTATCTGAACACGCCGAAAGACCCGGTAATAAAACGGGTCTTTTTTATTTGTTACCCTGAATTTTCATCGCTTTACTCAATACCTGCCTTTCGGTAGTGTGATGCCGGATGTTTTTATTTCGCAAGGATTGGACTGTTCATGCTCTCAGGACTGTTAATTATTCTGCTGCCGTTGATTACCGGCTACCTTATTCCCCTGCATCACCGCAACACCCTCACGCTTATTAATAAATTATTGAGCTGGATTGTTTATGTGATCCTGTTTTTTATGGGGATAAGCCTCGCCTTCCTGGATAATCTCAGCGCAAATTTGCTGTCAATTTTGCACTATTCCACTGTGAGCGTGGTGGTCATTTTGCTGTGCAATGTGCTCGCACTGCTGTGGCTGGAGCGCAGCATGCCGTGGCGGCATCAGCACCAGCAGGAAAAACTGCCTTCGCGTATTGCTATGGCGCTCGAATCCCTGCGCCTGTGCGGTGTGGTACTGCTGGGTTTTGTGCTGGGTCTGAGCGGGCTGGATTTTTTGCAACATGCGACCGAAGCCAGCGAATACACGCTGATTTTCCTGCTGTTGCTGGTAGGTATTCAGCTACGCAATAGCGGGATGACCCTCAGGCAGATTGTGCTTAACCGGCGCGGTATGATAATTGCGGTCGTGGTGGCGCTAAGTTCGCTGGCAGGCGGCGCGATTAATGCTTTGCTGCTCGGCTTGCCGTTGAAAACCGGGCTGGCAATGGCCTCCGGCTTTGGCTGGTACTCTCTGTCAGGCATTTTGCTGACCGAAGCCTATGGCCCGGTGATTGGCAGTGCGACCTTCTTTAACGACCTCGCACGCGAACTCATCGCTATCATGCTTATCCCGGGCCTGGTGCGCCGCAGCCGTTCAACTGCGCTGGGCTTGTGTGGCGCAACGTCGATGGATTTTACCCTGCCGGTGCTGCAACGCACAGGCGGTGTTGAGCTAGTGCCTGCGGCTATTGTTCATGGCTTTATGCTAAGTCTGCTGGTACCTGTCCTGATGGCGTTTTTCACCGCCTGATACCCCTTTGGCGGTAGGCTTCTGCCGCCAAAATTGCGCTAAATCAATCTCCCGCTAAGTAGCCTGTAAAAGCACTTTCAAGCCCTCCCACACCAGCATAATCTTAAACATGTATTTTAAATATAACTTTAAAGGTGCAACCATGTTTTGTGTGCAATGTGAACAAACCATCAGAACCCCGGCGGGGAATGGCTGTGCGTACGCGCAGGGGATGTGCGGGAAAACCGCCGAAACGTCCGACCTTCAGGATTTGCTGATTGCTGCGTTACAGGGGCTTTCAGCCTGGGCCTGCAAAGCGCGCGAGTACGATATTATCGATCACGCGGTGGATAGCTTCGCGCCCCGCGCGTTTTTCTCCACGCTGACGAACGTTAACTTTGACTCGGTGCGTATCGTCGGTTACGCCCGTGAAGCCATAGAGAAGCGCGAAGCGCTGAAAGCGCTCTGCCTGACCATTGATGCAAACTGCCGCGTCGAGAACCCAATGGCCGAGCTGCAACTGGTGAGTGACGACCTCGGCGAGCTACAGTGCCAGGCGGCAGAATTCACCCCGAACAAAGACAAGGCAGCCATCGGTGAAAATATTCTCGGCCTGCGCCTGCTGTGCCTGTATGGTCTGAAAGGCGCTGCCGCCTATATGGAACACGCGCACGTGCTGGGCCAGTACGATAACGCGATTTATGCCAGCTATCATAAAATCATGGCGTGGCTGGGTACCTGGCCTGCGGATATGAATGCGCTGCTTGAGTGCGCGATGGAAATCGGCCAGATGAATTTCAGCGTCATGCGTATCCTTGATGCCGGTGAAACCAGCGCCTACGGTCACCCTACGCCGACCCAGGTCAACGTTAAAGCCGTCGCCGGGAAATGCATTCTTATCTCCGGACATGATTTAAAAGATCTCCACAACCTGCTGCAACAAACCGAAGGCACCGGCGTCAATGTCTATACCCACGGTGAAATGCTGCCCGCGCACGGCTACCCGGAGCTGCGCAAATATAAACACCTGGTCGGGAACTACGGCAGCGGCTGGCAAAACCAGCAGGTTGAGTTTGCCCGCTTCCCCGGCCCCATCGTGATGACCTCTAACTGTATTATCGATCCTACCGTCGGGTCTTACGATGACCGGATCTGGACGCGCAGCATCGTCGGCTGGCCGGGCGTTAACCACCTGGACGATGACGATTTCACGCCGGTTATCCGCCAGGCGCAACAGATGTCCGGCTTCCCGTACAGTGAAATTGAGCACCTGATTACCGTTGGATTTGGCCGCCAGACGCTGCTTGGCGCGGTCGATACGATTATCGATCTGGTCAGCCGTGAAAAACTGCGCCATGTGTTCCTTGTTGGCGGTTGCGACGGGGCGCGCACCGAGCGCAGCTATTTCACCGATTTTGCCACCCAGGTGCCGGACGACTGCCTGATCCTGACGCTCGCCTGCGGCAAGTACCGCTTTAACAAACTCGATTTCGGTAACATCGAAGGGCTGCCGCGTCTGGTTGATGCCGGTCAGTGTAACGATGCCTACTCGGCCATTATTCTTGCGGTCACGCTGGCGGAAAAACTGGGCTGCGGCGTAAACGACCTCCCGCTGTCGCTGGTGCTCTCCTGGTTTGAGCAAAAAGCTATCGTTATTCTGCTGACGCTGCTTTCGCTGGGCGTAACCAATATCGTTACCGGGCCGACCGCGCCAGGCTTCCTGACGCCGGATTTACTGGCGGTACTGAACGAGAAGTTTGGCCTGCGCCAGGTCACTACCGTTGAACAGGATATGCAGCAGTTGCTGAGTGCATAAGGAGCCAATCATGACGATGCCTACCCCTCAGTGTCCGTGGCGTATGCAGGTTCACCACATCCGGCAGGAGACGCCGGATGTCTGGACGCTGTCACTGTTATGCCACGATTTTTACCCTTACCGCGCCGGGCAGTATGCGCTGGTCAGTATTCGTAACAGCGCCGAAACGCTGCGCGCCTACACCCTCTCCTCGACGCCTGGCGTCAGTGAATACATTACCCTGACTATCCGTCGCCTCAACGAGGGAGTCGGCTCCGGCTGGCTGACGCAGGAGGTCAAACGCGGTGATTACCTCTGGCTTTCCGATGCCCAGGGCGAATTTACCTGTGATAGCGAACCCAACGATAAGTTCTTACTGCTGGCGGCAGGCTGCGGCGTGACGCCGATTATGTCGATGCGCCGCTGGCTGGCGAAATACCGCCCGCAGGCGGATGTGCAGGTTATCTTTAACGTGCGTTCACCGCAGGATGTGATTTTTGCCGATGAGTGGCGCAACTACCCGGTGACGCTGGTGGCGGAAAACAACGCCTCAGCAGGCTTCGCATCCGGTCGCCTGACGCGCGAAATGCTACAAAACGTGCCGCAGCTTTCGCAGCGCACGGTGATGACCTGTGGCCCGGCACCCTATATGGAGTGGGTGGAAAAAGAGGTGAAAGCGCTGGGCGTGACGCGCTTCTTTAAAGAAAAATTCTTCACCCCGGTCGCCAAAGCCGCAACCGACGGGCTGAAATTCACGCGTTTTTCAACGCAAAAAAGTTTCTATGCGCCGGTGGGCACCACGCTGCTCGACGCGCTGGAAAGTAACAAAGAGCCGGTGAACGCCGCCTGCCGCGCCGGGGTTTGCGGCTGCTGTAAAACGCAGGTGATCGCCGGGGAGTATACGGTCAGCAGCACCATGACGCTGACGGAGCAAGAGATTGCCGATGGCTATGTGCTGGCCTGCTCATGCCATCCGCAGGGGGATTTAGTACTGGCCTGAGTAAAATAACGCCCTTGCATAACGAAGGGCGTTATTGCTTCACTTCCAGGCTGGTGCCAGAGAGTAACGGCCCGCGCCAATAAACGCAACCGCCAGACCGCCGAGGAAGAAGTAAACAATGCTTTCAATCGCCCAGGCACCCGTCACATCCAGCGCCCCCGTTTTGCCAACGCCAACCATCAGCCACGCTACCACCATGGTGAAAGCCAGAACCAGCGCTGCCGGGCGCGTCAGAATACCGATGACTATCAACACCGGCGCCAGCACTTCGCCCACCAGCACGCCGTAAGCGATAAAGCCAGGCAATCCTTTCGCCGCCAGCATACCGGCAATGCCTCCCACACCATCGATAAGCTTGTGTACGCCGTGGAATAGCATCAACCCGCCCACCGCTAAACGCAGCAGCAGCTTGCCGAAATCCTCATGAGAGCACACATCATTAACTTTATTTAACAATGTTTTAACCATTTGAAATGATTCCTGTTTTTATTTGCGGTCTTCAGACTATTCCTATCGGCTGATTAAATAAACCCCTGTTTCAGATAAGAGCAGCATATTTCTCAGCAGCACAGCAAGCTTTGTCTAAGCTTGTAAGCAAGATCACAAAAAGGAGCCTGATGATGAAACAAACAGTGGCCGCATATATTGCCAAAACCCTGGAACAGGCAGGCGTAAAACGCATTTGGGGTGTCACAGGGGATTCCCTCAACGGGCTGAGCGACAGCCTGAACCGTATGGGCACGATTGACTGGATGTCCACGCGCCATGAAGAGGTCGCCGCTTTTGCAGCAGGTGCCGAAGCGCAGCTCACCGGCGAGCTGGCGGTGTGCGCCGGGTCCTGTGGGCCGGGCAACCTGCATCTGATTAATGGTCTGTTTGACTGCTACCGCAACCGTGTTCCGGTGCTGGCGATTGCCGCTCATATTCCCTCCAGCGAAATCGGCAGCGGCTATTTCCAGGAAACCCATCCTGAAGAGCTGTTTCGCGAATGCAGCCATTATTGCGAGCTGGTTTCCTCCCCGGAGCAAATCCCGCAGGTGCTGGCTATCGCCATGCGTAAAGCCGTGTTAAATAAAGGCGTGTCGGTCATAGTACTGCCAGGCGACGTTGCGCTGAAACCGGCGCCCGAAGGGGCCAGCAGCCACTGGTATCACGCCCCGGAACCGGTCGTCGTGCCCGCCGAAGAGGAGCTGAAAAAACTGGCGCAGTTGCTGCGCTATTCAAGCAACATTGCGCTGATGTGCGGCAGCGGATGCGCGGGCGCGCACAAAGAGTTGCTGGACTTTGCCGGGAAGCTTAAAGCGCCAGTGGTTCATGCTCTGCGCGGTAAAGAGCATGTGGAGTATGACAACCCCTTCGATGTGGGCATGACCGGTTTGATTGGTTTTTCGTCAGGTTTTCACACCATGATGAATGCCGACACCTTAATACTGCTCGGCACGCAATTCCCCTATCGCGCGTTTTACCCCACGGATGCCAAAATCATCCAGATTGATATCAACCCTGGCAGCATCGGCGCGCACAGCAAAGTCGATATGGCGCTGGTGGGTGATATTAAACACACGCTGGCGGCACTGCTCCCGTTGCTGGAGGAAAAAACCGACCGCCGTTTTCTTGATAAAGCGCTGGATGATTACCGCGAAGCCCGCAAAGGCCTGGATGACCTGGCAAAACCGAGCGAAAAAGCAGTTCATCCACAATATCTTGCGCAGCAAATCAGCCATTTTGCCGCCGATGACGCGATTTTCACCTGCGATGTCGGGACGCCCACCGTCTGGGCGGCGCGCTATCTGAAAATGAACGGCAAACGCCGCCTGCTTGGCTCGTTTAACCACGGCTCGATGGCAAACGCCATGCCGCAGGCGCTGGGCGCGCAGGCCACTTACCCGGACAGGCAGGTGGTCGCGATGTGCGGTGACGGCGGCTTCAGCATGCTGATGGGGGATTTCCTCTCGGTTGCGCAGATGAAGCTGCCGCTAAAAATCGTGGTGTTTAATAACAGCGTGCTTGGCTTTGTGGCGATGGAGATGAAAGCGGGTGGCTATTTAACCGACGGCACGGAGCTGCACGATACCAACTTCGCGCGTATCGCCGAAGCGTGCGGCATTACAGGTATTCGCGTGGAAAAATCAGCGGATGTGGATGAAGCGCTGCAACGCGCGTTCTCTATCGACGGCCCGGTGCTGGTGGATGTTACCGTTGCCAAAGAGGAGCTGGCGATCCCACCGCAAATTAAGCTCGAGCAGGCGAAAGGTTTTAGCCTCTACATGCTGCGCGCCATTATTAGCGGGCGCGGCGACGAGGTACTGGAACTGGCGAAAACGAACTGGCTCAGGTAAAACAGAAGGCATTATCCATTTATTTTCAGGAAATGCCGTGATTGATTTACGCAGTGATACCGTCACCCGCCCGGGGCGCGCGATGCTTGAGGCAATGATCGCCGCGCCGGTCGGGGACGATGTGTACGGGGATGACCCGACCGTCAATGAACTTCAGCGTTATATCGCTGAGCTGAGCGGCAAAGAGGCCGCGCTGTTTTTACCCACCGGCACCCAGGCCAACCTGGTGGCCCTGCTCACCCACTGCGGGCGCGGCGAGGAGTACATTGCAGGCCAGGGCGCGCACAACTACCTGTATGAAGCGGGCGGCGCAGCGGTGCTGGGCAGCATCCAGCCGCAGCCGATAGACGCGGCGGCCGACGGCACGCTACCGCTGGATAAAGTGGCGCAAAAAATCAAGCCTGACGATATCCATTTTGCCCGCACCAGGCTGCTGAGTCTGGAAAACACGCACAACGGTAAAGTGCTGCCGCGCGAATACCTGCAACAGGCGTGGGAATTCACCCGTGAGCACGGGCTGGCTTTGCATGTTGACGGCGCACGTATTTTTAACGCGCTGGTGGAATATGGCGGCGAACTGCGTGATATTGCCCGCTATTGCGACTCCTTCACCGTCTGTTTATCCAAAGGGCTGGGCGCGCCGGTTGGCTCGCTTCTGGTCGGCGATAGCGCGTATATTGCCCGCGCTAACCGCTGGCGCAAAATGGCCGGAGGCGGTATGCGCCAGGCGGGAGTGCTTGCGGCGGCTGGCCTCTATGCGCTGAAAAATAACGTCATGCGTTTACGTGACGATCATGAAAACGCCGCGTGGCTGGCGCAAAAGCTGCGCGAAGCCGGTGCGGATATGCTGCGCCAGGATACGAATATGCTGTTTATTCGCGTGGGGGAACAGGCAAGCGAGCTGGGCGAGTTTATGCGCGCGCGCGACGTACTGATAAATGCTTCGCCGATCGTGCGTCTGGTGACACATCTGGATGTGAGTCGCCAGCAACTGGAGACAGTCATTAATCACTGGCAGGCTTTTTTACAGCGTTAAGGAGAAGGACGTGGCGCAGCGGATTGTGGTGCTGGGTGCCAGCGGGTATATCGGGCAGCGGCTCGTCGAGGCATTAAGCCAGCAAGGCCATCAGGTCAAAGCGGTGGCGCGGCGGCTCTCCCGCTTAGAAAAACAGCAGTTGCCGGGGGTAAGCTGCCATTCGGTTGATCTCTACTGGCCTGCCGCGCTGCCGGCGCTGTTTGCCGGTGCCGATACGCTCTACTTTCTGGTGCACAGTATGGGCGAGAGCGGTGATTTTGTTGCCCATGAGCGCCAGATAGCCCTCAATGTGCGCGATGCGCTACGCGAAGCGCCGGTGAGGCAGGTTATCTTTCTAAGCTCCTTGCAGGCAAAAGAGACGACCGACTCCGATCATCTGCTGGCGCGGCAATACACCGGCTCTTTGCTGCGATCCTCAGGCGTGCCGGTCACCGAGCTTCGCGCTGGCATTATTGTTGGCGCAGGTTCGGCGGCCTTTGAAGTGATGCGCGATATGGTCTTCAATTTACCGGTACTGACGCCGCCGCGCTGGGTGCGCTCCCGCACCACGCCTATCGCGCTGAGCAATTTAATGCACTACCTGCTTGCGCTTTTGCATCACCCCGCGCAGGCGCATCGCGTGTTTGAAGCCGCCGGGCCGGAAGTGCTGAGCTATCAGCAGCAGTTTATCCGTTTTATGCAGGTCAGCGGCGTGCACCGCCCTTTGCTGCCTGTCCCGCTGCCTACCCGGTTTATCTCAGTCTGGTTTTTACATCTCATCACCTCGGTGCCGCCGGGCATCGCCAAAGCGCTTATCCAGGGGCTAAAGCACGATCTGTTGGCTGACGATCGCACGCTGCGCCGCCTGATCCCACAAACGCTAATCACGTTTGATGATGCGGTGCGCCAGACGCTGGAAGAGGAGCAGAAGCTGGTGAACTCCGCCGACTGGGGCTATGACCCGCAGGCGTTCTCGCGCTGGCGGCCGCAATACGGTTATTACCCTAAGCAGGCGGGTTATACGGTGAAAACCACCGCCAGCCTGAGCGCGTTGTGGGAAGTGGTGAACCAAATTGGCGGCAAAGAGCGCTACTTTTTCGGCAACCTGTTATGGCAAACCCGCGCGGCGCTGGATGTGCTGGCAGGTCATCGCTTAGCGCGCGGTCGCCCTGAGCGGCCATTTCTGCAAGTCGGTGATACGGTGGACAGCTGGAAAGTGATCATCGTCGAGCCGGAACAGCAGCTCGCGTTGCTGTTTGGCATGAAAGCGCCAGGGCTTGGCCGCCTGAGCTTTACCTTAACGGATAAAGGCAGCCACCGGTTACTGGATGTGCGCGCCTGGTGGCACCCTCACGGTATGCCCGGCCTTTTTTACTGGCTTTTAATGTTCCCCGCGCATCTGTTTATTTTTCGCGGCATGGCGCAGCGCATTGCGCGTCTGGCGGAGCAAAACAGTGAAAAAATCTGACTTTAACCCGCTTTCTTTACCCTAACCCATTGCATAGCGTCGTTATTCACGAAAGAATGCGCCAGATAACCGTTCTCAACATAGTGGAATAATATGAAGGTACTGGTCACGGGCGCAACCAGCGGTTTAGGCCGAAACGCGGTCGAATATTTGCGCCTGAAAGGCATCAGTGTCAGGGCGACCGGGCGCAATGAAGCCATGGGCAAGCTGCTTACCAAACTGGGTGCAGAGTTTGTGCATGCGGATCTGACCGAGCTGGTTTCGTCGCAGGCAAAAGTGATGCTTGCTGGCGTTGATACGTTGTGGCACTGCTCCAGCTTCACCTCACCCTGGGGAACTCAGGAGGCGTTCGACCTGGCCAATGTGCGCGCCACCCGCCGCCTCGGTGAGTGGGCCGTTGCCTGGGGCGTGCGTAACTTTATTCATATCTCCTCCCCTTCACTCTATTTCGATTACCACCATCACCGGGATATCAACGAGGATTTTCGCCCGTCGCGCTTCGCTAACGAGTTTGCGCGCAGCAAAGCCGCCAGTGAACAGGTGATTGATTTTCTGGCGCAGGCGAACCCCAACACCCGCTTTACGATTTTGCGCCCGCAGAGTCTGTTTGGCCCGCACGATAAAGTGTTTATCCCGCGTCTGGCGCAGATGATGCAGCACTACCGCAGCGTACTTTTACCGCGCGGCGGTAATGCGCTGGTGGATATGACCTACTATGAAAATGCCGTGCACGCGATGTGGCTGGCAAGCCAGGAGCTGTGCGATAGCCTGCCGTCCGGGCGGGCGTACAACATCACCAACGGCGAGCCGCGCCCCCTGCGCACTATCGTGCAGAAATTAATTGATGAGCTGAATATCCACTGCCGTATCCGCTCGGTGCCTTACGCCATGCTGGATATGGTGGCGCGCAGCATGGAGCATTTTGGCGACAAACGGGCGAAAGAGCCTTCTTTCACCCACTATGGCGTATCGAAACTCAATTTTGACTTTACGCTGGATATCACCCGGGCGCAGCAGGAGCTGGGGTATACGCCCATCGTGACGCTGGATGAAGGCATTCGACGCACGGCGTTCTGGTTAAAAGATCACGGCAAGCTGCATCGCTGAGCGCCTTAAAACGGCGCGGAGGCAGCCTCTGTCACCCGTTTACCGCTCTTATCAATGTAGAACCACTCGCCGCCCCTGAGCGCGACATGCTCGCCGTCGCGCTGGGGTTTGCAGCCGTTGCACACCAGCGCTCTGCCCTCTTCAAACTGCGAGGCGTAGTCGAACTGTGGCGGGATACGGTTGCGAAAAGTGTCGTCCCAATACCCCACCTTACCCTGCTGGCGCGAACGCACCAGCCCTTCAACAAACCAGTCCGGCCCGTTGTCATAGTGGAGGACAGAGAGATAATGCCCGCTATTGAGCACGTAAAAATCCGCGTCCGGCAGCCCGGCCTCGCGGGCATAATCATATAAACCGACCCACGACATGCCTTCTACGCTGGCGGTTTTTTTAAACAGTTCCGGCAAAAACACCAGCTTCTCCCCCTGCTTTTCAACGCAGCGGGGCAGTTTTTCAACCGCGTCGGTTTGTTTGTCCCAGTATGAGCAAGGGTATACCGGGTCGGGCGCAGCGTGCGCAGCAAACGCTGCCACCAGCAGTGCCCCGGTGAATATGCGAACCATGTCAGCCTCGTGATATCAGGTCAGTTCGCCTGACCATATTTTTCCAGTAATGCCTCGGCAATGGCGAGACTTTCGGCATCAGCGATGCCGTTCCATAGCGCCGGGCGAAAGTGCATCTGAAACGCCATGATGACCCGCTTTTGTTGCGCAGGCGTCATCTGCGGTTTCACGTCATAACCATAACGTGCCAGCAAATCCAGCAGTGAGGCCGTGTCCACCGCCTCGTAAGGCGAGCGTCCGTTCAGGTAAAAGGCGACCCGCTGTGCATCCGGCCACGCGCCGATCCCTTGCGCGGCCAGCGCCTGCCAGGGAAACAGCGGCCCCGGATCGTCCTTACGCTGCGGCGCGATATCTGCATGCGCCACCACGTTCTGCGGGCTGATGTTGTAACGCGTGATAATATCTTTTACCAGAGGAATCAATGCATTAATTTGCGCAGGCGCAAAAGAGGCGAATTGTTTCCCTGCTGGCGTGTGCTGCCAGCCGCGATTTTCCAGCTCGATACCAATAGAGGTATCGTTAATACGTGTCGCGCCGCGCCAGAAACTCGCGCCCGCATGCCAGGCCAGCGCCTGCTCCGGCACCAGTTGTAAAATGCGCGGCTTACCGCGATGCAGCGGCGGATTTTGCGCAATCAGATAATGCGCGCTGACCTGCCTGCCGGTAAGGGTAGCCAGCGAAACGTCAAAATCATCCGCCGTGTAGTGCAGCACCAGCACTTTGATACGCGGCCAGGCCTCGTGCGCCGGGTGGCGGGTATCCAGCTCATACGCGCCTTTATCGATTATCCCTTTCTCCCCGGTGCAGCCTGCGAGCAGCAGCGCCAGCAACAGCAATCCATACTTTTTCATTAGCGTGTTTTCACCGCGGTACCGCTGACGCATACCATCAGCATGCTGCCATCTTTGCCCACGGTTTCATAATCAATATCAATACCCACGACCGCATTCGCCCCAAGCGCGCCGGCTTTTTCACCTATCGCCTGGAATGCAATTTCCCGCGCTTTGCGCAGCTCTTTTTCATACGCGCCGGAACGCCCGCCCACGATGTCGCGGATCCCGGCAAAAAAATCGCGAAAAATATTCGCGCCGAGAATGGCTTCCCCGGTCACGACGCCGCAGTACTTGACAATGGGTTGTCCTTCGAGCGTCGGTGTTGTAGAAAATTGCATAGTCTTCTCCTGATGAGCATCAACGGTTTACCCGCCCCATTATGGGATCAATACACTATTCTTTAAAAGTAGTTACATCTGATGAGAAATAAGGAAATCACTATGCGCTATTCAGTTTTGACATTTGTAATGCCGTGCGCCTTGCTGTTAAGCGCCTGTACGACCGTTTCTCCCGCGTTTAAAGATATCGGTACCCGTTCCGGCCCTTGCGTGGAAGGCGGGCCTGATACCGTCGCGCAAAAATTTTATGACTACCGTATCGCCAACCCAAACAGTGACTTCACCGCCCTGCGCCCGTGGCTGAGCGATGATTTAGCCAAAATGTTAACCGCCGCCAGCCGCGATACGCGTAATGCCACGCTGTTGAAAGCCGATCCGTTCTCCAGCCGAAGCGTCGCGCCGCAGGAGGCAAACGTCGCCAGCGCGTCCCGCATCCCGAACACCGATGCCCGCAACATCCCCTTGCGCGTCACGCTCAGTAGCGGCAATCAGAGCTGGCAGGATGAAGTGTTAATGATCCGCGAAGGCCAGTGCTGGGCGGTGGATGATGTGCGCTATCTCGGCGGTACGGTGCACGCACCGGCAGGTACCCTGCGCCAGTCGGTTGAACATCGCTAATCGTTTCAGCGCTTAATCGATAACCCCCATAAATTGTCCGGCGTTCTTTGCAGAATGCCGACAATTATGCCTGGTTCCCTTGCGCTTCGGCATTTTGTGCTAACTTTATGTAGTAAAGTGGTTTCTTTTTAAGTTTTAACGCACTAATATTGCATAACTATTCTGCCAACGTTACTATTTGCGGCCTCAATTGCTACCAGATTGCTTCGATGAGTATTAAATTAAACGGCATCAACTGCTTTTACGGCGCTCACCAGGCGCTGTTCGACATTACGCTGGATTGCCCGCAGGGCGAGACCCTGGTACTGCTCGGCCCAAGCGGCGCGGGTAAAAGTTCGCTATTGCGCGTGCTTAACCTGCTGGAAATGCCCCGCTCCGGCCAGCTCAGCATTGCAGGCAATCATTTCGATTTTGCAAAACCCCCGTCTGATAAAGCGATCCGTGAATTGCGTCAGAACGTGGGTATGGTGTTCCAGCAATATAATCTCTGGCCACACCTCACCGTGCAGCAGAACCTGATTGAAGCCCCGTGCCGCGTGCTGGGGCTTAGCAAAGATCAGGCGCTGGCGCGCTCGGAGAAACTGCTTGAGCGTTTGCGCCTCAAACCGTACAGCGATCGCTATCCGCTGCACCTGTCCGGTGGGCAGCAGCAGCGCGTGGCTATCGCCCGTGCGCTGATGATGGAGCCGCAGGTTCTGCTGTTTGACGAGCCAACCGCCGCACTCGACCCGGAAATTACCGCACAGATTGTCAGCATCATTCGTGAACTGGCGGGCACCGGTATTACGCAAGTTATCGTGACCCACGAAGTGGAAGTGGCGCGCAAGACGGCCAGTCGCGTGGTGTATATGGAAAACGGTCACATTGTTGAGCAAGGGGATGCGAGCTGCTTTGCCGCGCCGCAAACCGACGCGTTTAAATACTACCTATCTCACTGAAGACCAGGAATAATGACAATGAAAAAAGTACTGATTGCCGCGCTACTTGCAAGCGTCAGCCTTAGCGCTACAGCAGCCCAGACCATCCGTTTCGCCACCGAAGCGAGCTATCCTCCGTTTGAATCGACCGACGCGAACAACAACATCGTCGGTTTTGATGTCGATCTGGCTAACGCCTTGTGTAAAGAAATTGACGCGACCTGCACATTTACTAACCAGTCTTTCGATAGCCTGATCCCAAGCCTGAAGTTTCGCCGTGTTGAGGCGGTGATGGCCGGGATGGATATCACGCCGGAACGTGAAAAACAGGTGCTGTTCACCAACGCCTATTATGATAACTCCGCGCTGTTTATTGGTCAGCAGGGCAAATACACCAGCGTTGATCAGCTGAAAGGCAAAAAAGTGGGCGTGCAGAACGGTACCACCCACCAGAAATTCATTAACGATAAGCACCCGGAAATCACCACCGTGCCTTACGACAGCTATCAGAACGCGCGTCTGGATCTGCAAAATGGCCGTATTGATGCCGTGTTTGGCGATACCGCTGTAGTAACCGAGTGGCTGCAAGCCAACCCGAAACTGGCCGCTGTGGGCGATAAAGTGACGGATAAAGACTACTTCGGCACCGGTCTTGGCATCGCGGTACGCCAGGGCAATACCGAGCTGCAACAGAAGTTCAATGCAGCGCTGGAGAAAGTGAAGAAAGATGGGACTTACGAAACCATCTATAACAAATGGTTCCAGAAGTAATACTTAATGAATGAATTGTTTCCTTTAGCAAGCGCCGCCGGGATGACCGTCGGCCTTGCCGTTTGTGCGCTGATCGCAGGCCTTGCGCTGGCAATGATCTTTGCAGTCTGGGAATCGGTGAAATGGCGGCCGGTGGCATGGGTTGGCACCGCGCTGGTCACGCTTTTGCGTGGCTTGCCGGAAATTCTCGTGGTGCTGTTTATCTATTTTGGCTCCTCCCAGCTGCTGCTGATCCTTTCTGATGGCTTCACCATTAACCTGGGCATTGTGCAGATCCCGGTACAGATGGAGATTGAAAATTTCGACGTCAGCCCGTTCCTGTGCGGTGTTATCGCGCTCTCCTTGCTGTATGCGGCCTACGCCTCGCAAACGCTGCGCGGTGCACTGAAAGCCGTGCCCGATGGGCAGCGTGAATCAGGCCAGGCGCTGGGGCTGTCGAAAAGCGCTATCTTCTTTCGCCTGGTGATGCCGCAAATGTGGCGCCATGCGCTGCCAGGGCTGGGTAACCAGTGGCTGGTGTTGTTAAAAGATACCGCGCTGGTGTCGCTTATCAGCGTGAACGATTTGATGTTGCAGACCAAAAGCATTGCCACCCGTACCCAGGAACCTTTTACCTGGTACATTGTGGCTGCGGCGATTTACCTGGTAATTACACTGTTCAGTCAGTGGATCCTCAAGCGCATTGACCTGCGTGCGACGCGTTTTGAACGGAGGCCGGACTGATGCTTGAGTATTTACCGGAGCTGTTCAAAGGCCTGCATACCAGCCTGACGCTGACCGTCGCCTCACTGGTGGTGGCGCTTATCTTAGCGCTGCTCTTTACCGTCATCCTGACGCTAAAAACGCCGGTGCTGTCGCTGATTGTCCGTGGCTACATTACGCTCTTTACCGGTACGCCGCTGCTGGTACAGATTTTCCTTATCTATTATGGACCGGGGCAATTTCCGGGTTTGCAGGACTACCCGGTACTCTGGCATCTGCTGTCGGAGCCCTGGCTGTGTGCGCTCATTGCGCTGTCGCTTAACAGCGCGGCCTACACCACCCTGCTGTTTTACGGTGCTATCCGCGCTATCCCGGATGGCCAGTGGCAGTCCTGTCACGCCCTGGGAATGAGCAAGAAAGACACGCTGGCGATTTTGCTGCCTTATGCATTCAAACGCGCCCTGTCATCCTATTCCAACGAAGTGGTGCTGGTGTTCAAAAGTACCTCGCTGGCCTATACCATTACATTGATGGAAGTAATGGGTTACAGCCAGTTGATGTACGGTCGCACTTACGATGTGGCGGTGTTTGGCGCCGCAGGACTGATTTACCTGGTGGTGAATGGCCTGTTAACGCTAATGATGCGCCTGATCGAACGGAAAGCGCTGGCTTTTGAACGCCGCAACTGATTTGCATAACTAACAAACCCAAAGGCGAGTAATCTCTTAATCACTCGCCTTTTTTATATCCCATATGAAATATATACTCATTTATATTGCATATAAATTCATATGGTGGCATTGTTATTTCTGGACTGACAATACAGCGTTAACGATAAGAAAGACTGACAGGAGTTCGATAATGAAAAAACTGCTACTGGCTACCCTGCTCACCGCTTTTGCGACTGGCGCACTGGCTGGCGACAAAATCAATTTTGGTGTTTCCGCCACTTATCCGCCATTTGAATCGCTGGATGCGGGCAATAAAATTGTCGGTTTTGATATCGATCTGGTCAATGCGATGTGCAAACAGATGCAGGCAGAGTGCACCTTTACCAATCACGCCTTTGACAGTCTTATTCCGGCGCTGAAATTTAAGAAATATGATGCCGTCGTTTCCGGCATGGATATTACGCCGGAGCGTAGCAAGCAGGTGGCTTTCACCGACCCGTACTATGCCAACTCTGCGCTCGTAATCGCGAAGAAAGACACCTTCACGTCATTCGATGAGCTGAAAGGCAAGCGTATCGGTATGGAAAACGGCACGACGCACCAGAAATATTTGCAGGATAAGCACCCGGAAGTGAAAACAGTGGCGTATGACAGCTACCAGAATGCCATTATCGATTTGAAAAATGGCCGCCTCGACGGGGTATTTGGCGACACGGCGGTGGTGAATGAGTGGCTGAAAACAAACCCGCAGCTCGGCCCGGCAACGCCAAAAGTAACCGATGCGCAATACTTCGGCACCGGTTTAGGCATCGCCGTGCGCCCGGATAACAAGGCCCTGCTGGAAAAACTCAACGCGGCGCTGAAAGCCATCAAAGCCGACGGGACTTACCAGAAAATCAGCGACCAGTGGTTCCCGCAATAAGCTGAACGCTTTCTCTATGCCCACCCGCCGGTGGGCATATTTCTTTTAGCCGCCGCTGCCGACCAGGCGGTCAATGACCGGGTTAATTTTGTACGCCGTCCCCCGCCATTTCATTAATGATAATCCGCCGCCCGCCCGTAAGTGGAAATGCGCCGACGCCACCTGCACCCCGTCGCGATTCACCGTAAACTCCGCGAACGAAAGATACGGCACCACATCCCAGGTACGACGCGCGGTGTAATTCATAATCCACGGGCAATTTTCCGGGCGAGTGTCGGTAAAAACGACCGATTCGATATTGTGATATTTCAGCCGCTGTTGCACCACCGGCAACAGATCGCTGACTTTCACCGCATCATTTTTTTGAATGCAGATACGGTTTATGGCTTCCGTTTTGGGTAAAGGCGCAACCTTCACAGAGGTACAGCCGACCAGACCGACAGCAAACACCGGCAATAATGCTTTTATTTTCATCGAATTATCCCTGAATGATAAAATCCGGCGCATTATGCCACAACAGGGTAAAGCTGTTTGTATGAGAATCAATTCACCCGTGAAAGAAGCGTCAGCACTTCGTAATGGGCGGTATGAGGGAACATGTCGAACAGCTGCACCCGCTCGATTTTATACCCGGCTAACATACGGATATCGTTTGCCATTGTCGCGGCATTACAACTGGAATAAATAATATATGGCGGAGCCATATTGCTGAGGTCGTCACAGAGCGCCGGGCCGATACCCCGGCGCGGTGGGTTGACCAGCACCAGCGTCGGAATATCTTCTTGCGCCGTGGCAAACTGCGTGGAGTCCAGCGCCTGAAAACGCAGGTTATGCAGCCCTAATGCCTGCGCCGACTGCGTCGCACAGGCAATAGCTTGCGGGGCAATTTCGATCCCCGTCAGGCGCATGTCAGGGGTGGCGCAGTGCAGGCCGAAACCGCCGACGCCGCAAAACAGATCCCACATATGGCTGACCGGCAGAGCGCGAACCCAGTCGCGGGCGGTGGCGTAAAGCGCGCTGGCGACCACAGGGTTGGTCTGAAAGAAGCTTTGCGGGCGGATCCACAGCGGCACGCCGTTAAAATTTTCCGCCAGCGCCTGCTGGTCGGTGAGAAAAATCTCCTCCTCCCCTTCCATAATGGCCATATGCACCGGCTGGATATTCGCCGAAATCACCTTCAGTTGCGGCAACCGGGCCTGTAACTCAGGCAGCGCAGCGCGAAGCTTATCGAGCTTGGCGTGCGAGCGCAGCACAAAACGCAGCATCATGCCGCCATCGAGCTGGCTTTCGGTCAGTAGCAGGTATTTCAATTCGCCGCGTTTGCGCGCCACGTTGTAAGGCGTCAGGCCCGCACGGGCGATAAACGGTTTCAATGCATCAAACACCGGGGCAAAAGAGGCCGGATAGAGTGGGCAGGCGGTCAAATCCTCCGGCGTGCCGTCACGGTGCAGCATACCGAACAGCGGTTTTTCGACGCTGCCGCTGACCACCATTTTCGCTTTATTACGAAACCCCTGTTCAGGGCCGCTGACAGGCGCGCGCCATTCACCCACAGGCAACCCCGCCAGTAACGCCCGGAGATCGTGCATTTTCGCGGTAAGTTGCGAGGGTAACGGTTGTTCCAGCCACTGACAGGAGCGACAACGGCCAGCGTCATAGAGAGCGCACTGCATAATAAAACCTTTCGTTTTGCGGGGCCGGGATTGTACCACCGTTATTGCAAGCGGAAAAAGCGTCGGCTGGGCGAAGGGATAAACAGCAGGAACAGCACCAGTAAATCAGGCATTTTTTGCATCACCAGCGAGTGGAAAATCTCGCGCCGCGATCCGCCAGCGATGCTGAAAAGCTCAGGATAACCGTAGCCGAGCGATGCGGCCCATAAATAACTGGCCGCGATGATTTGCGTCGTGAAATAGAGCCATCGCGCCCAGTTGCGCCCTTTCACCAGCGAAAACGCGCAAAGGATTTCAATAAACACCAGCAGCAGACTGCCGAGGAAGATCAGCGTCAGGCTCCAGGTCTGGGCGCTGCGCCGCACGAATTCCAGCAAACCATGCAGGCCGAGCAGTTCGGAAATCATCAAAAAATCAACGCAGCGGATGATGATGATGGCAATAGCAGCCACCTGTACCAGCGCCGGTACATTTAAACGCGCGTGATGTGGTGATTCCCTTAACGCTCCCAAGCTCGTCGCTTCCCGATGAAAAGATGCCGCTCACGCGCGGCATCTGTGACAGAATTTCCTGATTCTAATAAGTTCAGCTTTGTCTTGCACGCTGGATATCGCGCATTCGCTGCTTTTCTGCGCGCGCCATCAAATACCAGGCAATTAACCCCACAATCCCGACCACGCCGAGAATAATGCTCGCCAGCGCGTTGATCTCCGGGTTGACCCCCATCCGCACGCTGGAGAACACCAGCATCGGCAGCGTGGTCGCACCAGGACCTGAGACAAAACTGGCTATCACCAGATCATCAAGCGACAGGGTAAACGCCAGCAGCCAGCCGGAGACAATGGCCGGCATGATCATCGGTAGCGTGATAACAAAAAAGACTTTCAGCGGCGTCGCGCCTAAATCCATTGCCGCTTCTTCAATCGAGCGATCGAGTTCACGTAAACGCGAGGAAATCACCACCGCGACGTAGGCCGTACAGAATGTCACATGTGCCAGCCAGATGGTCAGCATCCCACGATCCGACGGCCAGCCAATAGCGTGAGCGAGAGCCACAAACAGCAGCAGCAAAGACAGCCCGGTGATAACATCCGGCATCACCAGCGGCGCGGTTATCATAAAAGCGAAGCCGTTCGCTCCGCGAAAGCGACCAAAGCGCACCATCACCACCGCGGCGATGGTGCCGAAAACTGCCGCCATCGTCGCCGCACACGCCGCGATGGTCAGACTCAGCCCCACTGCACGCATCATCGCATCGTCGTGGAATAACGCGCTATACCAGCGTGTAGACCAACCGGCCCATACCGTCACCAGTTTTGAGCTGTTAAACGAATAGATAACCAGCATCAGCATCGGCGCATAAAGAAAGGTAAAACCGATGACAAGGATCAGAATGCGCCAGGGAGAGCGCACAACCGGCAAGGTGTTCATGCATTGTCTCCCATCTGTTTTTGCTGATGTTTGTGGAACCACATAATAGGCACAATCAATAACAGCAGCATGATAATTGCCACTGCCGAGGCCACCGGCCAGTCACGGTTATTGAAAAACTCCTGCCATAGCACGCGGCCAATCATGATGCTGTCCGGCCCGCCGAGCAGCTCCGGAATAACAAATTCGCCGACCGCCGGAATAAACACCAGCATCGACCCGGCGATAATCCCGCCTTTGGTCAGCGGAACGATAACGCTGAAAAATGTTTTTAATGGCCGGGCGCCGAGATCCAGCGACGCTTCCACCAGGGAATAATCGATACGCGTCAGCGCGGTATAGATCGGTAAAACCATAAACGGCAAATAGGCATAGACGATGCCGATATAGACCGCCAGATTGGTGTGCAGAATAACCAGCGGCTCATCAATCACACCCAGCCATAGCAGCACGTTATTCAGCACGCCGTTATTTTTCAGGATCCCCATCCATGCATACACACGGATCAGAAACGACGTCCACGACGGCAAAATGACCAGCAACAGCAGAATATTACGCGTTGATGGCTTGCTGTGCGCGACCGCCCAGGCCAGCGGATAGCCCAACAGCAGGCAGCATAGTGTTGAGACGCCCGCAATCTGTAATGACTGCAAATAGGCTTCGAAATAGAGCGGATCGTCGGTCAATTGCAGGAAATTGCCAAGATTTAGCGTGACGGTAAGCTGCCCGTCCGCCCACTCAAGCAGGTCGGTATAGGGCGGGATCTGCCGCGCCATCTCCGCCAGGCTGATTTTAAAAACAATCAAAAACGGCAGCAGGAACAGCAGAATCAGCCAGATATAAGGCAGCGCGATCACCAGCTTGCGGCCATGACGCATCTGTAAACGCGCCAGCCACAGCGTCAGGCCGCCCGGTTTTCCGGCATGGGCCGGAGGCTCCAGAGTACTCATCATCGCTCCTTAAACCGTCAACACCACGCAACTGTCCGCATCCCAGCACAGGCGCACTTCGTCGCCCCACGTCGGGGTGCCTCTACGGTAGCGATGCGCGTTTTGCAACTGGGCGCTGATCATCTGCCCGCTGTGCAAACGCACGTGATAAATCGAGAGATCGCCAAGATAAGCAATGTGCGCCACTTCGCCCACGGCAAAGTTGTACCCATCAGCGGGCGGCGCGTCGCACAGCATGATTTTTTCCGGGCGCAGCGCAACAAACACCGGCACATTGTCCATGACCGATGCATCCGACGACACTTTTAACGGGTGCACTAATCCCGGCGCGTCTATCACCAGGCCATCTTCCTGACGCGCTTTTAACAGCCCTTCGAAGACATTCACCGAGCCGATAAATTCAGCGCTGTAGCGGGTTGTCGGGTGTTCGTAGATCTCTTCCGGCTCGCCAATCTGCACAAACTTGCCGCGATTCATAATCGCTATGCGCCCGGCCATGGTCATCGCCTCTTCCTGGTCATGCGTGACCATCACACAGGTCACCCCGACGCGTTCCAGGATATCCACCACTTCCAGTTGCATACGGTCGCGCAGTTTTTTATCAAGCGCCCCCATCGGTTCATCAAGCAGCAGCAGTTTTGGCCGTTTCGCCAGGCTGCGCGCCAGTGCCACGCGCTGACGTTGACCGCCGGAAAGCTGGTGAGGTTTCCGTTTGGCAAACTCGCTCATATGCACCAGTTGCAGCATCTCGGCGACGCGGCTGGTGATTTCACTTTTCGGCAGTTTGTCCTGTTTAAGACCAAAAGCGATGTTCTGCTCGACGGTCATGTGCGGAAATAACGCGTAAGACTGGAACATCATATTGATAGGGCGCAGGTAGGGCGGCACATGGGCCAGATCCACGCCATCAAGCATAATTTGCCCCTGCGTCGGTTGCTCAAAACCCGCGAGCATACGCAGCAGCGTGGATTTACCACAGCCGGACGCGCCCAGTAACGCAAAGATTTCGCCTTTGTAAATCGTCAAACTGACGTCGTCCACAGCATGCTGGCCGTCAAACGACTTGGTCAGGTTGCGGATTTCCAGTAACGGTGTCAGCGCCTTATGGTTTTTCGCCTGTGGGCGGGGGATAGCGTCATTCACTCAAGTGCTCTCCGGTGTAACACGAGACAGCATGGCCCGGTTGCCATACGCAGTACGTAACGGTGCAGTTGCACACGCGTGGTGCACTAAACCGGACAGTTTTCCCCTGCCCGGCCATTTGTTTTATTTACCGCTTTTTACTTTGGTCCAGGCACGCGTTCTGACGCGGTCGATTTTCGGTTCCTGCACTTTTAGCGTAAACAGCTTGGCGAATACCGCTTCCGGCGGGTAAATACCTGGGTTATCGCGCACTTCTGCGCTAATAAGCGGCACAGAGGCCTGGTTAGCATTGGCGAAGAAAACATGCTCGCTGATATGGGCGATAACGTCCGGGCGCATCAGATAGTTGAGGAACTGGTACGCTTCATCTTTATTTTTCGCATCCGCAGGCATCGCGAACACATCAAAGAACGCAAGCGCGCCCTCTTTCGGAATAAAATAAGAAACGTTCACCCCATTCTTCGCTTCTTTTGCCCGGTTCGCCGCCTGCCAGACATCCCCTGCCCAGCCAATCGCTACGCAGATATCGCCGTTAGCCAGATCGTTGATGTACTGGGACGAGTGGAAATAGCGAACATTTGGCCGCAGTTTCAGCAACAGATCGGTGGCCGCACCGGTGTAGTCATCCGCTTTGCTGCTGTTCGGATCTTTACCCAAATAGTTCAGCACGGTGGCGAAGATCTCTTCCGGCGCATCAAGGAAGGAGACGCCACAGCTTTTAAGTTTGGCGAGATTCTCCGGTTTTAACACCAGATCCCAGCTATCCAGCGGCACATCTTTACCCAGCGCCGCTTTCACTTTATCGACGTTATAGCCAATGCCGGTGGTGGCCCACAGATACGGGAAAGCGTATTTATTCTCCGGATCGTGTTTGGCGACCAGCTCCAGCACTTTCGGATCGAGGTTTTTCCAGTTCGGCAGTTTGCTTTTATCCAGCGGCTGGAACACGCCTGCGGCAATCTGGCGCTCAAGGAAACTTGCCGATGGCACCACCAGATCGAAACCCGTACTGCCCGCCATCAGTTTGCCTTCCAGCACTTCATTGGAGTCAAACACGTCATAAACGACTTTGATGCCGGTCTCTTTCTCAAAGTTTGCGACGGTGTCCGGCGCAATATAATCAGACCAGTTATAAACATGCAGCGTCTTTTGCTCCGCGGCAAACGTGCTGGCAGAGACAGCCATCAACGCACCCGCAACAAGACCCGATACCCATTTTTTGCTCAAGGCGGTCATATCTTATTCCTTCTGGAAAGCCCATTAACATACGGACTAAATGTACGCATTCAGGATATGCAAAAACCGTGCATATTTTGTCACTCTACACAAACCGGAAAAAACCTGACTTCCGGCAGGCACCGCATGCTGTTTTTAAAGCTGCGCAAGAATAACTGTAGCCAGGGTTTGAGGCCAGAGGTGAGATCAAAAAACGCCTTTTATCAATTTTTTATGCAGATTATGTCTATGTGATAAGCCAGAACGGCGGGAAAGAGAGTGAATAATTCTTTAAAGAAAGGTTAATTGCAGCATAAAAACATTTATTATGCAGTCGCGCTGGCAGCGACTGCGCTGATGCTGCGGGGGAGTCAGTGAAGAAAATTGTGCGCTTCTTCAACAATTGCCTGCTCTTCCTCGCCGGGAGAGATCAACAGTTGGTGCGCGCTCGCTTCGAGGATAACCATCGAAATCTGCTCCTCGCTTTGGCGCATAAACCACGCGAACTGATTAAATGACAGCCCGGCTCCGGCCGCAAACGACTGGCACACCACCAGCTTCGGTAAATTATCATCCTGAATATCAATGAATGCTTTCACCGTTAATGAGCTGGCGTTGATCGCAGAAAGATCGGCAGCGAGCGCCAGCAACGCCGTGGGCCGGATTTCCGCCATCGCGGTAAACAGTACGATGTCATTGACCAGGTCTATTTTTGCATCGAACACACCATCAAAGTTTTGCATATGCGGCAGATGCAAGGCCTGGCAGTTATCACACTCAAAAAAGTTGATACCCAGTTCGTCGAGCCATTGACGAAGCGTGTCCAGCACAGGAACGACGAGTGAATCCATAAAACACGACTCTCTGACAGAAAAAAATTGCCCCTAGCTTACGCAAAAAGGCGGCACGGTACCATTAATAGCGGTGAAATTCGCCCTAGCCGCCGGTTTTCAGGCTAAATCCCGGCGTCGCATGACGCTCAATCCACTGGATCATGCGCCCGGCGATATCGATACCGGTGGTTTTTTCAATACCTTCCAGCCCTGGCGAAGCGTTCACTTCCATAACCAGCGGGCCGCGATTTGCGCGTAAAATATCCACCCCGGCAACATCCAGACCCAGCGTTTGCGCAGCGGAAACAGCAATCTCCCGCTCACGCGGCGTGATATTCGCAATAACCGCGACGCCGCCACGGTGCAGGTTGGAGCGAAAATCCCCCGGCTTCGCCCGCCGCTCAATGGCCGCCACCACTTCGTTGCCCACCACCAGGCAGCGAATATCGCAGCCTTTCGCTTCTTTTATATACTCCTGCACCAGGATATGGGCGTTTAGCCCACGAAACGCATCAATCACGCTCTCCGCCGCCTGGCGCGTTTCTGCAAGCACCACGCCAATACCCTGCGTGCCTTCCACCAGTTTCACCACCAGCGGCGCGCCGCCAACCATATCGATAAGATCGCTGGTATCGTCGGGCGAATGCGCTATCCCGGTGACAGGCAAGTCTATCTCCTGGCGTACAAGCAGTTGCAACGAGCGCAGCTTGTCACGCGCGCGCGTAATAGCGACGGATTCATTGAGGGGATAACTGCCAAGGATTTCGAACTGGCGCAGCACTGCGGTGCCATAAAAGGTGATAGCCGAACCTATCCGCGGGATCACCGCGTCAAAATGAGGAAGCTGGCGGCCTTTATAATGCATCGACGAGGCCGCCTGGGTGATATTCATATAACAGGACAACGGGTCAAGGATTTCAACCAGATGGCCCCGCTGCATCGCCGCTTCCCGCAGCCGCTTACATGAATAGAGCGTTCCATCCCGGGACAATATGGCTATTTTCACCCTGCACCTCTCTGACAAGACCAGTCAACGCCCGCGTATCATACACGCAGCGACGTGCAGGATGAACGGGAATTAGCGTGTTGCCCACCCTTGTTTGTGCAAATAGTCGAGAATAAACGGTCGATTCTCTTTAATGATCGTGCGGCGGATATGGTCAGTCCATGTATCGCGGCGCGTGTTGCTGTCACGCGAGAGGTAATAATTCGCGATTTGTTCGTCATACTTTTCGAGCAACGCGTTATCGACCGGCTGGTAATGATTTTCGTGCACCACCAGTTCAGCAGGCAGCCGTGGTTTCAAATCCGGTTTATCCGCCGGCCAGCCGAGGCACAAGCCAAACAGCGGCAACACATATTTTGGCACCTGCAGCAGCTCACCCACCGCTTCGATATTATTACGTATACCGCCAATATAGACACCGCCCAGGCCGAGCGATTCGGCAGCGGTAAAGGCATTTTGCGCCATCAGCGCGGTGTCAACCACGCCCAGCAATAATTGCTCCGCAAGCCCCAATTGCGCATCCGGGCAAATTTGCAGGTTACGATTAAAATCTGCGCAAAATACCCAGAATTCTGCCGCCTGCGCCACATGTTTCTGCCCGCCAGTTAAGGTTACCAGCTGCTCGCGCATCGCAGGATCCGTCACTCGTATTATTGAGCTGCACTGCAAAAAACTGGAACTGGATGTCGCTTGCGCGCTGGCAATGATCGCCTCGCGCTGCTCTTTGGTAATCGGCTCGTCGGTGAAGTGGCGAATGGAACGGTGGGCGCACAGCAATTCAATCGTTGGTGTCATGTTGAATATTCCCCTGGAAAACAAGAACAGCAGTATAAGTCAACCTGCCATTAGAAAATTACCCCTCGTTGCGCTGAAAGGTAACAAAGATTAAACCAACAGGCATAACCTGCTTTTCATTGCCTAACGTTATTGCCAGGATATCAGTAGATTCTTAAAGGTTAAGGAGAGAAATATGTTTGCTGTTATTTTTGGTCGTCCTGGTTGCCCTTATTGTGTCCGCGCTAAAGAGCTTGCCGACAAATTGTCTAAAGAGCGTGATGATTTTAGCTATCGCTATGTTGATATTCACGCGGAAGGGATAACCAAGGCCGATCTGGAAAAGACCGTGGGTAAACCGGTTGAAACCGTGCCGCAGATTTTTCTCGACCAAAAGCATATCGGTGGTTTTACTGATTTTGAAGCGTACGCCAAAGCGCATCTCGGCCTTTTCGCCTGAAAACAGCGCCCTCAACTGCGAGGGCGTTTTATTCTTTGCGCAGCCCGCGGTAAACGCAGCAAATTACGCACAAACAGGCAGGCAAGCGCGCCAATCCCACACCAGAACACGGCGCTGAACAACCATGCTACCTCCTGCCAGAACGGCCGCAACGGCGTAATGCACAGATGAATCAGCAGATAACAGAATGGTAAAGCCAGCACGGCTCCCGCGAGTGATAAAACAACCTGTCGTTGTTGTAGCATCAGGCTACTTATCACACCGGGCAGAACAAACAGCAGCAAACCGAATTGCGGATGCGAGTGCGCATGGAAAACACACTTTTTATCGATAACCAGAGCAAAACAAATAGCAACAAATAGTAAACAGCAGCAAATTACACCCATCCAACTTCGTCTGCTCTTCAAACAATCCTCCTGACTTTTCCTGAAGTACAACTCATTCGTTCAAAAGAATGTCCGGACAGATAAAGCGTTGCAGCAATCCTTGCCGATAAAACACCCGCGTTAATACGCGATTCTCACTAGCCGTTATAATCTGATACGATTAAACTAACGGCCTGTTTTTGTTTTGTGTGGAATTTCAGGGGTGGCAACACTTTTTTCAGCGGTCTTCACCTAAGCAAAACACTAGCTCAAATCACTCTTTCTTTCAACAGCTTACAAGTAAACAAGAAGTTAGACTCCGTGAATATAAACGTCGCAGATTTGTTAAACGGGAATTACATACTGTTATTGTTTGTCGTCCTGGCTCTTGGACTCTGTCTTGGTAAATTACGCCTGGGCTCAGTACAACTCGGTAATTCCATTGGCGTTTTGGTGGTTTCTTTATTATTGGGCCAGCAGCACTTCAGCATAAACACTGATGCGCTGAATCTGGGCTTTATGCTGTTTATTTTCTGTGTCGGTGTTGAAGCCGGTCCCAACTTTTTTTCCATTTTTTTTCGTGATGGCAAAAATTATCTGATGCTGGCGCTGGTATTGGTCGGTAGCGCGCTGTTGATTGCCCTGGGGCTGGGCAAATTATTCGGCTGGGATATCGGCCTGACGGCCGGGATGCTGGCAGGCTCCATGACATCGACACCGGTGTTGGTCGGCGCAGGCGATACGCTGCGGCATTTGGGTATGGAAAGCGGCAAGCTTAACAGCGCCCTGGACAACCTCAGCCTCGGTTATGCATTGACCTACCTGATTGGTCTGGTGAGCCTGATTTTCGGCGCACGCTATTTGCCAAAGCTCCAGCACCAGGACTTGCAGACCAGCGCCCAGCAAATCGCCCGCGAGCGTGGTCTGGATACCGATGCACATCGTAAGGTCTATCTGCCGGTTATCCGCGCCTATCGCGTGGGGCCGGAGCTGGTGGCCTGGGCCGATGGCAAAAATCTGCGCGAGCTGGGGATTTATCGCCAGACGGGTTGTTATATCGAGCGGATCCGCCGTAACGGTATTCTTGCCAGCCCCGATGGCGATGCGGTGCTGCAAATGGGCGATGAGATCTCGCTGGTGGGCTATCCCGACGCACATGCACGCCTTGACCCCAGTTTCCGTAACGGGAAAGAGGTGTTCGACCGCGATCTCCTGGACATGCGCATCGTCACCGAAGAGGTGGTGGTGAAAAACCATAACGTCGTGGGCCGCCGCCTCGCACAATTAAAGTTGACCGATCACGGCTGCTTTTTGAACCGCGTGATCCGCAGCCAGATTGAGATGCCGATCGACGACAATATTGTGCTGAATAAAGGAGATGTGTTGCAGGTAAGCGGCGATGCCCGCCGGGTAAAAACCATCGCCGATCGTATCGGCTTTATCTCTATTCATAGCCAGGTTACTGATTTACTTGCCTTCTGCGCTTTCTTTATTGTCGGCCTGATGATCGGCATGATCACCTTCCAGTTCAGCACATTCAGTTTTGGTATCGGTAACGCAGCCGGGCTGCTGTTTGCCGGGATTATGCTCGGCTTCCTGCGCGCCAACCATCCTACCTTCGGCTATATCCCCCAGGGCGCGCTGATGATGGTGAAAGAGTTTGGTCTGATGGTGTTTATGGCGGGCGTCGGGTTGAGCGCGGGTAGCGGTCTTGGTAATGGTCTTGGCGCTATCGGCGGGCAGATGCTGATCGCCGGTTTGCTGGTCAGTCTGGTGCCGGTACTGATCTGTTTTCTTTTCGGCGCTTATGTGCTGAAAATGAATCGTGCGTTACTGTTTGGCGCAATGATGGGCGCGCGCACCTGCGCACCTGCAATGGAGATCATCAGCGATACCGCGCGCAGTAATATTCCGGCGCTGGGCTATGCGGGCACCTATGCGATTGCTAACGTTTTACTGACACTGGCGGGTACATTGATCATTATTATCTGGCCTTAGCCAGGATAAATCTGAAGCTGAAAATTATTTCACTTATGACAGAACTTTTTTCAAACGTATCAGTCATAACTAGTGCCACTGCTTTTCTTTGATGTCCCCATTTTGTGGAGCCCATCAACCCCGCCATTTTGGTTCAAGGTTGATGGGTTTTTTATTGCCTGTTATTATTGGTCATATAAATCATGAGGTTACGCATACACTGCGTAGCCTTTGGCGACATAATGGCGACAGCGCTTTGTGCTGTACATATAAGGAACCATTTCTGTGGCATCTCAAAGTCAATCCAGGTATTCTTCGCTTGAATTCTTTATTTCCGAAGGAATTAAGCAAAGCTTCATAGATGAATGCGACAGCGTTGGTCTTGAAGCAAAAAGAGTGGAATGCTTTTCTGCGAACCCCACCATTCGCGAATATCTGAGTATTGTTTTTGAACGTGGACAGAAGTATGCACCCCAAGTACTAAAGGTTCTGAGTATGCTACAAAGGAAAACTAGTATAAAAATCGAAATTGAATCGCCACGGATAATCTAGACACTTCCGAGCCGTTGATAATATTGATTTTCATATTCCGTCGGTGGCATCTGATCACTCGAACCATGCCGACGCTTACTGTTATAAAACATTTCGATGTAAT
>NZ_JBQPOM010000058.1:0-49627 GCF_052220145.1 Vagococcus sp. WN89Y | reverse complement strand
TGGCGGCACTAGCGCGGTGGTCCCACCTGACCCCATGCCGAACTCAGAAGTGAAACGCCGTAGCGCCGATGGTAGTGTGGGGTCTCCCCATGCGAGAGTAGGGAACTGCCAGGCATCAGATAACGAAAAACCCCGACCGTAAGGCCGGGGTTTTTTGCTTTTTGTCTTCTCTGTTTTTATGTTGTCTGCTTTACCTGCTTTCTCTGAGACAAGGCCGCTCTCTACGGCAGCTACAACTGATAAAAAAACCAACCAAACCAGAAAGCCTTACCTGAAAACAAAAGATAAAACTAATTGCGGGCTTTTCTTAGCCAGCGCACCACAAACTCAGTAATTTGCTCAATATTATTTAAATCAAGGCATGGAACTGCAATATGCAGAGGAACATCACTGGCGACAGCTAACACATGCTCATCAAGCACTAAATCCTCAATGCGATGCCCACAATTGCGCCGCCAGAGCAGGATCTTTGCCACTGCCTCGTGCTTAAACCCCTCCACCAGCACCAGATCCAGTTTGCTTGCATCCATGCGGCTCACCAAATATTCCAGGTTCAGCTCTGCTTCATCCGGTGTCTCAGTCATTAATGCCCAACGCTGTGAACTGGCAACAAGCGTTTGTGCGGCGCCTGCTTTTCGTAACTCATAACTGTCCTTCCCAGGCTTATCGATGTCCATATTATGATGGGTATGCTTGATTAAGCCGGGGCGAATCCCGCGCTCGCAAAGTGCAGGAATTAACTGCCTGAGAAGTGTCGTTTTACCTGTACCGCTCCAGGCGACGATGGCAAGTAAAGGGATCATATCTCCTCCTGCCAGCTAGCCAGGTCGTCGGGAGTATTTACATTCGCAAAAGCAGACTTCATATCACTAAAATCCACAGAATGACCGCCAACTTCCTGCATAAAAATCTTAACTCTGCGCTCGCCTTGGGTCAGGTACGCTTGCAATAACGGAACAAGACGTCGATGCATTAACACGACGGCTGGATGGTCTCGCTCGCCATCATGCACCCACACTGCCGGAGCGTGCTGACACGCGGACCCTAATCGCAGAGCAAGGCTGTCAGGCACATGCGGTGTATCGCACGGGCAAAACAAAAACCACTCGTCGTCACATTCCTGGATGACAGATAACATTCCAGCGAGCGGTCCCGGAAAACCCGCCAACGAGTCTGGCACGACCGGCAAGCCACTGGCACGATATACCTCAAGGTTACGGTTGGCACTAATCACCACTTTCGCGACCTGCGGAGCCAACCTCTGCGCGACATGTTGCCAGAGAGGTTTACCCTTTAGCATCAGCAACCCTTTATCTTGCCCACCCATACGTGAGGCTTTTCCGCCAGCCAGTACTACGCCGGTCACTGCACTGCTTTGCACCACCAATATCGCCTCTTTTATTGTGGGTTTGACCCTGTTAACGTATCTGCACCAAGAGAAGGAGCACATACATGAAATGTAAACGCCTGAATGAAGTTATCGAACTTCTCCAGCCCGCGTGGCAAAAAGAGCCGGAACTTAATTTACTGCAATTTTTGCAGAAACTGGCGAAAGAGTCAGGTTATGACGGCGACCTGGTCGATTTAAGCGACGACATCCTGATCTATCACCTGAAAATGCGCGATTCCTCGAAAGATGCGGTAATTCCCGGCATCCAAAAAGATTATGAAGAGGATTTCAAAACCGCAATATTGCGCGCCCGCGGCGTAATTAAAGAGTAAAAGCTTGTAAGCGGCGCCACCGAAAGCGCTGCAAAATGATATCCTGAATTATTCCTCGTTTTTTCGGATCTCAGGATGACCGGCAACGCTTTTACTTTTCAGACACTCCACCCGGATACCATTATGGATGCGCTGTTTGAACAGGGTATTCGGGTAGATTCTGGACTTACACCGCTTAACAGCTACGAAAACCGTGTTTATCAATTTCAGGATGAAGAGCGGCGCCGCTACGTAGTGAAGTTCTATCGTCCTGAGCGATGGTCGGCAGAGCAAATACGAGAAGAGCATGAATTTGCGCTCGATCTCAGGCGCGATGACGTGCCGGTTGCCGCACCACTTGCCTTTCATCAGCAAACGCTGCTAACCCATGATGGTTTTTATTTCGCTGTCTTCCCAAGCGTTGGCGGTCGGCAGTTTGAAGCAGACAATCTTGAGCAAATGGAGTGGGTCGGGCGGTATCTGGGGCGCTTGCATCAAACCGGCAGTAAAAAGCGCTTTACCCACCGCCCGGATATCGGCGTCAAAGAATATTTGCTCGAACCCCGGCAGCTATTCGAAACCACTGCGCTGATCCCCGCCGGGCTAAAAGATGAATTTTTACGCGCAGTAGATAAACTCATCGAGGCGGTAATGGCGCAATGGCATAACCGCTTCAATTTGTTGCGCCTGCACGGTGATTGCCACGCAGGTAATATACTGTGGCGTGATGGGCCGATGTTTGTTGACCTGGACGATGCGCGCAACGGCCCGGCTGTGCAGGACTTATGGATGCTGCTACATGGTGACAAAGCCGAGCAGCGTATGCAGCTGGAGATGATCGTTGAAGCTTATGAAGAGTTCTGCGGGTTTAATACTGCCGAACTTGGCCTGATTGAACCCCTGCGCGCAATGCGCCTGGTTTATTATCTGGCGTGGATTATTCGCCGCTGGGACGATCCGGCGTTTCCTAAAAATTTCCCCTGGCTGAGCAGTGAGGATCACTGGCGTAAGCAGACATCAATTTTTCTTGAACAGGTGAATGTTCTACAGGAACCACCTTTATCTTTAACACCTATGTATTAACTGTGACACATCAGGAGAGAGTCCATGAAGAAGATTTGGCTGGCGCTGGCAGGAATGATTTTAGCATTTAGCGCCTCAGCAGCTCAGTTCACCGAGGGGAAGCAATTTGTCACCCTTGAAAAGCCTGTTGCCGGTGAACCGCAAGTTCTTGAGTTCTTCTCGTTTTACTGTCCGCATTGCTATGATTTCGAACGTGTCTGGCACGTTTCAGATACCGTGAAGCAAAAACTTCCGGAAGGCACCAAAATGACCAAGTACCATGTCGAGTTCCTTGGGCCGTTGGGTAAAGATTTGACGCAGGCATGGGCCGTTGCGATGGCGCTGGGTGTGGAAGATAAAGTCACAGCGCCGCTGTTCGAAGCGGTTCAGAAAACGCAGACCGTGCAGTCTGCTGCTGATATTCGCGACGTTTTTGTCAAAGCGGGTGTGAAAGGTGAAGAGTATGACGCCGCATGGAACAGCTTTGTGGTGAAATCGTTAGTTGCGCAGCAAGAGAAAGCAGCGGCTGACCTGCAATTGCAAGGTGTACCGGCGATGTTTGTTAACGGTAAATATCAGCTGAATCCACAAGGTATGGATGCCAGCAGCATGGATATCTTTGTTCAGCAGTATGCTGATACCGTAAAATATCTGGTTGAGAAGAAGTAATCACCCGGACGCCGGTCAGTGGCCGGCGTTTTTTACCTCATCAAGTTGCCTGTCTTTTTCCAGCCAGAGCTGATTCAGCCATTGCTGAAAACCACGCTTAAAGTTCTTATCATTAAGATAATCACCGCGCAGTTCATCACTGACAGGTAATAGCTCGATGCGCACGACGATACGGGTAAGCTTACCGCTAAGCATATCCTGAAAGGATTTTCGATCGTTGTCCGGATAGCAGAGCGTCACATTGAGCAATTTATCAAACTGTTTACCCAGCACATTCAGCGTCATTGCAATACCGGCGGCTTTCGGCGGCAGCAGGTGTTGATAAGGTGAACGCATCTCACGGCGCTTAGCATCGGTGAAACGCGTACCTTCGACAAAGTTCACGATTGTTGCTGGATAATGGCGGAATTTCTCGCAAGAACGCCGCGTAGTTTCCACATCTTTTCCGCGTCGCTCAGGGTGTTTAAGTAGATAACTTCTGGAATAACGCCGCATAAAAGGCATATCAAGCGCCCAACAAGCGAGGCCAAGGAATGGTATCCAGGCCAGCTGTTGCTTGAGAAAATACTTATTCACAGGGATATGTTTGCGGAACAGCACGCATAACACCACGATATCTGCCCAACTATGATGATTGCAGACGACCAGGTACCAGTGGGTTTTGCTCAGATCTTCAAGACCACGTATGTCCCACTTTAAACCTGGGTTTAGATGTAGCAGCCAGCTTAGGCATGTGCACCAGCAAGACATCATAAAATTGCAGAACGTCGAGATTGCGCGCCACAGTGCCGGGATCGGAAGCAGCAATTTGAGTATCCCGGCGATGATGATCGGCACGGAGCAGAAAACAGTAACCAGGATGGTTAGCAGAACACTCACGAGCAGCGTGAGCACGGCCAGCAGTCGTGACATAAACAATTATTCAGAAAATTAAGTGCTTCAGTTGCACCTAATGAAAATAGAAAGCGCCGAGTTTAACAGAAAAAAGAGAGCAACAATGTGTAAAGCTTGCTGCTTAAAGATATCCGTAAACGAACGCATCAAGCGATCGACATATCTTATATCCACACTGTGTGTATTTTCGGCAAAATTTACAATGATCAGTTTTTTCATTGTAAATGTTTGAATTTTAATGATTTGTATTATAAGTAGATCCTTATGAAGGCACAAAAATCCAGCCTTGCTAAAACTATGCACAAAGTTATCCACAGATTGTTTCTGCGAACGATCCCGTAGATCGTAAAAACTTTTTGGCAATTGCAGGGAAAAATTCATGTTTTCCCTGCGTCTGTGGCATCCTTTACCCATAAATTAATAAACAGGCACGGACATCATGGTTCAGATCCCAGAAAATCCCCTTATCCTTGTTGACGGTTCCTCTTACCTCTACCGGGCGTATCATGCATTTCCTCCTTTAACGAACAGTGCAGGAGAGCCGACAGGGGCAATGTATGGTGTGTTGAATATGCTGCGCAGCCTGATATTGCAGTATCAACCAACACATGCTGCGGTGGTTTTTGATGCGAAGGGAAAAACCTTCCGTGACGAGCTGTTTGAACATTACAAATCCCACCGCCCGCCAATGCCGGATGATTTACGTGCGCAAATTGAGCCGCTGCATGCCATGGTGAAGGCGATGGGGCTGCCGTTGCTGGCGGTGTCGGGTGTTGAGGCTGATGACGTGATCGGTACGCTGGCGCGCGAAGCTGAGAAAGCTGGCCGCCCGGTACTCATCAGTACGGGTGATAAAGATATGGCGCAACTGGTGACGCCAAATATCACTCTTATAAATACCATGACTAACACCATTCTTGGCCCGGATGAAGTCGTGAACAAATACGGCGTCCCGCCAGAGCTTATCATTGATTTTCTGGCGCTGATGGGTGACTCCTCGGACAACATCCCTGGCGTGCCGGGCGTTGGTGAGAAGACTGCGCAGGCGCTGCTGCAAGGGTTGGGTGGGCTTAATACGCTTTATGCCGAAGCGGATAAAATCGCCGGGCTCTCCTTCCGTGGTGCGAAAACCATGGCGGCTAAACTTGAGCAGAATAAAGAGGTGGCTTATCTCTCTTATCAGCTGGCAACCATCAAAACAGATGTCGAGCTTGAACTTACCTGCGATCAATTATCCGTGCAGCAACCTGCTGCGGATGCGCTGCTTGAGTTGTTCAGAAAATATGAATTCAAACGCTGGACGGCGGATGTAGAAGCCGGTAAGTGGTTACAGGCAAAAGGTGTCAAACCGTCGGCGAAACCCCAGGAGACCGTGGTTATTGAGGCTGAGCCGGATATTCCTGCTGCGTCGCTTTCCGCCGAGCACTACGTCACTATTCTTGATGAAAAAACGCTACAAACCTGGATAGACAAGCTGAAAAAAGCGACGTTGTTTGCTTTTGATACCGAAACGGATAGCCTGGATAACATCAACGCGAACCTTGTCGGCCTCTCATTTGCTATCGAGCCAGGCATTGCAGCTTATGTTCCGGTCGCGCATGACTATCTGGATGCGCCGACGCAAATTCCCCGCGAGCGTGTTCTGGAATTACTTAAACCGTTACTGGAAAATGAAAACCTTCGCAAAATTGGCCAAAACCTGAAGTTTGACCGCGGCGTGCTGGAAAACTACGGTATCGAGCTGCGCGGTATTGCGTATGACACCATGCTTGAGTCCTACACGCTGGACAGCGTGGCGGGCCGTCACGATATGGATAGTCTGTCTCAGCGCTGGTTGAAGCATAAAACCATCACCTTCGAAGAAATTGCCGGTAAGGGCAAAAATCAGCTGACCTTTAACCAGATTGCGCTTGAGCAAGCCGGGCAGTACGCCGCAGAAGACGCTGATGTAACGCTGCAATTGCATCTCAAAATGTGGGAAGAACTGCAAAAGCATGACGGGCCGCGCAATGTTTTTGAGCGCATTGAAATGCCGCTGGTGCCGGTGCTGTCCCGCATTGAACGTAATGGTGTCAACATTGATCCGGCGGTGCTGCATAAGCATTCCGAAGAGTTAACGTTGCGCCTGGCGGAGCTTGAAAAGAGAGCGCACGAGATTGCGGGCGAGCCTTTTAATCTGTCGTCCACCAAACAGTTACAAACGATTCTCTTTGAAAAACAGGGTATTAAACCGCTGAAGAAAACGCCCGGCGGGGCACCTTCTACCTCGGAAGAGGTTCTTGAGGAGCTGGCGCTGGATTACCCGCTGCCAAAAGTGATCCTTGAATACCGTGGCCTGGCGAAGCTCAAATCCACATACACGGATAAGCTACCGCTGATGATTAACCCAAAAACCGGGCGCGTGCATACCTCGTACCATCAGGCGGTGACGGCAACCGGGCGTTTATCTTCGACCGATCCGAACCTGCAAAACATTCCTGTGCGTAATGAAGAAGGGCGTCGTATTCGCCAGGCTTTTGTCGCGCCGAAAGATTATCTGATTGTCTCTGCGGACTACTCGCAAATTGAACTGCGCATTATGGCGCACCTCTCGCGCGATAAAGGTCTGCTTTCTGCTTTTGCGCAGGGGAAAGATATCCACCGGGCGACCGCGGCAGAAGTGTTTGGTTTACCGCTCGAAAGTGTTTCTAACGAGCAGCGTCGTAGCGCAAAAGCTATCAACTTTGGGCTGATTTACGGTATGAGCGCCTTTGGTTTATCACGCCAGCTCAATATCCCGCGTAAAGAGTCGCAAAAATATATGGATCTCTACTTTGAACGCTATCCTGGCGTGCTGGAATATATGGAGCGTACTCGTGCGCAGGCCAAAGAGCATGGTTACGTAGAAACGCTCGACGGGCGTCGTCTGTATTTGCCTGATATTAAATCCAGCAATGCAGCTCGCCGCGCGGGCGCGGAGCGTGCAGCGATTAACGCGCCTATGCAGGGTACCGCGGCGGATATCATTAAACGTGCGATGATCGCGGTGGATGCGTGGTTGCAAAGCGAGAAACCCCGGGTCCGTATGATTATGCAGGTGCACGATGAACTGGTGTTCGAAGTGCATAAAGATGATGTCGACGCGGTAGCGAAAAAGATCCATGAGTTGATGGAAAACAGCACCAAACTGGATGTTCCTTTGCTGGTGGAAGTCGGAAGCGGTGAAAACTGGGATCAAGCGCACTAACCATTGGATGGATAAGGCCCTTTTTCTGTAAGTAAACAACATGCAAGCGGGAATTTTGTGACGATCATTAGAATTCCCTATGTAATTAATGAAAAAAAATTACAAAAAGTGCTTTTTCCCGATCTAAAAAGGGAGTAAAGTTAATCGCGTAGGGTACAGAGGTAAGATGTTCTATCTTTCAGACCTTTTACTTCACGTAATCGGATTTGGCTGAATATTTTAGCCGCCCCAGTCATCACTGACTGGGGCGTTTTTTATTGCGTGGCGGGTAGAAAAAACGCGGCGAGCGCCGCGCTGAGATTACTCTCCCGTTTCCTCTTCGGCTGGTGGAAGAGAATTGAACCAGCTATCCAGCTTCTCGCACAGCTTGTCCACGCCTTGCTTCTTCAATGAAGAGAACGCGTCAACCTGCACGTCGCCATTAAAAGCAATCACCGCTTCACGCACCATATTCACCTGCGCTTTACGCGCGCCGCTGGCCAGCTTATCGGCTTTGGTCAGCAGCACCAGCACCGGCAGATTGCTCTCAACAGCCCACTGAATCATCTGCTGATCGAGATCTTTAAGCGGATGGCGAATATCCATCAGCACCACCAGGCCTTGCAGGCAGCGGCGCTTTTCAAGATATTCCCCCAGCGCGCGCTGCCATTTGATTTTCATCTCTTCCGGTACTTCGGCATAGCCATAACCGGGTAAATCGACCAGGCGTTTGCCATCGGCCACTTCAAACAGGTTAATGAGCTGCGTACGGCCCGGCGTTTTCGACGTGCGCGCCAGGTTTTTCTGGTTTGTCAGCGTATTCAATGCGCTCGACTTACCTGCGTTGGAGCGGCCGGCAAAAGCCACTTCAATACCGGTATCGGCGGGTAAGTGGCGAATATCAGGCGCACTGGTGACAAAATGCGTCTGGTGATAATTCCAGTTAGTCAAAACGGTCCTCTCCATCTTTAAAGCATGGAACGATTATACCTGAACTGCGGCAAAAGGCTGTTTTTCTCACCATTATCGCGGCTTTTGCTGCTCATCGTAGTGGGTGAGGGGAGATGCTATATATTGCTGAAGCTGATAGAACTAGTTCCTGGGTATTAGTGATGCGGAATATAAAATCGTTTTCTAAAAATTAGCGTGCAAATTATATGCTATAAAGCGTTTTTTCGTGTGGAGTATTTGTGAGATGAATATTTTAGCGTGTTTTCGTTCCGAACGTGTTCATACATTACCTTCTTATGAAGGCTCTGAAATAGCAAATTCAGCGAATAAGTTTCTGCGATCTATAGGTTCCATTCGAAATAGCGCCGTTTATAAAGGTGCTAATGTGCTTGAAATGTATAACAAAACAGAGCGTTATGCGAATAAACTTATCCGACATGCCGAGAAAAATAAATTTAATGCGGCCTATAAAGATGTAATAAAACTTAATAAATGTGCAATGCAATTATTGAATGCCGTTAACAACATTTACAACAAAGATGCCATTAATTCAGCTGAGTTACATTTGTCCTGCGCGAACTATATGTTAGCTGAGAACAACAACAAATAAAGCATTTACATCGTGGAGCGATAAACAGCGCGACCGCGCTATTGGCGCAGGTTTATTACCCATTAATGTAAGACATTCGCTATCCGTTCTATGCGAGTTTTCAGATAACTTGCAGAGAGTGAATTTATTAACTCTTTGTAAAATATAAGTTTAAATGGGAGAATTTTCTGAAACTGTTCCTTTTAGACGTTCAACTCCTTGTTACTTTTGTTAAGACGAGTAAAGTATTTCACAGGCCGGATGCCTGCATAAGGAAGGATGACTCAAGGAATGAGGGCCGGGAGCGCCAGGAGGCGAAGGCTGGGAACAACGTCGGAGGACGTTTAATAAGGATCAGGGACGAAAACAAGGAACGTTATACGCTAAGGGAAAAACAGGGCACGTTGATAGCGAACATGGAGTGTAAAACCCATTATGGGTTGAGGGTCAAGAAAAAAGGCGACAGTTTACCCTGTCGCCTTTTTTCTTTGCTTGCTTTCTGCTAGATTCCGCCGCAATTCTATACTCAAGAAAACGACTTAAGACGACCATCATGAAAAAACCGTCCACTAATCCGCGCAGTAACGTGCGCCGTAAAACACGCGAAGAACTGAACCAGGAAGGCCGCGACCGTAAGCGCGAGAAAAAGCATCGTGGTCACGCTTCGGGTAGCCGTGCGAACGGCGGCAGTGCCGCCTCCGGTTCCGGCAAGGGCAAGCCGCAAAAAGATCCGCGCGTCGGCAGCAAAAAACCTATTCCGCTGGGTGTCACCGACACACCGGTCAATAAGCAGCACAAACCTAAGAGCGAGAAACCTATGCTTTCACCGCAGGCTGAGTTGGAGATGCTGGAAACGGATGAGCGCCTGGACGCGCTACTGGAACGTCTGGAAGAGGGCGAAACCCTGAGTGCTGAAGATCAGACATGGGTCAATGCCAAACTGGACCGTATCGATGAACTGATGCAGACGCTGGGCCTCTCTTACGATGATGACGAAGAAGAGGAAGAGGGCAAGGAAGATATGATGCGTCTGCTGAAAGGCGGCAATTAATACCTCCAATGGGTCTTCCCGTCCTGCTTATAACCCTTCCGGTTATATGTTATCTGGTGTGGTTATTCGTTAAACTACAGCGGTTGTCGCAGCGCAAACTTTGGCTGCGCAACCGGCTTATGACCCGTAATGCGGTCAGGCCGGGCCGCCGGAACCGCCAGCGGCATCATCGGAAGGAGTAAGCAATGTCTGAGCAAGTAATCGACTGGGACCTGGCCCTGATCCAGAAATATAACTATTCCGGGCCACGTTACACCTCTTATCCCACCGCGCTGGAGTTTTCCGACGCTTATGGTGAGGAGGATTTTCGCCATGCGGTGACGCGCTACCCCGAGCGCCCGCTGTCGCTGTATGTTCATATTCCGTTTTGCCATAAGCTTTGCTACTTCTGCGGCTGCAATAAAATCGTCACCCGCCAGCAGCATAAGGCCGATCAATATCTGGACGCGCTGGAGCAGGAGATAGTCCACCGTGCGCCGCTGTTCAGCGGTCGTCAGGTGACGCAATTGCACTGGGGCGGCGGTACACCTACCTACCTGAATAAAACGCAAATCAGCCGCCTGATGCGCCTGCTTCGCGGGCATTTCGCGTTCGACGATGATGCGGAAATCTCTATCGAAGTTGATCCGCGTGAAATTGAGCTGGATGTGCTCGATCATTTACGCGCTGAAGGTTTTAACCGCCTGAGTATGGGCGTGCAGGATTTCAACAAAGAAGTGCAGCGGCTGGTTAACCGCGAGCAGGATGAAGCGTTTATCTTCGCCCTGCTCAGGCATGCGAGGAAAATTGGTTTTACCTCCACCAATATTGACCTGATTTATGGCTTGCCTAAGCAGACGCCGGAAAGCTTTGCGTTTACGCTTGAAAAGGTCGCGGAGCTAAGCCCGGATCGCCTGAGCGTGTTTAACTATGCGCATCTGCCGACGTTGTTCGCTGCACAGCGGAAAATCAAAGATGCAGACCTGCCGTCTGCGCAACAGAAGCTGGATATTTTGCAGCAGACAATCGCTTCACTGACCGGCGCGGGTTATCAGTTTATCGGTATGGATCACTTTGCCCGCCCGGATGACGAGCTGGCCGTGGCTCAGCGCAACGGCGTTTTGCACCGTAATTTCCAGGGCTACACCACGCAGGGCGATAGCGATCTGTTGGGCCTGGGGGTCTCCGCCATTAGCATGATTGGCGACAGCTACGCGCAAAATCAGAAAGAGCTAAAACACTATTACCAGCAGGTCGATGAGCGTGGGAATGCGCTGTGGCGCGGTATTGCGCTCACCCGTGATGATTGTATTCGTCGTGATGTGATCAAGCTTCTGATTTGCAACTTCCGCCTGTCGTTCAGTGCCGTGGAAAGCGTGTGGGGCATCAACTTCCGCGATTATTTTGCGCAGGATTTAGCGCTGCTGGCACCGCTGATAAACGATGGGCTGGTGGCAATGGATGAGCAAGGGTTGCAGGTGACGGCGAAAGGGCGTTTGTTGATTCGCAACATTTGCATGTGTTTTGACGCTTATCTGCGCCAGAAAGCACGTTTACAGCAGTTTTCGCGCGTGATTTAAATTAAGCCCGGGTGTGATAACCCGGGCCTGATATGTCTAACTAAACAGCCCAATCAGCGCGGCGCACAGCACGGCCGCGATGGCGGTTTGTGGCGTATGGCTTGCCGAAGCGCCTGCCGTGGCCACGCTTATTAATGATTCCAGCATGGTAACCTCCCCCGTCAACGGCAAGATGATACTTAACAATGCCAGGCAGTAAAGTGTCAATACGCCCGATTTTGCGCCCGGTTTTTAAACTTTACATTCGCGCGCGCGAGCTATTCCATCCCCAGCTCTTTTAATTTACGCGTCAGCGTATTTCGCCCCCAGCCAAGCAAGCGCGCCGCTTCCTGTTTATGCCCCTGCGTGTGGCGTAAGGCTGTGGTCAGCAACGTCCGTTCCATCTCCGGCTGCGCTTCTGAAAGCAAATTTTGATGACCGGAACGCAGCGCCCGGTCTGCCCACTGCGCAAGCAGGGTTGCCCAGCTATCCGGCAGCGTTTGCGACGGGCTTTCCGCGACGGTCGTTTCAAACAGCTCGGCGGGTAAATCCTGAATCAGCACTTCCTGGCCCGCTGCCATCACCGTCAGCCAGCGGCAGGTATTCTCCAGCTGGCGCACGTTACCCGGCCATGCCAGACGCGTTAACGCGGCTTCCGTTTCCGGATGCAGTTGTTTGGCTTCAACACCCAACTCACGCGCGGCCACCTGTAAAAAATGGCGCGCCAGGCGCGGGATATCCTCCCGACGTTCACGCAGCGGCGGCAGATGCACCCGAATAACATTCAGGCGATGAAAGAGATCGTCGCGAAACTTCCCTTCCTGCACCCGCAGCTCAAGGTTCTGGTGCGTGGCGGCGATAATGCGTACATCCACTTTCACCGGCGCATAACCGCCGACGCGGTAAAACTGCCCATCGGCCAGTACGCGCAGCAGGCGCGTTTGCACATCCAGCGGCATATCGCCAATCTCATCAAGAAACAGCGTCCCGCCATCGGCCTGTTCAAAACGCCCCTGGCGAATGGTATTCGCGCCGGTAAACGCGCCTTTTTCATGACCAAATAATTCAGATTCGATCAAATCCTTCGGGATAGCCGCCATATTCAGGGCGATAAACGGCGCTTTAACCCGTGGACTGTGACGATGCAGGGCATGCGCAACCAGCTCTTTACCCGTGCCCGACTCGCCGTTTATCAGCACGCTGATCGATGAGCGCGACAGGCGACCGATAATACGAAAGACATCCTGCATAGCCGGTGCTTCACCAATAATGTCGGTCGTCGGGCCAATGGTTTCCACATTGCGCGGCTGCTGCTGCTCCTGGTAGTGGCTGATGGCCCGCTCAACCAGTGCGACGGCTTCATCGATATCAAACGGTTTGGGCAGGTAATCAAACGCCCCTTGCTGATAGGCGCTCACCGCCGCGTCCAGATCCGAATGTGCCGTCATTATGATGACCGGTAGCATGGGATGACGCTGCTTGATTTGCTTTAACAGCGCCAGCCCGTCCATCCCCGGCATACGAATATCCGAAAGCAGTACATCAGGCGTTTTTGTGGTCAGTGCATCAAGCACTTCAGCGGCACTTTCAAACGTTACACAACTCAAGCCTGCTCCGGTGAGCGCGCGTTCCAGCACCCAGCGGATGGAGCTATCGTCATCAACGATCCAGACTATCCCTCGTTGCATAAACACCTCTACTTCCGAATAGGCAGGTACACCGAAAATTCGGTATGGCCTGGCCAACTGGTGAATTCAATTTTGCCAGAGTGCTGATCAATCAAACTGCGTGCGATAGATAACCCAAGCCCGGTGCCGCCTTCGCGCCCGCTGACCATAGGATAAAACAGCGTATCCTGGAGGCTCGGCGGAATGCCTGGGCCGTTATCTTCGATATCGATTCGCGCAGCGAGACGATAACGCACGCCGTGAAGCGTAAGCTGAAAAGCGGTGCGGGTGCGCAAAATGATTTCGCCCCCTTCCGGCCCCAGCGCCTGCAAAGCGTTGCGCACAATGTTGAGTAAAACCTGCTCTATCTGATCCGGGTCATGGGCCAGCTCCGGCAAGCTGGGGTCGTAGTCACGCACCAGCGTTACGTTCCCCGGCAGCTCCATCGTCACCAGATTCACCACCCGTTCAGCCACCTGGTGAATACTTTGGGTCACATGCATACCCGGCTGCTGCGGGCCGAGCAGCCTGTCCACCAGATTACGCAGGCGATCGGCCTGCTCAATAATAACTTTGGTGTATTCCAGCAGAGAGGGATCGGGCAGCGCTTTGCTCAATAGCTGCGCGGCCCCGCGTAGCCCGCCCAGCGGGTTTTTTATTTCATGCGCCAGGCCGCGCACCAGATCGCGTGCCGCAACTTGCTGAGCGTGCTGGAGCTGCTCCTGGCTCAGGCGTCGCTGATTATCCATCGGCGCCATTTCCAGCAAAATCATGCCATCCGGCAGACGTTGCGCCGTCAGCGAAAGAATATGCGAGCGGCCATCAATCACCAGCGTGACTTCGTTATCGGTAAAGCCCTGGCCAGCATGCAGACTCTCCCGCATCAAATCGATATTCAGAGAGAAGTAGCTCAATAGCTCGGGCAGCGGGGTGCCGAATAATTTACGCGCGCTTTGTGCCAGCAGCTGTTGTGCCGCAGGGTTGGCGTAATGTACCGCCAGTTCGTCATCAACCAGTAAGATACTGTTGATCAAAGAATTGAGGATCTGCCCAGCATCGGGCAGCACGCCACTTGCCATTCAGCAGTCTCCCAAACATTTGCACCAATTTAGTGCATTATAGCGTTTTATGTGTCAAAAGTGCGGCAGATCAGTTTGTTGGTGGAGAAAAAAGCCCATCCTGGGATGGGCTGAAAGTTTCCACGGCAACTAAAATCCTCTGGCGTTTCCCGCCGCAGTTACCAGGCTGCTTTTGTTCACCCCGGCGTGTTGCCGGTGATTCACTCTGTTACCGCCTTGCTGCAACGCAAAACCCGTTGGAACGTAAAATATCTTAAACGCTGTAGTACAGTTCAAACTCTACCGGGTGCGGCGTCATGCGAACGCGATCGTTCTCTTCGATACGCAGGGCAATGTACGCGTCGATAGCTTCGTTGGTGAACACGCCACCGGCAGTCAGGAACTCGCGGTCTGCGTCCAGCGCGTTAAGCGCTTCTTCCAGAGAACCGGCAACCTGCGGGATCTCTTTCGCTTCTTCCGCTGGCAGATCGTAAAGGTTTTTGTCCATTGCTTCGCCCGGGTGGATCTTGTTCTTGATACCATCCAGACCGGCCATCAGCAGCGCTGCAAAGCACAGGTACGGGTTAGCAGCCGGGTCCGGGAAGCGCACTTCGATACGGCGCGCTTTCGGCGAAGCCACCACCGGAATACGAATAGACGCAGAGCGGTTACGGGCAGAGTAAGCCAGCATTACCGGTGCTTCATAACCCGGAACCAGACGCTTGTAAGAGTTGGTGGTCGGGTTAGACAGGGCGTTGATTGCTTTCGCATGTTTGATTACGCCGCCGATATAGTACAGCGCCATTTCAGACAGGCCTGCGTATTTATCGCCGGAGAACAGGTTAGTACCGCCTTTGGACAGGGACATGTGGCAGTGCATACCGGAACCGTTATCGCCAAACATCGGTTTTGGCATAAAGGTCGCGGTTTTGCCGAAGCGGTGCGCAACGTTGTGCACCACATATTTGTAAATCTGAATTTCGTCCGCTTTTTTGGTCATAGTGTTGAAACGGGTCGCCACTTCGTTCTGGCCCGCCGTTGCCACTTCGTGGTGGTGAGCTTCAACCACCAGGCCCATCTCTTCCATTACCAGACACATGGTGGAGCGGATATCCTGGGAAGAATCCACCGGCGGAACCGGGAAGTAACCGCCTTTCACCGCCGGACGGTGACCTTTGTTACCACCTTCGTATTTGGTGGTGGTGTTCCATGCGCCTTCGATATCGTCGATAGCGACGCTGGAACCTGAAATGGAGCTGCCGAAACGCACGTCGTCAAACAGGAAGAACTCCGGCTCTGGCCCGAACAGTACGGTGTCGGCGATACCGGTGGCGCGCAGGTACTCTTCAGCACGCTTGGCGATAGAGCGCGGGTCGCGATCGTAACCCTGCATGGTGCCGGGTTCGAGAATATCGCAGCGGATGATAAGCGTGGATTCTTCGTAGAACGGGTCAATGACAGCGGTAGAGGCGTCCGGCATCAGCACCATGTCGGATTCGTTGATGCCTTTCCAGCCACCAATCGAAGAACCATCAAACATTTTACCTTCTTCAAAGAAGTCGGCATTTACCTGATGGGCTGGGATAGTGACGTGCTGTTCTTTACCTTTGGTATCGGTGAAGCGCAAATCGACAAACTTCACTTCGTGCTCATTCAGCATCGTCAAAACGTGTTCAGCGGACATACTTAAACTCTCCCGGATTTGTCATTGTCGTCGTGGTAACGAACTCTTCATACTGCTGTGTAAAACTGGCGCAGTTGCCGTAAAATATTTAAAGCGAAATCTATGCCAACTTTTAAATGCCCCTCAAAAGGCGTTATCATGCACAGCATAGTGCAAAAGGGCTGCACCACGATGGTTAAGTTGCACCAATATAGTGCTTATATGTAAACATTAAGCACCGTGTTGGTGCAATTTTCGTTAAAAGCCCTTTTTTCGCTGCGTGAAAGCGATCACAAAGCAACTCTGCAATACTTGTTTGTAGAGGATGTTTGTGATCCTGTTTAGTCCTTCGATTAATACGTGTACAATAACGCGCTATTTCTAATGCCTGAGGCAAAGTTGTGATCGAAAAATTGCGTAACATCGCCATCATTGCGCACGTTGACCATGGTAAAACTACCCTGGTTGACAAGCTGCTGCAGCAATCCGGTACGTTCGACGTGCGTGCTGAAACACAAGAGCGTGTGATGGACTCCAACGATTTGGAGAAAGAGCGTGGGATTACTATCCTCGCTAAAAACACCGCTATCAAATGGAATGATTACCGTATCAACATCGTTGATACCCCAGGGCACGCCGACTTCGGAGGTGAAGTTGAGCGTGTTATGTCTATGGTTGATTCCGTGCTGCTGGTGGTTGACGCCTTTGACGGCCCGATGCCGCAAACGCGCTTCGTGACCAAGAAAGCATTTGCCCATGGCCTGAAACCGATTGTTGTTATCAACAAAGTTGACCGTCCTGGCGCGCGTCCGGACTGGGTTGTCGATCAGGTGTTCGACCTGTTTGTTAACCTGGATGCCACCGACGAGCAGCTGGACTTCCCGATCGTTTACGCTTCTGCGCTGAACGGTATCGCGGGTCTGGACCACAACGATATGGCGGAAGATATGACCCCGCTGTATCAGGCGATTGTTGATCATGTTCCGGCACCGGACGTTGATCTGGATGGCCCGCTGCAGATGCAGATTTCCCAGCTGGATTACAACAACTACGTTGGTGTTATCGGTATTGGCCGCATCAAACGCGGTAAAGTGAAGCCGAACCAGCAGGTCACTATCATTGATAGCGAAGGCAAAACCCGCAACGGTAAAGTCGGTAAAGTGCTGGGCCACCTGGGTCTGGAGCGTATCGAAACCGATCTGGCTGAAGCAGGCGATATCATCGCTATCACCGGCCTGGGCGAGCTGAACATCTCTGATACCATCTGCGACCCGCAGAATGTTGAAGCGCTGCCGGCGCTCTCTGTTGACGAGCCGACCGTTACCATGTTCTTTAACGTCAACACCTCGCCGTTCTGTGGTAAAGAAGGTAAGTTCGTGACCTCGCGTCAGATCCTCGACCGCCTGAACAAAGAGCTGGTGCACAACGTTGCGCTGCGTGTTGAAGAGACCGAAGACGCTGATGCGTTCCGCGTTTCCGGCCGTGGTGAACTGCACCTGTCCGTGCTTATTGAAAACATGCGTCGTGAAGGTTTCGAAATGGCGGTTTCCCGCCCGAAAGTTATCTTCCGCGAAATCGATGGCCGTAAACAAGAGCCGTTCGAGAACGTGACGCTGGACGTTGAAGAGCAGCATCAGGGCTCCGTCATGCAGGCGCTCGGTGAGCGTAAGGGCGACCTGAAAAACATGAACCCGGATGGCAAAGGACGCGTACGTCTTGACTACGTTATCCCAAGCCGTGGCCTGATTGGCTTCCGTTCTGAGTTCATGACCATGACTTCCGGTACCGGTCTGCTGTACTCCACCTTCAGCCACTACGACGATGTGCGTCCGGGTGAAGTGGGCCAGCGTAACAACGGCGTACTGATTTCCAACGGTCAGGGTAAAGCGGTAGCGTTCGCGCTGTTCGGCCTGCAGGATCGCGGTAAGTTGTTCCTCGGTCACGGTGCTGAAGTGTATGAAGGCCAGATCATCGGTATTCACAGCCGTTCTAACGACCTGACGGTAAACTGCCTGACCGGTAAGAAACTGACCAACATGCGTGCCTCCGGTACGGATGAAGCAACGGTTCTGGTTCCGCCGATTAAAATGACGCTGGAACAAGCGCTGGAGTTTATCGATGACGACGAGCTGGTCGAGGTAACGCCTCTGTCCATCCGTATCCGTAAACGTCATCTGACCGAGAACGACCGTAAACGCGCGATGCGCGGTGCGAAAGAAGACTAATTCTTCGCGTTTTCGACGTAAAAATAAAAGGCCGCTGATTTTAGCGGCCTTTTTTATACCCGCATTCAACACGTGAAGTCGCTAGCTATTCAATTGTTCACTTTACCGCTACAGTTATCTCTCGACGACCTGCCAGGAGAGAGAAATGCTCTATATCTTTGATTTAGGTAACGTGATTGTCGACATTGATTTCAACCGGGTGCTGGGCGCCTGGAGTGATTTCAGCCGTGTGCCGCTGGCGACCCTGAAGCAGAGTTTTAGCATGGGCGAGCCATTTCATCAGCACGAGCGGGGCGAAATCAGCGACGAAGCATTCGCTAAAGCGCTTTGTGAAGAGATGGATCTCTCTTTAAGCTATGAACAGTTTTCCACCGGCTGGCAGGCGGTGTTTGTTGCGCTGCGCCCGGAGGTCATTGCTATCATGCATAAGCTGCGTGAGCAGGGGCACCGCGTCGTCGTGCTCTCTAATACTAATCGCCTGCACACTACCTATTGGCCCGAGCAATACCCGGAAATCCGCGCGGCGGCGGATACGATTTATCTTTCTCAGGAGATGGGGATGCGAAAACCGGAAGCGCGTATCTATCAAAAAGTACTGGAGCTGGAAGGCGTATCTGCCGATGATGCCGTCTTTTTCGATGACAATGCCGACAATATCCTCGGCGCGCAGCAGGTTGGCATCACCGCAATCAGGGTGCACGATAAGAAAACCATCCCTGAGTATTTTGCGAAGCAGCTATGAAAGTAGACCTCAGGCACAAAGCAAAGCATTGCTCGGGTGCGCTGTGGGCATGGTTGAAATTGCTGTGGCAGCGTATTGACGAAGACCATATGACAACGCTGGCGGGGAACCTGGCGTTCGTCTCGCTGCTGTCGCTGGTGCCGCTGATTGCGGTCATTTTTGCGCTGTTCGCTGCTTTTCCGATGTTTTCTGATATTAGCGTGCAGCTGCGCCACTTTATTTTCGCCAACTTTATCCCTACCACCGGGGATGTGATTCAAAGCTATATCGAGCAGTTTGTTGCGAACTCGAACAAAATGACCGCCGTTGGTGCCTGTGGGTTGATTGTCACGTCGCTGCTATTGATGTACTCCATCGATAGCGCGCTCAATACAATCTGGCGCAGCAAGCGTGTGCGCCCGCATGTTTATTCTTTCGCCGTCTACTGGATGATCCTGACGCTTGGGCCGCTGCTGGCGGGAGCCAGTCTTGCGATCAGCTCCTATTTGCTGTCGCTGCGCTGGGCCAGCGAGCTAAACAGCATGATCGATGATGTGCTGCGTGTTTTTCCGCTGATTCTGTCCTGGCTCTCGTTCTGGATGCTCTATAGCATCGTGCCCACCACCCGCGTACCTAACCGCGATGCTGTTGCGGGCGCGTTTGTCGCGGCGTTACTTTTTGAGGCTGGGAAGAAAGCTTTTGCTTTATATATCACTACGTTCCCGTCCTATCAGTTAATTTACGGCGTCCTCGCCGTGATCCCTATCTTGTTCCTGTGGGTGTACTGGACCTGGTGTATCGTCTTGCTAGGTGCGGAAATTACTGTCACTCTCGGGGAATATCGAAATCTTAAAAAAGCAGCACAACAACAAGAAGCAGACCAACCATGATTGCATTAATTCAACGTGTATCCCGTGCGAGCGTTAGCGTGGCGGGCGAAGTGACAGGTGAAATCGGCGCGGGACTTTTGGTCCTATTGGGTGTCGAAAGAGACGATGACGAACAAAAAGCCAACCGTCTGTGCGAGCGTGTGCTCGGCTATCGTATTTTTAGTGATGCTGACGGCAAGATGAACCTTAACGTCCAGCAAGCGGGTGGCAGTGTGCTGGTGGTGTCGCAGTTTACGCTGGCGGCGGACACCGGGCGCGGGATGCGGCCTGGTTTTTCCACAGGTGCTACGCCAGAAAAGGCCGAAGCGCTGTATAACTATTTTGTCGAGCGTTGCCGCAGTCAGGAAATGGTGACGCAAACTGGTCGATTTGCTGCCGATATGCAGGTTTCGCTGGTCAATGACGGCCCCGTTACGTTCTGGTTGCAAGTATGAATCAGCTGGCGGTATGGCCACGGGCAACAAGAGAGAATGCAGCTATGTATCATCTTCGCGTACCGCAAACAGAAGAAGAGTTAGAGCGTTATTACCAGTTCCGCTGGGAGATGTTGCGCAAACCGTTACATCAGCCAAAAGGTTCGGAGCGAGATGCCTGGGATGCGATGGCGCATCATCAGATGGTTGTCGATGAAGAAGGCAATCTTGTCGCGGTCGGGCGTCTGTATATCAATGGTGATAACGAAGGGTCTATTCGTTTTATGGCCGTACACCCTGGCGTGCAGGATAAGGGGCTCGGCACGCTCATGGCGATGACGCTGGAGTCTGTCGCTCGCCAGGAAGGCGTAAAGCGCGTGACCTGTAGCGCCCGCGAAGATGCCGTCGCGTTTTTCGCTAAGCTCGGGTTTATCAACGAAGGCGAGATTACCGTGCCGCAAACCACGCCGGTGCGCCACTTTTTAATGATAAAACCCGTGGCGACGCTGGATGATATTCTCCATCGCGGCGACTGGTGCGGGCAGTTGCAGCAAGCCTGGTATCAGCATATTCCGCTGAGCGAGAAGATGGGTGTACGCATCCAGCAATATACCGGGCAAAAATTTATTACGACCATGCCGGAAGCGGGCAATCAAAATCCGCATCACACCCTGTTTGCCGGTAGCCTGTTTTCGCTGGCGACGCTGACCGGCTGGGGGCTTATCTGGCTGATGCTGCGTGAACGCCACCTCGGCGGCACAATTATTCTTGCTGATGCACATATTCGCTATAGCACGCCGATAAGCGGCAAGCCCAGCGCGATTGCCGATCTCGGTTCCCTGAGCGGCGATCTGGACCGTCTGGCGCGCGGGCGCAAAGCGCGGGTGCAAATGCAGGTTGAACTGTTTGGCGACGACAAATCCGGCGCGATATTTGAAGGTATTTATATTGTGCTGCCGGCGAAACCTTTTGGCCCCTTCGAAGAGGGCGGTAACGAGGAAGAGTAATCGCCTGTGCGCCTGGTAATGCAGGCGCACAGTACCTCCGCTACATGCGTGCCACGCGCGCCGCCACGTCTCTTATTGCATCTCGTGCGGCCTGACTGATTCCCGCAAGCTGAAAGAAGCCGTGTATAACGCCTTGATAGCGTACGGCAGTGCAATTCACGCCCTCGGCAGTTAAATGCTGCCAGAGCGCTTCGCCTTCATCGCACAGCGGATCGAACTCGGCCGTAATGATATGCACGCGAGGCAGACCGCTAAAATCATTACGCCATAAAGGACTCACGTCCGGCAGCCGCCGATCGGTTGCGCCAAAATAAAGCTCGTAGCCTGACAGCAACGCTTCACGGGTAATGACGTAGTCAGAACCCTTCAAGTCGTAACTATCAAACCAGGCCGTCGCGTCCAGCATGGGGTAGATGAGGATCAGCTGCGCTGGCTGCCATTCTGCCCGCGCTTTTAAACGCAGCGCCGTTACCAGAGCCAGATGACCGCCTGCGCTGTCGCCTGCCAGGGTAATCCGTTGGCGATCGACGCCAAGCTGTTCGGCGTACTGCCACACCAGTCCCGCGCCCTTAAGCGCATCATCGTGCGCAGCAGGCCACACATGTTCTGGCGCCAGCCGGTATTGCACAGCGATAACCCGGCAGCCGCTGTAAAAGGCCAGCTGGCGTAGCTGTTTATCATGCGTAGCGAAACCGCCACTGATAAAGCAACCGCCGTGGTAGTAGATTAACGTCGGGAGAATACCGCTGGCTTTCTTTGGAGAAAACAGGCGAAATGTGATGCCTTCAAGCGTGATATCTTCAACGCTGACCTCTGTTTCCGTTTCGCCTGCCAGTTCCGTGCTGGAGATATAACCGGCGCGCCGGTCATCAATACTCTGTGTGTGAGGCGAGGGGCGGCCAGCGTTGATAAACGCTTTTACCAGCCCGTCGATACCTTTTTCCAGTGCCATAGCAATCTCTTTATCTGTACATACATACAGTTGTTATAGCCTGGAAAACAACAAATGAAAACGACTATTTCTTGCGGATTGAGAAATCTGGAAGCTGGCTCGTAAGACTGTTTTTCCTGTCAAAAAGCGCTGGACAGGTAGATGTAGCAAGGGCTTTACTTTGCGAAGCAGAGAGCAGAGAGCAGAGAGCAGAGAGCAGAGAGCAGAGAGCAGGCCGGGTAAAATAATTTACCGCGACCTGTTGTTTATTCCCCTTCGCCCGGAAATAAGAACGGGTTAATGGAGCTGCGGGCGAAACCTTCCTGCTCCATGCGGGCATCCAGTACCAGCGAGGCTAAATCATCGGCCACCGGCTCGACGTTCGGGTCTTTTTCCTGATAGAGAATCTTCAGGTAAGTACCACAGTCGCCGCAGCTTTCGGCTTTGATTGCCGCCTGCTCGTTATCCAGAGACCAGTAGTGCAGGTCGCGGGTTTGCTCGCAGTTGCTGCATTTTACGCGCACCACGTGCCACTCTGTTTCACACAGGTTGCAGTGGAGGTAACGCAGCCCCTGCGTCGTGCCGATATGCACCATACTGGAGACCGGAATGGAGCCGCACACCGGGCAGAACTGGCGCTGCTCGCCATATTCGGCGCGCGCTTTGCCGGGGATGAGGCTGGCCATTTGCGCCCAGTAGAGCGAAAGAGCGGCCCAGATAAACGGGGCTTTATCACTGCTTACTGAGGCAAAATCAGCGGCAAACAGCGCGCTCGCCATCTCTTCAAGCTCCTGCGCGGAGGCTTTCTCCAGGTTCTCGATAACCGCTAACGCCGGGCCGCTCATCTCTGGCTTTAGCTCAGCAATCAGCGAATGCAGCAGCTTGTGCCAGTGCGTATCACGCGGCAGCACATGAATATCCAGCGGCGGCTTGCCTTCGGTGGCGGCTTCTTTAATGCGCGCCGTCAGGTCTATCTGCAAAGGGTGGTCATAGAGTACCACTTCTTGCGCATGAGCGATCAGCGCAGCAAAGCGCAGGTAATCACCCAGCGGGTTACTTGCTGCCAGCTCACGCAGACGCTCTGCACGGCGGTTATAGAGATTTTTCAGTCTGGGGAATAATAACGGCGGAATCACTTCCGCCGTGCGTTTATCGCTCTTCTCCAGCTCATCTTGCGGGATTATGCGAATACTCATTCAGTCGATTTTTCCGTTGTCTTGCGAACTTCCCGGTACCAGCGCGGGTGATGTTTCTTCGCCCACGTGCTGGTAACCCAGCCTTCCACCATTGCGGTTATGGTGCCTTTCACCCACAGGGCGGCATAGATATGCACCATAATAACCACAATTAGCGCGACTGCGGCAAAAGAATGCAGCATCAACGCAATCCGGATAACCGGAATCGGGAACGCTGGCGCGAAGTAAGGGCGCCAGATAACCACGCCGCTTACCAGTAGCAACACCAGGAAAATAATCGCCGCCCAGAACACACACTTCTGGCCAAAGTTATATCGTCCGGTGTCGCCTACTTCTTCATTGACGACAATCTTACGAATATTTTTGGCCCAAAAGATATCATCCCTATTGATGAGATTATGGTGCCAGTAGCGGAAAAACATGATTATAAACGATGCAAACATCACCACGCCGACAAACGGATGGAGAATGCGCGCCAGCTGCGGCGTACCGAGAATGTTCATCAGCCAGTTAAAGGAAGGGAAGAAAAACCCCAGCCCGCTCACCGACGCCAGCACGAAGCAGAAGGCGGTGATCCAGTGATTAATACGCTCAGGTGCCGTGTAGCGCACGATGGTGTCACGTTTTTTCATTTGCGCACCTCGTCTTTCTCTTCATGCAGGTTATCGTCTTCCTCTTCTGCACGGTTCGGGCCGACACCGACATAGTGGAAGATGCTGGCCGCGAAGGTCGCCGCAAAGCCGACCGCCGCAAGAGGTTTCCAGATACCTTTCCAGAACTTCACGGTGGCGCTGATTTCCGGGTTCTCCGGCAGGCCGTGATACAGATTCGGCTTGTCGGCATGGTGCAGCACATACATCACGTGCGTACCGCCTACGCCCGCCGGATCGTACAGACCGGCGTTATCGTAACCACGGGTTTTCAGCTCAGCCACGCGCTCGCCTGCCAGCGTTTTCATATCCTCTTTGGAACCAAAGTGGATAGCACCGGTCGGGCAAGTTTTAACACATGCTGGCTCCTGGCCTACGTTTACACGGTCAACACACAGCGTACATTTGTAGACGCGGTTGTCTTCCGGGTTCAAACGCGGTACATCGAATGGGCAGCCCGCGATGCAGTAACCGCAACCGATACACTGCTCAGACTGGAAGTCGACAATACCATTGGCATACTGAATGATAGCTCCTTCTGACGGACATGCTTTCAGGCAGCCCGGATCGGCGCAGTGCATGCAGCCATCCTTACGGATAAGCCACTCCAGCTTGTCGTTTTGCTCCACTTCAGAGAAGCGCATCACGGTCCATGATTTCGCGGTCAGATCCGCCGGGTTGTCATACACCCCAACGTTATGCCCCACTTCATCACGAATGTCGTTCCACTCGGAGCAGGCCACCTGGCAGGCTTTACAGCCGATACAGGTCGTGACGTCGATAAGCTTCGCCACTTCCTGCTGGTGGTCCCGCGCCTGTGGCGCGGGGGTAAAACCATTTGTCGCGGAGCGACGGATGATATCTTGCGATTGATAAGCCATAAGTCGTCTCCGTTACACCCTTTCCACATTCACCAGGAACGCCTTAAACTCCGGCGTTTGGGTGTTTGCATCGCCGACAAACGGCGTTAACGTATTGGCAATAAAGCCTTTTTTCGCAACACCTTCGTAACCCCAGTGGATCGGAATACCAATGGTATCGACCTCCTGACCGTTCACATTCAGCGTGCGAATACGCTTGGTCACCACCGCCTTAGCTTTGATATAGCCACGGTTGGAGGAGACTTTCACCGTATCGCCCTGGGTAATGCCCAGTTTGTTCGCCAGCTTCTCACCGATCTCCACAAACTGCTCCGGCTGCGCGATTGCGTTAAGCAGCGCGTGCTTGGTCCAGTAGTGGAAGTGCTCCGTCAGACGGTACGTGGTGCCGACATACGGGAACTTATCTGCTTTACCCATCGCTTCCATGTCGCTTTTAAAGACACGGGCTGCCGGGTTGGAGATAACTTTCGGATGCAGCGGGTTGGTACCGAGCGGCGTTTCAAACGGCTCGTAGTGCTCAGGGAACGGCCCTTCCGCCAGCTTATCGAGTGCGAACAAGCGACCCATACCTTCCGGTTGCATGATAAACGGCCCGACATCGGTACCCGGCGCAGCGGTGCTGTAGTCCGGGATATCCGCGCCAACCCATTTACCGTTCGCATAGCTAAGCAGCTGACGTTTCGGATCCCACGGTTTACCCTGCGGATCGGCAGAAGCACGGTTATACAGAATGCGGCGGTTAAGCGGCCATGCCCATGCCCAGCCCAGCGTATTGCCCAGGCCCGACGGGTCAGAGTTGTCACGGCGCGCCATCTGGTTACCGTCAGGCGTCCAGCTACCGGCAAAAATCCAGCAGCCGCTTGAGGTCGTACCATCATCACGCAGGTGCGCGAAGGTACCCAGCTGGTTGCCTTTTTTCGCCAGGACGTCGCCGGTGACCGGATCGATAATATCCGCCAGCGCTTTACCGTTGCTCTCCATGGCCACTTCTTCCGGCGACGGATTTTCCGGCGTCAAGTAGTTCCAGGTCATGTTCAGCACCGGTTCCGGCGCAGCACCGCCTTCTTCTGCGTACATTTTTCGCAGTCGCAGGAAGATACCCGCCAGGATCTCGCCATCATTCAGCGCATCGCCAGGGGCGTCCGCACCTTTCCAGTGCCACTGCAACCAGCGCCCGGAGTTAACGATAGAACCGTTTTCTTCGGCAAAGCAGGTCGACGGCAGACGGAACACCTCGGTCTGGATTTTTGACGGATCGACGTCGTTAAACTCGCCGTGGTTTTGCCAGAAGTTAGAGGTTTCGGTATTGAGCGGGTCAATCGTCACCAGGAACTTCAGTTTCGACAGCGAGGCGACCACTTTGTTTTTGTTCGGGAACGACGCCACCGGGTTAAAGCCCTGGCACAGATAGCCGTTCACCTTACCTTCATGCATCATTTCGAAGTATTGCAGGACGTCGTAGCCCTTATCCCACTTCGGCAACCAGTCAAAGCCCCAGCTGTTTTCCGCTGTCGCTTTATCGCCGTAGAAGGCTTTCATCATCGAAACGAAGAATTTCGGGTAATTGCTCCAGTAGTTCACCTGGCCTTCACGCAGCGGTTTCGGCGTGTTAGCAGCAAGATAGGTCTGGAGATCGGGCTGTTTTTCGCTCGGCAGCGTCATATAGCCCGGCAGACTTTGTGACAGCAGGCCCAGGTCGGTCAGACCCTGAATGTTGGAGTGTCCGCGCAGGGCGTTCACACCACCACCCGCCATACCCATGTTGCCCAGCAGAAGCTGAACCATTGCCATGGTACGGATGTTCTGTGCGCCGATGGAGTGCTGTGTCCAGCCCAGGGCATACAGGAACGAGGCGGTTTTATCCGGCGCGCTGGTTTCTGCGATATATTCGCACACCTTCAGGAAGTCCGCTTTTGGCGTCCCGCAGATGTTTTCAACAACGTCTGGCGTGTAACGGGAAACGTGCTCTTTAAGCAGATTCCATACACAGCGCGGATGGGTGAGGGTCGGATCGCGTTTGGCGAAGCCGTTCTCATCCAGTTCGTAGTTCCAGCTGGTTTTGTCGTACTGACGTTTGTCAGCGTCATAACCGGTGAACAGACCCTCATCAAAGCCAAAATCTTCACGCACGATCAGGCTGGCGTTGGTATAGGCCTCGGTGTATTCACGGTTATATTTTTCGTTATTCATCAGGTACAGCAACACGCCTGACAGGAAAGCAATGTCAGTACCGGAACGAATTGGCGCATAAAAATCCGCAACAGAGGCGGTACGCGTAAAGCGCGGATCGATAACAATCAGCTTCGCGCCATTATGGATTTTGGCTTCCATCGCCCAGCGGAACCCCACCGGATGCGCTTCTGCCGCATTCCCGCCCATCACAACGATAAGGTTGGCGTTTTTCATGTCGACCCAGTGGTTGGTCATCGCACCGCGACCAAATGTTGGAGCAAGACTTGCTACCGTTGGTCCGTGTCAGACACGCGCCTGGTTATCGACGGCTAACATGCCGAGTGCGCGGGTAAATTTTTGCGTTAAATAACCGGTTTCATTACTGGAAGCGGACGCACAGAGCATCCCGGTGCTAAGCCAGCGGTTGACCGTGGTACCTTGCGCGTTTTGCGCGATAAAGTTGGCATCACGATCCGCTTTCATTAATTTAGCGATACGTGTGAAGGCTTCGTCCCATGAAATCTGTTGCCATTTATCGGAGCCTGGCGCGCGATATTCCGGGTACTTCAGGCGGCTTTCAGAGTGAATGAAATCCACCAGACCTGCGCCTTTCGGGCACAGCGCGCCACGGTTTACCGGATGATCCGGGTCACCCTCGATATGAAAAATAGAAGCTTTGGCGTTTTTTGCACCATCGCCGAGGCTATACATCAAAAGCCCACATCCGACGGAACAATATGTGCAGGTGTTACGGGTCTCACGGGTGCGCAACAGTTTATATTGCCGCGTTTCCGCTAATGCGATGTTCGGAGCAAAGCCCAGAGCAGCCGCCGTTGTTCCTGCCATACCGCCAGCACAGATCTTAAAGAACTGCCTTCTGCTGACCTGCATGGTTATCTCCTGGTTCGACATTACTTTTTATTTTTGCGATGCAATACGCAAAGGTTCAAAATTACTGTTATCCCTCTTATCCCGGGGGATATATGCGAAGGATACCACAATGATGGTAAGGTAAGTCGAGAACGGTTACGGGAAAGTGAACAAATTGCATACAAAAAAGCACGAAAATGCAACATTAGTCACAGGCACCGAGGAAATTTCTCTTTGGGCGCGCAGTGACTTGCAGCATGCAAAGCCAGATGTACTGGCGCAAGAGGTGCCCGTTGCGCTTGTTTACAACGGTATTTCGCATGTGGTGATGATGGCCTCACCCAAAGACCTGGAGTGGTTTGCGATAGGCTTCTCATTATCCGAAGGGATTATCGAAAACCCATCAGAAATTTACGGCATGGATATTGTGCCCTCCTGTAATGGTCTTGAGGTGCAAATTGAGCTATCCAGCCGTCGTTTTATGGGGCTTAAAGAGCGCCGCCGCGCGCTGGCCGGGCGCACCGGCTGCGGCGTATGTGGTGTTGAGCAGCTTACGGATATCGGTAAGCCGGTGGCGCCGCTGCCGTTTACCCAAACTTTTGATTTAGCGCTGCTCGACAACGGGTTGGCGCAGCTAACCCATTTTCAGCCGGTAGGTCAGTTGACCGGATGCACCCATGCGGCGGCGTGGATGCTCCCCTCCGGCGAGCTGGTGGGCGGGCATGAAGATGTGGGTCGCCATGTGGCGCTGGATAAATTACTTGGCCACCGCGCCCGCGAAGGTGAACGCTGGCAGCCGGGCGCTGCGCTGGTGTCCAGCCGCGCCAGTTATGAAATGGTGCAAAAATCCGCCATGTGCGGCGTTGAGATCCTGTTTGCGGTCTCGGCGGCGACAACGCTGGCGGTTGAGGTGGCGCAGCGCTGTAACCTGACGCTGGTGGGATTCTGTAAACCTGGCAGAGCAACGGTTTACACGCATCCGCAGCGGTTAATGGGCGCGTAAGCGGCTCAACTCACGCCTGCCAGTCTCAGTAAGGCTGTGGCAATAGCCGCCGCGATAATGACGACGATCAGCGGCATTTTGCGCCAGGCGAGAAACAGCGCGAATAATACGCCCAGCACGCGCGCCATCCCGGCGAAGTGCTCGCCTTCGTAAAGCGTTGCCGCCAGTGCGACCGCGAAGAGTAACGTTGTGGCGGCATCAGAGAGCAGCGCCTGCGCGCGTTCAGAAAGCGCCATCCGGTTGCCAAGCTTTGCGCCGCCAAAGCGCATCAGGTATGTCCCGGCGGAAAGCAGGGCAATCCCGCCAAGCGTCAGCGCAACACTCGCCATTATTTCTTCCTCGTTAATAAACCCAGCAGGGAGAGCAGTACCGGCAGGCCCACCGGCGCAAAGGGCACCGCCGCCAGCGAGAGCGCGGCACCGCTGGAGGCGCGGATAAGGGTGGTACGTTTTTTCAGCGCGGGCAGCACCAGGGCCAGCAAGATGGCCGGGAACACCGCATCCAGGCCAATCGTCTCTGGGGCGGGCAGCAGTTTGCCGACACCCGCGCCCACCAGCACACCCGCAGGCCACAACACGGCCACGCCCAGCCCGCATAGCCAGAACGCGGCTTTTCGCTGCTCCGGCGTCGCTTGTGATAAGCCAAACACCACACTTTCGTCGTTCATAATGTGGCAGCCCAGCAAACCCGCCCAGCGTTTACCGACCAGTTCGCGCACCGTGACGCCAAAGGGCACATGGCGCGCATTGACTAATAAACCGGCGATTGCCGCCGCCAGCGGATTGCCGCCGCTCGCCACAATACCAATAAACATAAACTCAGACGCGCCAGCCAGCACCAGCGTAGAGAGCATCAATGGAACCCATAGCGGAAAGCCGTAAGCCATCGCCAGCGAGCCGTAGGATGCCCCGACGACGCCGACCGCCAGGCAAACAAGAAGTATGGCTTTTTTTGTGTCGCCGCTGAGGCTGGCAAAGCGTTGTCTGAACATACCATTTTCACCCTATCGAACGATTATTCATTATAATGAACGCATCACTTTTGTTTTTCAATGCGAACGATTCGTTCATTAAATCGAACGATGGAAGATTTTATGACCCAACCAATGAGCATCATTGCGAAAAGTCTGGTGCGTGAACGTTTAAGAACCGGTCTGTCGCTGGCAGAAATCGCCCGCCGCGCCGGGATCGCTAAATCGACGCTTTCTCAGCTGGAAGCGGGCAACGGCAACCCAGGCCTGGAAACATTATGGTCGCTGTGCGTGGCGCTGGACATCCCTTTTGCACGTTTGCTGGAGCCACAAACGGCGGTCACGCAGGTGATTCGCCGGGGTGAAGGCACGAAAGTGGTCGCCGATCAGGCCAATTATCAGGCCATCTTACTCGCCGCCTGCCCACCCGGCGCTCGCCGCGATATCTATCTGCTGCTGACGCAACCCGGCGCTGACCGCGTTTCGCAGCCGCACCCGAAGGGATCAATAGAGCATATTATTGTGACACAAGGGCGTGCGCTGGTCGGGCTGACCGACGCGCCGGAAGAGCTGGGCGAGGGGGATTACATCTGCTACCCGGGGGATAAAGAACATATCTTTAAGGCCCTGGTGCCAGACACGCAGGCCCTCCTGGTTGCCGAGCAGAACTAAACGAGAAACCCACCGCAGTGGGTTTCAACAGGCCATCAGACTAAATAAAAGACCGCTTTCAGCTCGGTGCTGACCGGGCTGTTGTCTGCATTGGTTGGCATCAGGTCGCGCATGTGCTGCCACCATTTTTGGCAGATTTCAGTATTTGCCACCGCCTCCCAGCGCGCTTCGGACTCCACCTCGACGGTCGCGAACAGCAAGTTGCGCTCTTTATCAAGAAAGATGGCGTAGTGGTGCGCGCCGTGCTCTTTCAGCACGGTTTCAAGCTCAGGCCAGATAGGGTTATGGCGACGTTCGTACTCGGCGTGCGCGCCAGGATTGACCTGCATGACGAAAGCTTTGCGGATCATAATGCCTCCAGATAGAGTTCGCGTACCTCGTCGCGGCTGGCGCTGCGCGGGTTGCACGGCGCACAAGGGTCGGCCAGCGCTTTATCCAGCCAACCTTCAATATCTTCTTTCCTGACACCCAGCTCACCGAGGCCGGAAGGGATCCCGACGCGCGCGCTCAGCGCCCGGATAGCTTTGATGGCCTCCTGGCTCGCCGCTTCTTCGCTCATGCCTGTTGTATCAACACCCATCGCCTGGGCGACACGGGTAAAACGTGTGATAGCGTGCGGGCGGTTAAAGTTCTCAATGATGGGCAGCAAAATAGCGTTGCACACGCCGTGCGGCAGGTTGTGGGTTGCGCCCGGCTGATGCGCCAGCGCGTGAACAAGCCCCAGCCCCGCGCTGTTAAAGGCCATCCCAGCCAGATACTGCGCGTAAGCCATCTGTTCACGCGCTTCAAGGTTCTGCCCGTTGGCCACTGCTTTCGGCAACCACAGATTTATCAGGCGGATAGCTTCCAGTGCGTTAGCGTCGGTGAGCGGGTGCGCGCCAACGGACACATAGGCCTCAATCGCGTGGGTCAGCGCGTCCATCCCGGTCGCGGCGGTGACGGCGGCAGGAATGGCCAGCATGACGCTGGCATCATCGACGGCGATATCCGGGATAATATTCGGGTCGATGATCACCTCTTTGACCTGCCGTTGGCTATCAATGATCACCGCGTTGCTGGTCATCTCTGCCGCCGTTCCGGCGGTGGTATTAATCGCCACCAGCGGCACGCCGGGGTTTTTCACTTTGCCCACGCCTGAGTAGGCCGTTGATGGCCCTGGGTTGGCGGTGAGAATTTTTATCGCTTTCGCCGTATCGATAGGGCTACCGCCGCCGAAGGCGATGATGTAATCACAGCCCGCTTTTTGCCAGGCCGCGTAGCCTTTTTGCACCAGCTCTTCGGTAGGATTGGGAAATACCTCATCGAACAAGTAATACGCCATATTGTGTGCGTGCAGGGCAGTAAACAGGCTACTGAGTAAACCCAGTTCCACCAGTTGCCCGTCGGTCACAATCAGGGCTTTACCCCACTGTTTGTTGGCGACCAGATTAACCATATCGTTAATTGCGCCTGCGCCATGCAGGCTGATTTTGGGCAGTGCTAACATAAAGCTCATGGTGATTCTCCGTAAAATACGCGCGCCTTGCAGAGTGGCTCTGCGCGGGTTGCGTATTGATTAGTATGATTCTTGTCCGTTCACCGCTTTTCCTGCCGTCGCTGCATGGCGCGGCGGGCGATTATCGGTAGCGAGATAACCACAATGAGCATCGCGCCGACGATAACTGACATCACAATGCCAGGCACATTGAGCAGGCTCAGACCAAAGGTCACCAGCCCCATCAGAAAGGCCGCAATAATGACGCCGACCATGCTGCCGGAGCCGCCGAGGATATTGACGCCGCCGAGCACCGCCATCGTGACCACCGACAGCTCCCAACCCAGAGCAATCGTCGGGCGCGTGCTGCCAAGGCGTGACGTCAGCAGCACCGCGGCTAAGCCCGCCATCAGGCCGACCAGCGCAAACAACAGCAGGTTGTGGCGCTTAACGTTTATCCCGGCGTACCACGCGCCGGTTGGGTTGTTGCCGATGGCGTACGTCCGGCGGCCAAAATTGGTTTTATGCAGCAAAAAAGCAAAAACAATCGCCAGCACGATAAAGAGCGCAAACTCAAACGACAGCGCGCCCCACACATAACCCTGACCAAACCAGGCGAAGCTTTCCGGGTACGCATTCAGCGCCTTGTCGCCAAGCAGAATGTAAGAGATGCCGCGATACAGGCTCATGGTGCCGATGGTGATGACAATCGACGACAGGTTAAAGCGCGTGACCAGCAGGCCGTTGCATAACCCGCACAGCAACCCAACGCCGAAGCCTGTGCACACCAGTAGCGGCGTATCCACACCGGCCTGCGCGCAAAACCCCATCGCCGTGGAACTCAGGGCAATCGTAGAAGCCACAGACAAATCAATCTCTCTGGCGATGATCAGCATCGCCATCGGCAGAACGATGATGGCCTTCTCGGTAAAATTGAACGTGGCATCTGAAAGGTTCCAGATATTGAGAAACCACGGCGTGGTCAGCGCATTGATGATAAAAACCGCCAGCGTGACGGCGAGCAGGAAGCCCTCCCAGCACAGCAGACGCTGAAAAATCGGTGCAGCAGGTGCCGCTTGCGCAGCGCGGGTTAGCAGAGTTTTGTTCATGATTTCACCGCCTGTTTTTGTCGCGCCAGCGCGGCGTTACGCAGGATCAAGCGCCCTTTGCGCCGATTACCGCGTTCATTGAGCAGTACGGCAATCACGATCACCGTGCCGGAGATAGCCATCTGCCAGAACGGTGAGACGCCTATCACCGGCAGCGCGTTGTTAATCACGCCGAGAAACAGCGCGCCAAACAGGCAGCCCGACACCCGCCCGATGCCGCCCATCGTACTGATGCCGCCAATGACACAGGCGGCCACCACTTGCAGCTCAAAACCGTTCGCCACATCGACATACGCAACAGCGAAGCGCGAGATCCATAAATAGCCGCAAAAACCAGCCAGTGCGCCCGACAGGCAAAAGCTGACGAACTGCATTTTCCCGGCATCGATCCCGGTATAGTAAGCGGCCGTTGGGTTGCCGCCCGCGGTGTAGAGCGCCCGCCCGGTACGGCTGTAGCGCAAGAAATACCCCACCAGCAGCACCGTCGCGATTGCGCACCAGCTCAGTACCGGTAGACCCAGCAGCACGGCGCGCGGCAGGCCGAGAAAGTCTGCGCTCATCTGATTTGCGTTGACCCAACCGCCGCCGGAGAGCAAAAAAATGCACCCACGGTAGATACTCATGGTGCCGAGGGTGACAACAATGGCTGGCAGCCCCAGCATCCACACCAGCAGGCCGTTAATCATGCCCAGCACTAACCCGAGCGCGCTCGAAAGGCACAGCAACATCCACACCGGCACCTGCGGATAGTGAAAATTGAGCAGCGCCACAATCATGCCGGTTAGCGCCAGGTTGGCCGCCATCGACAGATCGATACCTTTGGTCAGCAGCACCATCATCTGACCGAGCGCAAGAATGAGCAGAATGGCGGTGTCGTTGAAGATCTCCACAAGGCTTACCGGGCTGATAAACGACGGCACGCGGCTACCGATCGCCAGCACCAGCAGCACAATCACACCAGCGAGTAACGCTTCGCGATGTTTAAGCAGTTGTTGCCACATCTGCGACCTCCTTACCTGCACCGCTGGCGGCGCTGACGATGGTTTCGGCTGAGGCTTCGCCCGCGCGGTAGTGGGCGACCATTAACCCTTCATGCATCACAATCAGCCTGTCGGACATGCCCATCACTTCCGGCAATTCCGAAGAGACCATAATCACCGCCAACCCGTGCGCTACCAGTTCTGCCATAAACTGATGCACGGCGGTTTTTGAGCCGATATCAATGCCTTTGGTTGGTTCGTCGAGGATTATCACGTCCGGGTGCGTGGCGAGCCATTTACCGATAACCACTTTTTGCTGGTTGCCGCCGGAGAGGGTTTCGACCGCCTGTCGCCAGCTAACGGCTTTCACCTGCAAGCGCCTGGCGTACTCGTCTGCCAGCGCCCATTCGCGGGCTTCGCTCAGCACGCCGTGGCGATTCATCCGGCTTAGTTGCGGCAAGCTGATGTTCTGGGCGATAGAGAGTTCAAGGATTGCGCCCTGTTTCTGGCGCTCTTCCGGCACGCAGACAATTCCGGCGCTGATGGCGTCAGCGGGCTGGCGAAAGCGAACCTTATGACCTTTGACGATAATCTCGCCATGCGAAGGCTGAGTCACGCCACACAGCGCCTGCATCAGCTCGGTACGCCCGGCGCCGACCAGGCCGTAAAACCCTAGAATCTCCCCTTTACGCAGCGAGAAACTGATATGCGCAAATTCGGTGGGATGACAGAGATCTTTCACCTCCAGCACCGTTTCGCCAGGCGAGCAATCCGCCTTTGGCCAGCTCTGATTGATGGCTCGCCCGACCATCATCGCCACCATCCGCGCTTCGCTGATACCGCTGATGGCACCGGAGTCCACATAGGCGCCATCGCGCAAAATGGTGTAGTGATCCGCCAGCTCAAAGATTTCATCGAACTTATGCGAGATAAACAGGATTGCTTTGCCCTGCTGTTTCAGGCGCTCAACGATGTGGTAAAACTCCAGTATTTCGTGCTGGGAGAGCGCGGCGGTCGGTTCATCCAGGATGACCACCTGCGCTTCAAACGACAGCGCGCGGGCAATCGCCACCATATGCCGCTGGGCGATGCTCAGGGTTTTCAGCGTGGCGTGTGGGTCGATTTGCACTTCCAGGCGTTGCAAAATCTCCCTTGCTTGCCGGTGCATCGCTGGCCAGTCGAGCTTTTTTAACCAGCCTTTGTAACGATACTGGCCCGCAAAAATATTCTCCGTGACCGAGAGTTCATCAAACAGCACCGTTTCCTGATGAATCGCGGTGATCCCGACCTTATGCGCCGCCTCCGGGGTGGGCAGAGAGATAGGTATCGCTTTGTAGAGAATTTCGCCCTCATCAGGCTGGTAAATACCGGTCATCACTTTGACCAGCGTGGATTTCCCGGCGCCGTTCTCACCAATCAACGCGGTGACTTTGCCAGGCCAAAGAGAGAGCTGTACGTTCTCAAGGGCGCGCACACCGGGAAACACTTTGGTGATGCCCTTAAGCGACAGCAGGGGTGTGGATGCCGTCATGATGGTTCTCCAGGTTGCCTTTCTCGTGCCAGCAGGGAAGGTCGCGCCCCTCCCCTGGCCTGTGAGCGGAAAGAATCAAAAAATCGTCGAGAACTTATCAATGTTGCTGGCATCGTAAACGAAAGGCTCCGCCATCGAACCGTTGCCGTCCGCATCCAGTTTTACCTTGCCGAGTTTTCCCATGCTGGCTTCGGTTTTTGTCGCGGTGCCTTTGACTAAATCATTCGCCAGCCAGGTTGCGGCGTACCCCAGATCGATAGGGTTCCAGATAGCAAAACTTTTGCTGGCGCCTGACTTGATTGCCCCGGCCATTTCAGACGGCAGCCCAAGACCGGTAACATACACTTTGCCGATTTTGTTCTGGTCTTTCACCGCCTGGGCGGCGGCGACAATGCCGACCGACGAAGGTGAGACGATCACCTTCAGCTCCGGGTACGACTTCAGCAAACCGACCGCTTCGCGATAGCTCTTGTCGGATAAATCATCGCCATAGGCGACCGTCACCAGATTGATGGACGGGTATTTCGGCAGCACCTTTTTCATCTCGGCAATCCAGATGTTCTGGTTTGTCGAGGTCGGCGTGGCGCTAAGGATAGCGACATCGCCTTTCTCCACGTTCAGCGCTTTGAGCGCATCGGCGGCCAGTTTGACGTTGGTTTCGCCGATCAGCGCATTATTCGACGGGTTAAGGTGAATTTGCCGCCCGGCTTTTGCTACGCCGGAGTCCCAGGAGACCACTTTGATACCGCGCTGCATCGCTTTTTTCAGCACCGGCACCAGCGCATCAGGATCGTTAGCGGAGATGGCTATTGCATCCACGCCTTGCGCTATCAACCCGTTGAGCACCTCTATCTGTGCTTCTGCGGTGGTTGTGGTCGGGCCGGTATAGATAACCCTGACATCGCCTAACTCTTTGGCCGCTTCCTGCGCCCCGGTATTTGCGGCTTCAAAAAAACCATTACCTAAAGATTTCGCGACCAGCGCGATTTTTACTTCAGCTAAAACGGAACCGGACAACGCCAGAAGGGCAACGGTGAGGGCAAAGCTTGCTTTTGTTTTCATTGCTTTTACTCCACATAAGTTAGCTTCCCGTCGACATAGCAGGGAAGGGGTATCTTGCAGGTGAACAGCGGTTCGCCCCGTCTGCGTGAGCGGGGCGCGATGTTTTTATGGGTACAAATTTAAAGCAGATTGCAGCGGCGCGACGCCGAAGCGTTTCCCCAGCGCAATCAATTCCTGTTGCGTGATGGTCTGTTTCATCCCGCCCATCGACAACACTTTCACCAGTACTTCGGCGGATTTCTCAGCGGTATCGATCAAACCGAAGGTTTCATCCAGCGTCGGGCCGCTGCCGAAAACGCCGTGGAACGGCCACAGCACCAGCGCATGTTTTTGCATTTCGCTGGCGGTTGCCTCGCCGATTTCGTCGGTGCCCGGCACCATCCACGGCAGAATGCCGACGCCATCCGGGAACACCACCAGGCATTCGGTGCTGCCTTCCCACAGCTTACGGGTAATCAAATCGGACGAGTTTTCCAGTACATAGGTCAGGGCAATCAGGTTGGTGGCGTGACAGTGCATGATCACCCGGTCTTTACCGCCCGTCGCGTTGATGCGCTGGCAGTGCGAGAGAAAATGCGCCGGGAGTTCAGAGGTCGGCACCGCGTTATCGGTCAGCCCCCAGAGAATGTGGTAGCCCGCGCCATCGCTGTCTACCTGCACCACGCCGAGATTTGCCGCCGGATCGAGCTGAACATTGCGGAAAAACTTACCGGAGCCGGTGACGATAAACGGCGTGTTAGCCAGTAGGGGCATCGGCTGGCTGAGCGCAATATAGCGCGGCTGCGGGTGAAAATCTGCGCTAAACGGCGCGATGTCCACCGCATCCAGGCGCAGCGTAAGATTGCCGCCGTTGCGCTCATCCCAGCCTTTCAGCCAGGCATCCGAGGTGGCTTTAATCATCCCCTGGACGAACCAGGCATCAATAATGGTCTGCATTGTCTTGTGATTCCTGTTAAATCGGCGCGGGTTCCCGCGCACGCAAACCCTCCTGGCAAAGAGGGCGGTAAATTAGCCGCGTTGGCTCAACACGCTCTTTTCGTAAGCGCGTACGCTCTCCAGCCACTGGCTACCTGCTGGCGTATCGTGGCGCTGGCAATACATCTCCCACACCGCCTGCCAGGGCAGGGTTTTTTGCTCTTCAAGCAACGCCAGGCGAGCGGTATAGTCGCCATCGGCTTCCAGCTGGCGCAGCTGTTCGACCGGCTCCAGCAGGGCGCGCAGCAGGGCTTTTTTCATATTGCGCGTGCCAATCACCCAGGCGGCGATGCGGTTAATGGAGGCATCGAAGAAATCCAGACCGATGTGCACGCGGTCAAAGAGTTTGTGGCGCACGATTTCACAGGCGATGGCCTGGGTTTCGTCATCAAGCAGCACTACGTGATCGCTGTCCCAGCGCACCGGGCGGCTGACGTGCAGCAGCAGGCGCGGCACGTACAGCATGGCGGCGGAGATTTTGTCGGAGATGACTTCCGTTGGGTGAAAATGGCCCGCGTCGAGGCAGAGCGCGGTCTGGCGGCTGGTGGCATAGCCCATATAGAACTCGTTGGAACCGACGGTATAACTCTCGGCGCCAATGCCGAACAGCTTGCTCTCTACCGCATCGATATGGTGCGCGGGGTTGAGTTTTTCGCTCAGCGCGTCGTCCAGCGCATTGAGTAGCCGCTGGCGCGGCGCGAGCCGGTCAACGGTGACATCTTTCATTCCGTCCGGGATCCAGATGTTCATCACCGACGGCGTGCCGAGCTGCTCGCCAAACCAGGCAGACACCCGGCGGCAGGCTTTCACATGGTCAATCCAGAACTGGCGGATTTCAGCATTCGCGTGCGAGAGCGTAAAACCGTCGGCGCTGAGCGGGTGCGAAAAACACGACGGGTTGAAATCCAGCCCTAAGTCGTTGTGCTTCGCCCAGTGCACCCAGTTTTTAAAGTGCTCCGGCTGGATTTTGTCGCGCGGGACGTCGCCTTCGGCTTCCAGGTAAATCGCATGGAGATTAAGGCGCTTAGGGCCAGGGATCAGGCGAAATGCCTGCTCCAGATCCGCGCGCAGTTCGGCAGCATTGCGCGCTTTGCCCGGGTAGTTGCCCGTTGCCTGAATACCGCCGGTCAGGCTGCCCTGCGGGTTTTCGAAACCGGCGACATCATCGCCTTGCCAGCAGTGCATCGACACGGGCAGTGTGTCGAGCTGGCGCAGCGCCTCCTCGACATCAATCCCTGTGGCGGCGAAACGCTGCTTAGCAATTTCCCAGGCGTGTTCAAGTTGAGTGGTCATGCGCAAAGCTCCTTTGTCTCTTTTTTTTGCTGAAAACGCGCGACGTAACCGGCGATTTCATTATCAGGATGGGGGGTATAGGTGATGAGCGGGTGATTGCCTGCCACCAGCTGGCGAAAATCATCCACGTGGCGAAGCTCATCCAGCGCCATAAGCTGGACGCCGATATTGCCAAGCGTGGAGGCTTCAACCGGCCCGGCGATAACCGGCAGGCCGCAGGCATCCGCGCAGAGCTGGTTAAGCAGTTGGTTTTGGCAACCGCCGCCGACGATATGCAGGCAGCTAAACGGCGTGCCGCGCACGGCTGCCAGCTCGCTCAGCACATCGGCATACAGCAGCGCGAGGCTGTCGAAGATACAGCGCGCCAGCTCGGCGGCGTTCTGAGGCTCCGGCTGATTCGCATCACGGCAGGCTGCCTGGATTTCCCGGCTCATATTCTCCGGGTTGATAAAACGATCGTCGTTCGGGTTGATGATGAAACGGCAGACGGGCAGTTGTTCTGTCTGCGCTATCAGCGCGGGCAAGTCGCTTATCGCTTGCTCTTTCAGCACGCGTTGCAGCAGCCACAGCCCCATAATATTTTTCAGCACCCGATAGCGGCCCTCTGCGCCGCCTTCGTTGGTGATATTGGCGGCCAGGGCGTTATCGTTGGTGTAAGGCGTGAAGCTTTCAAAACCCATCAGCGACCAGGTGCCGGAGGAGAGATAGGCCGCGTCCTGGTTTGCCAGTGGCGAGGCAATGACGGCGCTGGCGGTATCGTGGCTGGCCACCGCAACCACGGGAACAGCGTTACCCTGCGGGCAAATCCACTGACCGATAACGTTGCCAGGGTGCGTTGGCGTACCCAGCCAGCGCGCGGGCACGCCCGCCCAGTTAAGCAGCGTCTCATCCCAGCTGTCGGTGTTGATATTCACCAGTTGCGTGGTGGTGGCGTTGGTGTATTCCCAGTTCAGTTCGCCGGTCAGGCGATAGCTGAAATAGTCCGGGATCATCAGCGCGTGGGCGGTCTGGTCAATCAGTTCCGGCTGCTGTTCGACCAGGGCGCGAAACTGGTAAAGCGTGTTAAAAGGTAAAAACTGGATCCCGCTGCGGCGATAGATCTCTGCTTTGCCGGGGTCTTGCATGGCGCGCGCCATGATGCCGTCTGTTCTCGCGTCCCGATAGGCCACCGGCAGGCCAACGCGCTCGCCCTGGTCGTTAATCAGCACCACGTCCACGCCCCAGGTATCAATACCGATGCTGTCCGGCTGGATGCCTTCCTCACACACTTTCAGCAAGCCCTGGCGTATTTCAGCCTCCAGGCCGTCAATATCCCAGCAATCGAAGCCGTCGACTTTTTGCAGGCAGTTGACGAAACGGTGGATTTCGCGCAAAGAGAGCGTGCGTTGTTGGCGGTCGAAGCGCGCCAGCATGACGCGCCCGCTTGATGCGCCTAAATCAACCGCGACACAGTGGCGAAACGTCATAATCGGGTCCTTCTCAGAATCAGTAAGCATGAGTCTAAAAAAGGGCCGTGAGGCGTACCTTCTCACCACGGACAGCGGCGATTTGGCGCTGGCAAGAAAGCAAAGATGAACGTGAGAGAGTTCACATTTTTCAGCGATGGCGGGCTTTGCGCGCATTGTGACCCTCGCCACACTTCGCGATCTTTGGGACGGTTTCTTGAAAAAACGGCAGGCTATGCGCGAAATGCTGTCGAAAATTGAAGGCCAGCACGGGAACCCTTAATTACTATTTTGAGAACATTTCTCATTACCGGGGGCTATCATGACCGTACTGCACAGCGTGGATTTTTTTCCGTCAGGTCAATCACCCATTGCCATCGAACCACGATTACCCCAGGCCGCGTTTCCCGAACATCATCATGATTTTCATGAAATTGTTATTGTGGAGCACGGCACCGGTATTCATGTCTTTAATGGTCAGCCTTATACCATCAGCGGCGGGACGGTCTGTTTTGTGCGCGATCACGACAGGCACTTGTATGAACATACCGACAACCTGTGTCTGACCAATGTGCTTTATCGCTCACCCGATGCGTTCCAGTTTCTGGCCGGGTTAAATCAGCTATTGCCCCAGGAGCAGGACGGTTACTATCCGTCGCACTGGCGCGTTAACCAGCAGACGCTGGGGCAAATTCGCGCCATCATCAGTAAGATGGAGGCCCAGGCGAAGGAAACGGACACGCCCGGCATCGCTGACCGTGAGATTTTGTTTATGCAATTGCTGGTGCTGCTGCGTAAAAGCAGCCTTGAAGAAGGCTCGGGGAGAAGCGACACGCGGCTTAATCAGCTAATGCTATGGCTGGAAGACCATTTTGCCGAGGATATTTGCTGGGAGTCGCTGGCGGCGCAGTTTACCCTGTCATTACGCACGCTGCATCGCCAGCTTAAACACACCACCGGCCTGACGCCGCAGCGTTATCTCAACCGTTTGCGGCTTATTAAAGCGCGCCATATGTTGCGCCATAGCGACGAGAGCGTCACCGATATCGCGTTTCGCTGCGGGTTTGGCGACAGTAACCACTTTTCGACGCTGTTTCGCCGGGAGTTTGCCTGGTCGCCACGGGAGATCCGCCAGGGGCGCGATGTGCAGCTTCAGTAACGAGAAGGCTATCACCGATTTTTTGCCACAAATCCGCTAATAATGCCTGCTTATTCACGGCTGAGGGGACGTTGTGGCAGGCCAGTTGATTCTTCGGAAAGCGGATTTTTTCCCCCGTAGTGGGCAGGCGGTGGCGGTGGCCGATCGCTACCCACAAAACGTTTTTGCCGAGCATAGCCATGAGTTTTTCGAGCTGGTCATGGTGTGGCGCGGCAACGGTCTGCATGTGCTTAACGATCGCCCTTATCGCATCACCCGTGGCGATCTGTTTTATATCCGCGCGCAAGATAGCCACTCATACGCCTCGGTTAACGACCTGGTGCTGCAAAATATTATTTACTGCCCTGACCGGCTCACCCTGAATCTTGACTGGGCTGCGCATATTCCTGGCCTGAATGGATCAACGTGGGTTCCGCACTGGCGTCTTGGCAGTAGCGGCATGGCGCAGGCCCGGCAGGTGATAAGCCAGCTGGAGCATGAGAGCACCAAAAGCGATAAGCTTACCAATATGATGGCGGAAACCCTCTTTGCCCAGCTGGTCATCACCCTGGAGCGCCACCGTTTTGCTATTGATAACGTGGCGGCCACACACAGCGAAGCGCTGCTGGATAAACTGATCACGGCGCTTTCCGGCAGCCTCAACCGCAGCTTTGTGCTGGAGCAGTTTTGTGAGCAGGAGCAATGTAGCGAGCGGGCGCTGCGCCAGCAGTTCCGCACGCAAACCGGCATGACCATCAATCACTATTTGCGCCAGCTACGTATCTGCCACGCGCAGTATTTGCTGCAACATTCTGAGCAGATGATTGGTGAGATCGCGATGCAGTGCGGGTTTGAAGACAGTAACTACTTTTCGGTGGTGTTCAACCGCGAGGTAGGAATGACGCCAGGGCAGTGGCGTCATCGCAGCCGTGCGACGGCCTGATTAGCCCGCTATGCCAGGGCGTGTGTGAAGGACGCGAGCGGGGTCACAAATTCATATACATAACCGAAAGTTATATCCTTATAAAAACTATGGCATTGATTATCATTTTCAATATCATTTAATTAACTATAATGATCCGACTGCTTACGCGGCATTCACACTTGTTGCCGCCGACAATAATGGAGATGAAAATGAGCTATACACTGCCTGCTCTGCCGTATGCATACGATGCACTGGAACCACATTTCGACAAGCAAACGATGGAAATCCATCACACTAAACACCACCAGACTTACGTGAACAACGCGAACGCTGCGCTGGAAAGCCTGCCAGAGTTCGCTTCACTGCCTGTTGAAGAACTGATTACCAAGCTTGATCAGCTGCCGACCGACAAAAAAACCGTGCTGCGTAACAACGCAGGTGGTCACGCGAACCACAGCCTGTTCTGGAAAGGTCTGAAAAAAGGCACCACTTTACAGGGCGATCTGAAAGCGGCTATCGAACGTGATTTCGGTTCCGTTGAGAAATTCAAAGAAGAATTTGAAAAAGCAGCTGCAACTCGCTTTGGCTCCGGCTGGGCGTGGCTGGTACTGAAAGGCGACAAACTGGCGGTTGTTTCTACCGCAAACCAGGACTCCCCGTTGATGGGCGAAGCCATTTCCGGCGCTTCCGGTTTCCCGATCATCGGTCTGGATGTATGGGAACATGCTTACTACCTGAAATTCCAGAACCGCCGCCCGGACTACATCAAAGAGTTCTGGAACGTGGTTAACTGGGACGAAGCGGCTGCACGTTTCGCTGCTAAAAAATAAGTCTGTTTTGACGCTCACGTTGTGGTGAGCCAAAACCCCCGCCTGGCGCTGCCGACGGGGGTTTTTTATTTAAAGAGGCATCTCAGGCGTTTTTTAAAATACTCTTCGGGCTGTATATGCTAAACCTCTAACTTATTTTTAACATAATAACAACTCTATATGTCGGACTGGCACATTGTGAGCAGATAATTATCCTCAATAAGGAGATGATTAATATGTTCGCTATTACACGCCACCAGGGAAATGTCACCCTGAATCAGGACACCAGAAACGATAATTCCCGGCTACGCGCCAGTGAATTAAATACATCGCTCGGCCAGGTCAAAAATTGCTATACGCCGTTGGTAAAATTACCTCCTGGCCATGCATCAGCAGAGCGTTTATTTTCTCATGAAGAAGTGGATGACGTTGTTATTGATATGAATACGCTACGGGCTAATTCTGTTCCTCCTGCGTCGCCCTGCCATATTACCGAATTGCCCGACAAACCAGCATCGGTTAATAACACGCCGGGCGGCAAAAAAAAGGCAACGGTACATTTTATTAGCATTGATATGGAGGGGACTGAAGATATCTTCAGTGGCCCGAAAAAAGAGAAACAATCCTGTTTTCTGCAGTATCTTGAAAATACCGGGCTGGCGCTGGCGCGTAATCTCATCACCGTAGGCATACCGACAGCATTACGCGAATACGTTAACCGTGGGTTATTGAAAAAAGTGTTTGAGGGCAATCCGATGCTGGCCAGAACGCTGGGCGGCGTCACTATTGGTTTTCCGATTGCGCTGCAATTAATTGCGATAGCACGGGATATCAATGCCGGAACGCAGTCCCCGGCAAGCCTGCGCGCAAGGCTTGCGAATATCACCCTGACCGGTTTATCAGGCGCGGCGGTTGCGGCTACCGGGGGGCTGACTTTAGCGGCCAGTTCATTAATTGCTGCTGTATTTGTCTACGTGCCGCTACGCGATCTTTTACAGTACTTTTTACGGCTTGGCGATAATAACAGCGGTGAGATTCATCTGTGTGCTACCGGAAAAACTGCCGCGCTCTATGTGGTAAATCAGGTTGCTGTTGATCATGCGATGACCATGCTCTCAGAAGCGTTGACTCCGCTGGTAGAGAATAGCGTGGCGGCGAATATGTTAGGCCGGGCGTTAATTAATATTGCAGGTGAAACCGGAGATGAATTAGCTTATCGAGGATTTAATGCTCAGGCGGAGAATAACCCGCACTTGCAATATCACCTCGGTTTTCGTCGTAAAGATGAAATAACTTGGCAAACCGCTATGGACCATATATTCAACACGCTGGCAAGCCGTGCTTCGCTTTTTAGCACTTCTTTTGCTAATGGTTTTGCAGTACCCGTTGAGGGAATTCTCAACAGTATGGTAATAGGTGCAACCCTGGGCGCAGGCTATATGCCATTTATTTATACGCATGCCCAGCGGAGCACCATCAGGCCCTGAATACGTTGCCGGATAGCCTGCTTTTATCCGGCCTTAACATTACGCGTGCTGGATGGCAAAAACCCTGTCGATAATTGTGCACTGCTCCTCGCTTAGCGTGCCGCCAGCATTACGCGAGACAGGAGTGCAGTAACCAAATTTGCGCGCAACCACCGTCTTAATCGTGGTAACAAAATCATCGCCAATGCTGTAAATAGACATGAATTTACCGATTTCTCGCTGGGCCATTTGCAGACCCGTCAAATCCCCCTGCGCCCAGGCGGTCCGCGCTTTTACAAACAATTCAGGCATGACGTTATTCAGGCCGGAGATAACGCCCGCGCCGCCCGCCAGCAGATTAGGAATATAGTACTCGTCATAACCGGAAAGCACCGCGAAGTCGTCCCGTACAGCCTGCGTCGCCAGAATCATACTGCGGGTATGTGACTGGCAATCCACCGTGTCTTTGATACCGGCAAAGTGGGGAAATTCTGCTGCAAGCGTCGCGATAAGCTCCGGCGTCAGGTCGCAGCCGGTTCGCGCCGGGAAATTATACGCAAACCATTTGCCGCTCAGCGCATTCCCCAGCATGCGGAAATAGCTCAGCAGCTGCTGTGTGGTTTGCCCATAATAGTAAGGCGGCAGTACCATCACCGCATCGTACCCGCTGCGGTAGGCTTCGTCCGCCATCCACAAAATATCGCTCACGCTGGTCGAGGAGACATTCGCTACCATGGGCGTGGATGACATGGCGCGTGCTTCGCGAATCAGCAGCAGCCGTTCTTCAAGCGCGAACGAGGCGAACTCACCGATGCTGCCCATCATCAGGATGACATCAATGTTGGCGGCGCTCAGGCGAGCGATATGCTGGTTCAGGCCAACTAAATCTATTTTTCCGTCATTGTCCAGCGGCGTAATGGAGGGACACCAGACGCCGGAAAAGGGTATTGCCGTGGTCATATCGCGATCTCCTTGCTAATTGAAATGATGTTTCAAATATTAAGATCAGAGATAGCCACACGGTTGGCAATGAGCAGGTCCGTTTTTTGCGGGTTTAGTGCGCAAAAATTTGCTGTAATAGCGCGCAACGACAGAACAGGGGGAGAAGATGCAATATCCGGTGGAGGTGTTTGTTGGGCAGGTCAGGGGTTATGAAGGTAGTCGTCCCAGCGCAATCGCTAAGCTGCAGGTCGATTGCGAACTACGGCTGACAGAGACAGGGCTTGCAGGCGATGAGCAGGCAGAAAAAAGTTATCACGGCGGTCCGGATCGCGCTCTGTGCCACTATCCTCGCGAGCATTATGCCTGGTGGGCCAACGCTTTTCCTGAGCAAGCTTCGCTGTTTTGCCCGCCCGCGTTTGGCGAGAATCTGTCGACCCTTGGGTTAACCGAGGAAAACGTTTTTATCGGCGATATTTTTCGCTGGGGCAATGCGTTGATTCAGGTTACGCAACCGCGCTCGCCCTGTTTTAAGCTCAACTTCCACTTCGCTATCGCTGACATAGCATCGCAAATGCAAAAAAGCGGCCGGGTTGGCTGGTTATACCGGGTGATTGCCGGCGGAGATGTATCGGCACAGGCACCGCTGGAGCGCGTCGCGCGCGTGAGTGATGTCAGCGTGCTGGACGCCGCGGCGATCGCCTGGTCGCAGCCGTTTGATGACGAGCAATATCACCGCTTACTGTCGGCGGCAGGGTTGTCGGCAAGCTGGACGCGCACCATGCAAAACCGGCGGCTTCACGGCAAGATTGAGGATAATTCCCGGCGGTTATTGGGGAAATAGCCGCTCTCTTGCGGTGAAGAGAGCGGTTCATTATCAGGCGCGTTTATATAACGGTAGCCAGATAGTCAGGCGCAGGCCGCCCAGCGGGCTATCGTCAGCTTTTACCCAGCCGCGATGCTGCTGGATAGCTGTTTCGACGATGGCCAGCCCCAGGCCGGTTCCGCCGGATTCACGATCGCGTGCTTCGTCGGTGCGATAGAACGGGCGGAAAATCTGTTCGCGATCTTCCGGGCTGACGCCTGGCCCGTCATCGTCCACGTTTATGGTGATACCGTCTTTATCCACAGCGAAACTGACTTCAATTTTGCTGTGGGAGTAGCGCAGCGCGTTACGGATGATATTCTCCAGAGCGCTTTCCAGTGCGCTTGGATTACCGTACAGCGGCCAGGGGCCTGGCGGGAAATTCACCGTCAGGGTTTTCCCCATCTGCTCGGCTTCAAACGCGGCATTATCCAGCACCTCTTTCCACATCTGGTTAGCTTTTACGGTTTCGCTTACCAGCGCGTTTTTCTGCTGATTACGCGACATCACCAGCAGATCGTTAATCATGCCATCCAGACGCTGGGCTTCGGTTTCAATACGCTCCAACTCTTTGCTTTCACCGCTGCGACGGCGCAAAAGTGCCGTACCCAGCTGTAAACGCGTCAACGGCGTGCGCAACTCGTGGGAGATATCAGACAACAGACGCTGTTGCGCGGTCATCATTCGCTCAAGTGCGGACACCATCTGGTTAAAACTCGCTCCGGCAGCAAGGAATTCCTGCGGCCCGGCTTCCAGTTCCGGGTGCTGGCGTAAATTGCCTTGCGCGACTTCATCCGCCGCGTTTTTCAGTTTGCGGGCAGGTTTGGCGAGGCTCCATGCCAGCCATAACAGCAGCGGCGAGCTGATAAGCATGGTGACAATCAGCAGCAGCAGCGGGCGGTCAAATAGCAGGTTGATAAAATCTGACTGTGAATTGCTGGCCGGGCGAATGAGGTATAGCTGGTAATTATCTTCCCCATCGCGAACGGAGAAGGGGCCAACCATCTCAACACGACCATACTTTTTCTTCTGCGGGTGATCGGAGTTATCCGCCTGGCCAATAAAGTTACGGATTATCTGCATTTCGCTGCGTTCGGCACCGATAACACGCCCTTCGCTGGTCACCAGCAGCAGGCGCTGGCCTGGCGGGGCCCATTTGTCGATCGCGCGAAACAGCCGACGCCACCACATCAGGTCGTTGGGTGGGTCGTTCGCCAGTTCAGCTTCTACGTGCTGCTCAATCATCACGCCCTGACGCTGCTCGCTGTCCAGCAGCTCCGTCATTTGGCGGGAGTCCAGTTTCGGCACCATCAACACCAGCATCAATACCAGCGCCAGGGTTAACCAGAAGATGGCAAAGATGCGGGCGGTCAAACTTCCTATCATGAAGCCGATACCATCAGATAACCACGACCGCGCAGGGTTTTAAACCACGGATGCCCATCTTTGCGATCCGGCAGTTTACGGCGCAGGTTAGAAATGTGCATATCGATAGCGCGATCGAACGGCGTCAGACGCTTACCCAGCACTTCCTGGCTTAAGTGTTCGCGCGAAACCACCTGGCCTAAATGCTGCGCCAGCAGGTAAAGCAGGGTGAACTCGGTACCTGTAAGCTCAAGCGCTTGCCCGTCGAAACTGGCTTCCTGGCGGCCCGGATTCAGGCTTAAGGCGTCCACTTCCAGCGTTGGCGAGCCGCTGTCGCTATTTTGCTGCTGTTCGCTCCAGTGGGAGCGGCGCAGGATGGCGCGGATACGTGCGACCAGTTCGCGATCGTTAAACGGTTTCGGCAAGTAATCATCTGCGCCCAGCTCAAGGCCAAGAACACGATCGAGTTCGCTGCCGCGCGCAGTTAGCATAATCACCGGTGTCTGGTGCGTCTGGCGTAATTCTTTAAGGGTGTCGATACCGTTTTTCTTCGGCATCATGACATCAAGCAAAAGCAAATCGATGCTGTCATCGAGGAGGTCAAGCGCTTGCTCCCCGTCATGAGCAACGAGCACATTAAAACCTTCCATGTCGAGCAGCTCTTTTAACAAGGAAGTAAGCTCTCGGTCATCGTCTACTAAAAGGATTTTATTCATTGTTTAAATACCTCCGAGGCAGAAATTACGTCATCACGAGACGCTAATCCATGACTTTACGTTGTTTTACACCCCCTGACGCTTGTTTGCAGCCTGAATCGTAGACTGAGTCTCGTTGATTCGCGATACGGGAATATTACGGGAGCAAATGATGCGCATAGTTACCGCTGCCGTCATGGCCTCAACCCTGGCGTTAAGTGCTGTTAGCCAGGCTGCTGAAGTCGTTACAGGCGATAACTGGCACCCTGCCGACGGCCTTGCACAGCGTAGCGTTCAGAGCCACATGTTTGATGGCATTAATCTGACCGAGCATCAGCGTCAGCAGATGCGGGATTTAATGAGGCAGGCCCGGCACGACAGGCCCCCTGTAAATGTAAACGAAATGGAGACAATGCATAGCCTTGTCACCGCAGAAAAATTTGATGAAAACGCTGTGCGCGCTCAGGCAGAAAAGATGGCGCAGGAACAGGTAGACCGTCAGGTTGAAATGGCGAAAGTCCGCAACCAGATGTACCACCTGCTCACGCCGGAGCAGCAAGCGGTTTTAAACCAGAAACATCAGCAACGGATGACCCAAATGCGCGAAGTCGCGCAGATGCAGCAAAGTTCTCCGTTAACCGTGTTTAGTAGTAGTAGTACGAAACAACCCCAGTAACAACCCTGTTTTCCTTGCCATAGACACCATCCCTGTCTTCCCCCTCATGATGAGGGGGTTTTTTTTATCCATCGCTTACACCTGAATCTAACAAAAACAGCTAGTTGAATCGCCACGGGTTTAACAGACACCTCAGAGTCATTTAAAATGGCTTAATGAGAGGTGCACATGAGCAGTAAGCGTTATCCTGAAGAGTTTAAAATTGAAGCTGTCAAACAGGTTGTTGATCGT
>NZ_JBQPOM010000057.1:0-46845 GCF_052220145.1 Vagococcus sp. WN89Y | reverse complement strand
TGATTACATCGAAATGTTTTATAACAGTAAGCGTCGGCATGGTTCGAGTGATCAGATGCCACCGACGGAATATGAAAATCAATATTATCAACGGCTCGGAAGTGTCTAGATTATCCGTGGCGATTCAGAAAGGCCTCCAACCGGAAGCCTTTGTGTACCTACAATACCTTTTGCGTACCGCTATAACTTTTTCTATCATCCAGTTCAAACAGTCAGCGGAGAAATGCAATGAGTGAAGGATTACAGATTGTTATGTCACCGGTACAGATGGCAGCTGTGCTGTCAGATAAAACGGTGACAGAAGCAGAAACTATGCAAAACAGACTGCTTGGTGGCCTGGGCATTGCACTGAGCACCGTTGAGCTGGTAGGTGCTACCGTGTTGTGTGCAGCCCCCGAACCAACCGGGCTAACCAAAGCGGCGTGTGTTGTTGTTGGCGCTCATGGTATGGATGGGATCAGAGCGGCCATCGATCAGACCATCAGCGGGCGAGACACCCGAACGGCAGCATATCAATTAGCCGTTGAAACGGCGCGGCAATTTGGCGCGGATGAAGATACGGCTCTAAACATCGGTCTCACTGTGGATATTGCTGTTCCGGTAGCATTCGGTCTGTCACTTGGTGCAGCCCGGGTAGCCTATGTACGAACCGGTAATTTCAAACTGGCAGAACATGAAGCAATAAAAGGTATCAAAGCTGGCGGGCATACGGTTGCAAAACATGTCGCCATACCTGAAACAGATTTATTAGCCCGTCTGGCAAAAAGTCCACATATGGAATCAGTGTCATCTTTCTATAAAGTTGAACAGGCCGAAAAAGTTATCAGCGCAGGGTTAAAAGCCAATAGATTAAAAATACTACATTGGGCTAACTTATCCCGCGAGTCACGGCACGTACTGGAACTGACCTATAATTTCGGATCTGCAATTGGTTATGGTTTCCGCCAAGGTAGCCAGGTTAAAGAAACATTGTATGTTGTACGTATTGTATTAATTAAAAAAATGTACAACAACAAGCCTTATTACGTTTTAACTGCTTACCCATTCATGAGATAAACCCGTGAAAAAAAAATACCCAGACGTCAGGCTGCTAGTTGTTATTTTCTTTGGTCCAGATTTCCAGATCTTTGGTGAAACTATCGATGAGATCATGGAAAGTTACGTTGAAACAGAAAGTGAATATGCTTTTCGTAACCTGAAAAAACAGACCGCCCAGTTACTCGCTATGGAAAGTGATACAGAGCTAAATAATATTATGTCTGAACTTGCTGAAAATCAGTTTAGGCCCGAGTCATGGGGCGAAACATGGCGCTCTTTTTTACAAAAAGTCTTGCAGCATCTTCCCGAATAACGGATAACGTTACGGCCCACAAGGTGGGCCATGAGTAACAAACAGTTTTTTAACCTGATTGTTCTTTTCCCATCCCGATCTGTGTGCCAATCTCAGAAACCGTCTGGTTAAAACGTTCCTCTTCGAGTTCGACACCTATCGCCCTTCTTCCAAGTGCCAGCGCCGCTTTTATCGTCGAACCTGACCCCATAAAGAAATCCGCAACAATATCCCCCGGCCTGCTGCTGGCAGAAATAATCTGCTGCAACATATCAGCGGGCTTTTCGCAAGGATGTTTGCCCGGATAAAACTGTACTGGTTTGTGTGTCCATACATCGGTATATGGCACCGCTGCGGTGACAGCAAAGTGCCGCCGGAGCGATTTGTACTCTTCCAGTAGCTCGCAGTATTTGCGGTTAAGTGAATGGTACGTGGCCACCAGCTGGTGGTGTGGTTGAACCAGCCCGCTTTGCCGATGTTTCTCTACCGCTATTCTGGTGAATAATACCTGCAATTTCTGGTAATCAGCCTCCCCCGGCAATTGCCACTGACTGGCCCCGAACCAGTGGGAGACCATGTTTTTCTTCCCCGTGGCGTCAGCAATTTCTTTCGATGTCACGCCAAGGGATGCACGGGCACCCTGGAAATATTCGATTAGGGGAGTCATCAGGCTTTGTTTTAACTCTGTGCCTTTCCGCTCGTAGCCATCGTCTTTTGGTCTGTACGGCCCCAGATAGTGCTCTGCAAAAAGGATGCGTTCAGTTGACGGGAAATATGACCGCAGGCTCTCTTTATTGCAGCCGTTCCACCTTCCCCATGGCTTTGCCCAGATGATGTGATTCAGCACATTGAATCTGTGGCGCATCATCAATTCGATGTCTGCTGCAAGACGATGCCCACAAAACAGATAGATGCTGCCGGCAGGCTTAAGAACTCGCCAGAATTGCGCCAGACAGGCATCCAGCCACTTTAAGTAATCCTCGTCCCCCTTCCACTGATTGTCCCAGCCGTTCGGCTTTACCTTGAAATACGGCGGATCGGTAACAATCAGGTCAATGGAATCATTAGGGAGGGTTTGTATGTAGTGCAGGCAATCAGCATTGATTAAATCAATACTGTTTAAATTTACAGTATTTTTCATAGATCAGTAAGCGTATCTCTGATAGGCTCACTATGCTTTTGCGCGAAAGCAGTGGGCCCTGGTTCGCTTGTGACCTCAAACATGAGCGAATGGCTGGAGGGTGCTACAACATCCACCAGCCGCCCATTTCCACAACAGGAACCCCGACATTGATATCAGGGTCATGAAAAGACCCGCATGAGTGAGCCTAAAGTTTTGTGAGTTTATTGGCACGTAAAAGCGGGAGAAACCAACGGTGATAAGTCACTTCTACATGCAGGACACCATGACTGAGGGATAATCCTTCCATCCCCCATGTCTCTGTCGCCAAAATCTTCTAACCGATAAAAAACGTGATATCCAACTTTACCTGAACATTCAGGGCATGACTTATAGGCTTGCCCCGCCTGATTAATTTTGAGAGAACCACGTAAAGGTTTAGCACAACCGCTACATATCCCCATACTTTCTCCTTGCTGTGTGAAAAACCATTACTAGCAAGAAGAGAAAGCACTTTCTCTGATAAATATCACAGGGAGAAAAGAAGCTTTAAGTTCGTGACTAAGTGACCACTCTTAACAGGCTACAATGAAAAATGCGGTCCGCAGTAGTGTTTTTTTTATAAAAAAGAGATATTTTCGAAGCGATAAAGGATATGAAAAGAAACGAGGACCAGGTGGCTGAAGCAACTTCTTTCAAAGTTTTTTATGATGCTCAAGATAACGAATTAGCACAGCATAAAATTGATGCCAAAACCCTAAGCATTTCCATTGGCGCCATGGCAGACCTTATCAGTGCCGCTGATAAACGCCTTAACGAAGGGCAGGAAACGGTTAAGCTTATGGTAACAACCCCTGCTGAGGCGGGATCCCTAGGCATCGCTTATACACTGGTAGAATTGATCCCTGATGCAATCAATGTAGCGAAAGTAATTGGCTTAACTGGTATGGCTGGCGCCGTATTCGGCGCACCTGCACTTTCTTTGGTAAGGCAACTAGGAAGTAAAAAAGTCATCTCAGTAACGAAAAAAGTCGGAACTGATCACTCTGTACTGGAATTGGATGGTGAAGAAATTGTTTGTAATGACGCGGTGGCAAAACTTGTTACCGACCCTGTAATCAGGGATGCGCTGGTCAGCGTAGTTCGGGCTCCACTTGATGGTAAAGAAGAGCCAGTTTTTAAAATAGTCGATAACGAAGGCGAAGAACTCCTCCGCCTCGAAGGTGAGCAAACTGAAGAGATCAAGCCGCTGCCGAGAGGAACTCTGCTGGAAAAAGAAATCTCAACAGAAGAAGTTAACGTACGTTTTGTGCAGGTGAACTTCGATGGTACTTCTGGTTGGAGAATGGTGCATATCGACGAGGAAAGTGCTGTTCATGTTGAAGATCAAGCATTTATCCACCATGTACAAACAGGTCAAATCAGTTTTACAAAAGAAGACTTGTTCGTGGTAGATCTCGAAACAACGAAAACATACACTGCACGCAACGTTACTAAGCGTTATGCTATCAAAAAGGTCAAAAACAAAAGACCAGCTGAGAGGAATTAATGGGGAACGAGTCAGTGGTGCAACTAGTGATATGGATAGGGGTGATTTTGATCGTCCCTGTTTGCTATCGCTTTTGCTATGCTGCATCCTCTTTGTTATGGCGTCGTTTGTTCCCAACAAGGATGTTTGAATTCCAATATAGTGATGAAAATACGGGTCTTAAAAAATCGTTAACAATAAAAGTACCTCGCAATAAAAGCGAGTTGCTCGTTAACCTTATTGATGAAGCCATTCAGGAACAGTCGAAAAGAAAATGAGCACCGATTCAAAACCTTTGAGTACTGGCAAGGCTGCAATTGTTACCACTGGGTGGGGTGCGATTTTAAGTGTAATAGCTCAAGCAATATTTACTGATCCAAATAATCCTTGGAGAACAGTTGCTTTTGCCCTTGTCCCTGGCTGTTCCGCAGTTATTACATATTTTATGAATTGGGTGATATCGAGACATGGTCTAGAATCACCTGAAGATGCAGCTAAGCGTTCAAAATGTAAAAGGGATTTGAAGGAGATAGAAAAACTTCTCAAAGGTAAGATTACCCCTCAAATAAAAGCGACGCTTTTAAAGCGAAAAGAAAGAACTATAGAAATCCTCGTATCTATTGGTAGTAATAGTATTGTTACAGCCGAATCAACAACAAAAAATATAGCTGGTCAATCGGATTGACCAGCTTTGATTCAGAAGCAAACATCCATCTCAAGCCTAATATTAAGCATCGATAAGCACCCCTCTACAAAGCCTTCTGCCAGCATCATCTCGATGCGGATCTGCCTTTCGCTCTTTTTACGTTTCTTAGCCATCTGGCGCTTCGACACCATAAAAACGTAATGCCCTACCAATAGGTGATAATCGTAAGGTCGCTTTTTAAGTAGTCTGGCCATACACCCTTCTATCACCAGTCCGTCGTCGTCGGAACAAGTGATCCGCGTCTTGCCCGTCTGTGGCAGCAGGCCTTTGAACCCGGCGGCGATCGGCGAATAATCGACATTACATGAATCACTCGCAGCCCATGCGCCCCATAGTTCTAATACCTTTTGAATATCACGCATCGGTTACCTCCACTTCACGCCAGCACGCCGATAGCAAGCGCGCGATCTAAAAAACGAAACAGCAGCGCAAGCTGGCTGCCATATTTCTCTTCAAATGCCACGGCGTCAGCGTGCAACTCATCGTGATGCGCTCTGCAAAGCGGTATCACAAACAGGTCATGCGCCTTTGTACCCATCCCACCCTGCCCGTGGCCGATCAAATGGTGGGGGTCGTCCGCCGGGTTGTTGCAGCACATGCACTGCTGCGACTTAACCCAGCGGGTATACTCCTCGTTTTCCCAGCGGCGGCGTTTCGGGAGCAACATAAAAGACTCCGGCGTCTCGGGGTCAATGCGCAGCGCCAGCACCTGCTTGGCCACCTCCTCAACGATTTCCCGCGCCAGCGGCAGGCCGGGTACCAGGTCTGCTTCACGGGTTACCGACCGGATAATCGGATCCGGCATGCGAAGAACCTGCCGGGCGGCATCTTCCGGCAGCACGTCAGCCAGGCCGTTGCGCGCCAGCCACCAGCAGAACTCAGCCAACGTGAGGGGATGAGAATCATCGAAGCCCAGTTCGCGCCGCGTGGTGGTGAGAATGTATTCCGCGCAGTTCGCTCTGGCGATGCCCGCCAGCTGTTCTGTGCTTTGCTTCCGCAGAATATTGTCGCAGTGCCAGCACAGGCGTATCGCGCCGGGCGTGTGGCGCATAGTTGTTAAATTTTCATCGTGCCAGGATTCGTGGGGCCACTGGCACCTTTTCCCCTCCATTAGCCAGCTTTCCAGCCCGTTAATGCCGCCAGCGCGGCGCAGCACTGCTTCATTTTCAAACATACCAGCCAGCGCAGGATCCTCAGCAAGCGGCTGATCTGCTGGCGGCAGTTCGCCGTTTGGCATAACCGCCAGGCGCTCGGGTTCGTTCTCCAGCAGCATTCGTCCGCGGCGAAAATGCGGCAGCAGTTCACGGCCAGGCCTGAACATAACGAGGCCAAGCTCAGTAACGACAACGGGGTTTAACAACGCCCTCACTGCGCATCCCCCTGCGCTTTATGCGCCGTCCAAAGACCACCGATCCACTGCACGCCCTTCGCAGTAAAACGGGCCTGGCTGAAAGCATAATTCGATGCGGTAGTGGTACCGGTCTTCACCTCAAAGCGTTTCGCCTCGATGTGCTGGTGGTGAGGCGTCAGGACGCCCCCCAGGCGATACATGATCCCGCGCTCAATGAGGAAGAGGCGAAATTCCGGCTCTTTTGCGTTAAGCAGCTTCGCCACCTGGCGGAACGACATGGAACCGCCCGCCGTGCAGTAGCGATCGACAAATTCAACCTTAGGCGCGGCGGCAACCAGTTCCTGCTTAAGCTGTTGCTGTTGTTCTGCCAAATCAGCCGCAAGGCGCAATGCCTCAGGTAGTGACTTTGGCACAACCATCGCCTGCTGGCTCTCCAGTTCCTGCCAGCGATCCACCAGGCGGGCGGTAAACTCCGGCGACAATTGTGCCACCACCACATAGCTGTCGCGCTTGCCAATCCGGTAAACTGTGACAGTCTGCCCAAGGTGATTTTTAACTTCCCCCATTGGAGGAAGTTGAATAATCCCACGCTCCGCCAGCCTCTCAATTGAGCGTTTAACATGATCGTGTCGCGACTCAACCAGATCGGCAATGTCACTGCTGCTCATCGTCAATTCCTGCCCGGCAAACAGAACGTTATGCGGGGTGAAAACTGGTACTGCGTTTATCAACTGTTCCATCGTCTTCTCCACTGATTCAGGCGGCTACACCCGCCGTTGATTCATATTTGCTGATCGTTATTTCTACCTTCCCTTTCGTCACTACTTGCTCCCTCACAGAACGGCTACGATGTCAGTCGCGGTTTCCCGCGTGCTGCTTTTGCTGGAGATTGCGCGACGGGCGCTGACGTGATGCAGCGTGAAACCATGCTGTTCATAAAGCTCAATGACGCGAGGTGCGGTTGAATTGCTGATCACCACTTTCGCGCCACGCTGATGCGCGGCCACGCAACATTCAGCCAGCGCAGTCTGGTCATCCCAGCTAAATCCACCAGCGGAATAGTTTGTAAACCCGGTGGTACCGGGAAGTGGTTCATAAGGCGGATCGCAGTACACTACATCCCCCTCACCTGCCAGCAACAGCGTGCGACGGAATCCGGCGTTCATGAAGACACAGTTGTGGGCCATATCCGCAAAGGTTTTGAGTTCCTTTTCCGGAAAATACGGAGCGCGGTATTTGCCATAACCGACATTAAACTGCCCGCCGCGGTTATAGCGGATCAGGCCGTTAAAACAGTGGCGATTGAGATACAGGAAAGCGGCTGCGCGCTCAGGCCCGGCCATGTGCTGGGAGTTGAACTCATCCCGGCAGGCCAGAAAACCGCCCTCATTGTTCAATACGTCAAAGAAGTCTCTCGCCCAGTGCGTTACCAGTTCCGGCACAACAGACAACATCTGGTACAGGTTGATCAGATCCGGATTTACATCGGCCAGAAGAAAATCGGCATGCTTGTCTGAGTTGAGGAACACAGATCCACCGCCGACGAATGGTTCTATAAGTCGCTTACCTGCCGGGATCAGGCGATCCAGCTCAGGCAGCAGCGAATATTTGCCACCGGCCCATTTCAGGAACGGGCGTTGCCAGGTGCGTTGAGAGGCATTTTCTTTCGGTAAAACTTCCGGTACACACGTAACCGCACTCACAGATCACCCCCGATATAGTTTCCCGGCATGGCGCCAAAACTGTCTGTCACGCCATGTGTCATGCCTGCCAGGCAACGGGTGCGAAACTTAATGTAGCGTTCGCGTGCCGTGTGAGTTTTAGCCAGATCGTAAGCCTCAAGCCATGTCGTTGCCGCCCTGCGCCAGAGGTGCCGGGCTTCCAGTCCAAGCGCTGTGTTCTCCAGTTGCGCCAGTTTCTGAGACTCGTCATCTGTCATCAGATCCTCAACGTAATAAACCCAGTTGTGCCCGTTGTTGTGCCGTTCGATTGTTCCGGCGGTGTACAGGCGATCCAACGCACTGCCAACCGAGTTTTCGTTGATGTGCGGCAGCCCTTCAATGATGTAGCGGGCTGACGATACCGGATTGAGTTTCACGAACTCGAATACCTGATCAAATGTGCTCATCCCCGGAACCCCTCTGGAATGGTTGTCTGAACTGTACTCATCGCGTTGATGTCTCTTTCCCGGTTTTTGTCCCATGTATCACGCAATGGGCGGCCTTTAGCTTCCCAGCGTGTGGCGCTTTGCAGGTAACCTTCGAATTTCTTCGGCCCGAACAGTGTTTCAGGGCGCATGTACTGATACTGCTCGTCGTTGTCGTGCCAGTGTTCGTGCTTCAGGTCGATAACCAGTTTCAAATCACTGACGCTGTAACCCTCACGGAGTCGCGCCCGGATGTTTTCCAGTGATGTTCTTGATTTCTGATAGCGTGAACCGCTGACCTGATTCAGATGGGAAAGGACTTCAATCGCATGATCGGTGATCATCACTTCGGGGTCGGGTTGCGCAGCAACCGGACAAGAAGGTTTTTTACTGTCTGATGGATCAGTAGTTGAATTTACTGACGGATCCCCGCCAGATTCTGACGGGTCAGAATTGCCGTTTGTGCTGGATTTCGATGCATCAAATTTTGAGCGGTCAGATTTTGATGTGTCGGAATTTGATGCATCAGATTTTGACGCGTCAGATTCTGACAGGTGAGAAAACGCCCTAGCCTGGAGTTTTGCGACGTTAAGCTGGTAAACGTTCGATGCATTGCGGTTACCTTTTCGACGCTGCTGACGGGATAACCAGCCCTCTTTCTCCAGCTTTGCAATTGCCGTTCTGACAGTGCTTGCGCCCGCACCTAATTGCCGGGCGATAGTTTCGATTGACGGCCAGCATACGCCCTCGTCGCTGCTGAAATCGGCCAGTCGTGCCATTATCGCCACACTGGATAACTTCATGCCAGAAGCGGCGCAGGCGTCCCAGACGTAACCGGTTAATTTAGTGCTCATGGTCGCCCTCTATTTCCCTGAATTTGCGTCGAAACTGCTCAAGCGGGCTGAAACACTCATGCTCATAGCCTTGTCGCAGATAGATAACGCGCTGCGTTTCTGATTCCCTGCGGATAACACGAACCGGGACGCCGTAGTGGTCTTTGAATCTCCGGTTAAGTTCACGCATAAACGTTTTGCCCTCCGGTAATAGATCCCCACGATTGCGCATGCCCGGCTGTGGTTACATGCCACCCAGCGGTTTGATAATCTGCGTTCATACCGAAACGACGGGAGGCCCGGCACCGGGATCATCCGCAGTTGCGGTAAGCGGCTTTTAGCCGTTAAACTGTTCATGCGTTAGTATCTCCCTGATAGCGATACGCCACGGCGCCCGGAGCTGCATACTCGCGGGCGTCACTCTTTTCTGGTGCGCAAAAAACGCGATAAAGCAGCGTTAAATGCTCCTGCCATTTCGCCATCACCTGATAGCTGTTCTCTTCAATCTGCTCGCGTTCCGCCGCGTCAATTACTCCGTCAGCAGTCGCTTTACGTAGATATTCTGAATGCCTACCGATCCATTCGATGGATTCCATCATGCGCTGGTTAATATCCGCATTGCCTACATCGTCAATCTCCACCAGCGGTACATTCACGCTATTCGACTGACGCGAAACTGCATCGGCGATGTGTTTTTTGCCGCTTGCCTGCTGGAGCACCATCGCCCACCCCATCGGGAAGATCTGATCACCACCGGCGCGTAACCGGTTAAACAACGCGTCCTCAGTAACCCCCAGCCACTCAGCCGCCTCGGCATATCCGCCTGGTAACTCAGAAATGGTTTTCTTTATCGCGACCATCAGCCACGCGGGCTGTTTTTCTACTTGCCAGTATTGTTTCCCCACGGTTAATTCCTCTGTTCTGTGGTTACATTTAAGCCGCAGGTTGGCTAGGCTTTATAGGACGATCTGGATTTGCCTCCCACAACAGCCAGGCGGCAGTGAATTTTCCACCAGATGCATTAGCCAACATCTCGGCGTAACGGGTTTTCTTTGTGTATTCAGTGCGCGGAAGCCGACCGCTTTTCACCCACTTGTGAATAGCTACGGCTGACTTGCCACATATTTTTGCCGCAGCAGACTGACCACCAACGGCCTCAACTGCGAGTTCGACAGGATTCATGTACTCTCCTCACCTTAAAATTAACCACAAGTTAATAATAAATATTAACTGACAGCTAAGTCAAGTTTTCGGATATTTAACTGATGGTTAAAAGAGATAACTCGAAAGAAGCGTTTACAGCCCGATTAATGCAGGCGTGCCAGTTGGCAGGTTTGACAGGACATGGGAAAAATAAACAACTCGTTGACTTGCTGAAAAAGGCTGGGGTCAAAGTATCTACGCCCGGCGTTTGGAAGTGGTTCAACGCTCAATCCATTCCTGACACAACAAATATCATGGCCTTGAGCAAAGTCTTAGGGGTCAGAGCGGAATGGCTTGAATATGGTGTCGGCGAACCAACTGAAGGCGGGGAAGTGAAAAGTCTGGTTTCACAAGCTGACTCAGATGTGTTCCGTATTGAGGTGTTGGATTTGACTGTAAGTGCCGGACCAGGCTCATACATGATCTCAGATCACGTTGATGTGCTATATGCCATTGAGTTCACCAGCTCGCATGCTAAAGATCTGTTCGGGAATCGCTCACCGGAAGATGTCAAAGTCATGACTGTTAGCGGCGATAGCATGGCTCCAGCCCTCACTTCCGGCGACCGTTTATTCGTTGATATCTCCGTCAGGCACTTCACTACAGACGGGGTTTACTCTTTTGTTTTCGGTAAAACATTCTATGTGAAACGTCTCCAGATGCAGGGAATGCGCCTGGCTGTGCTCTCTGATAACCCGGCCTATGAGACCTGGTACATCGAAGAGAAAAATCAGGATCAGCTCTATGTGATGGGTAAGGCATTGATCCACGAATCCATAAAATACAATAAATTATAATATCCCCCCTATCCTGACCCGACCAAAGCGTCGGGTTAATAGTTTTACACTCAATTATTCCAGCCATCTCCCGCAGAAAGCCTGGCAGCTCATCTTTTAAAAAATAAATCTATTTTAAAAACAATAGATTGAGTTCATATGCACGAATAATTAACCATTGGTTATTTACAATTATTATCTAATGGTTAATTATTGTATTTATCAACAGCGGACAGGCAGGAAGCCCACGAAGTAGCCGCCCGGGGCGTATGAAGGCCGGGATGATTCGCTACTACATCATTTTTCAAAGGAGTTAACTGTGGACGAGAACGAATTAAAGCATGTCATCGCTCTGTTGCTGGAGGATGCAAAGCGAGTTCAACAACTTGAACCAAATTCAGGTACAGAAGCGCGCATTCTTCTTGCTCAAACAGTGCTGAAAAGTACCCAAAAGAACAACGATGGGAAGAAGCGCCTCAATGGGGTGGAAGTTGTTGAGGCGATCTTGAAACAAAGGGAAAAATCATCTCAGCGCGATTACGAGCAACTCAAAACGGCTCTGTCGGGTCGCTATTAAGTGGATCTAACAACTTGATGGTTCTCAAGTAAGTTTCGCGCTTTTTGTCCGTTATATCAGGCTTTTCAAAGAGTTCACGAAAATGAGCTATAGAACGTTCGAGTTCATCAGCATGCGGACCACCGGCCTCGGTGATAGATGTAGCCAGTCGTGATATCGCTATTTCAATAGCATCAAGTCTGGCATGGAGAAGATCAGCAACATTGTTCATAAAAAGCATCCTGGCTGTGTGAGAGCAACCAAGATACCACCGAGCCTGATGTGGTTAAAAGACAGGCAAGCGGTTTCTTCGTGTGTGGTGAATTGCAGCCCTGAAGGCAACCAGAAGATAAGCATCTGGCGCCACACACGAAGATGCCTCAGCAGTAAACCTGGCAAGTGTGTAGTCGTTTGGCGGTACCCGTTTTATTCCCGTTAGTCCGACTGGTACCGCCCTTTTTACTCAACACAAAAGAGCATCAGCGAGTTACGGACTCATAACCCAATCCACCCGGGTAGGTGCTCTTTTGTGTTGTGTGGGGAGATCATTTAAACGCTCTATCCAGGCGTATATCAGAAGGCCAGTTATTTAACTATCGCCATCCGGCGAGGGATCCTTATACCCAAAATCCGCGCGGTGCAGCGCGCAAAGGAGTAACACCAGTGAAGCAGAATTTTATTCAGACCTACACCGGGAAGAAATTCGATTATCTCGCGGCCACTGCCGATGATGTTGATATTGAGGATATCGCCAATGCCCTCTCGAATATCTGCCGCTTTGCCGGTCACTTACCGGAATTCTACAGCGTGGCGCAACACTCAGTGCTGTGCAGCCAGATCGTACCGGCTGAATATGCCTTTGAAGCGCTGATGCATGATGCCGCCGAAGCGTATGTGCAGGACATTCCCGCCCCGCTGAAAGCTCTGCTGCCTGATTACCGCCAGATTGAAAAACAGGTTGATGACCTGATCCGTGGGAAGTTTGGTTTGCCGCCGGAACACGCCCCGGTGGTGAAGTATGCAGATCTGACCACGCTGGCGACCGAACGCCGCGACCTGGAAATTGATGACGGTACCCGTTGGACTATGCTCGACGGGATCCCGCCTTTGGATCTGATCCAGATTTACCCGCTTCGCCCGGGACAGGCTTTTGCTTTATTCATGAATCGCTTTAACGAGCTGCAGGAAATCCGCAAATGCGCCTGAAAGCCAAAGAGCTGATCGCTAAAGCACGCACCACGGCGGCGACACTGCCACCAGCGGAAGCAAAGTTAATGAACGAAATGGCGGATCGGATTGATATCCAGTATGCAGCTTTGTGTGAAGCACTGAAACACAAAGAACATTTAACGGCTGAAAATCTGGCGAGCCGCGACATCATCGAACGTCTGATCGGGCAATACAGCGCCGCCGGGTTACATGCGATTCAAAACTCACTCAACCCCGGCCAGGCGTTGCTGTATGACGCCATACAGGTTTTGAGAAGCACAGCGACGGAGTTGCCCTCTGAATGCATTCCCGTCGAAGCGCAGGCGGTTACGACCACCAGCAGATCAAACATTTGCAGCAAATGTAAAGTCGGTGCCCGTGACGGGTGCTCGTCTTGCGCGTATCGTTAATTAGCCGGGTGCAGCCGGTAGTGGAGGAACGAATGTCACGAATGATCTCCTTACTCGACTGGGCAAAAGAGGAATTTGGTGCGCAAGCCCCAAGTGAGCGCGTTTTGAAAAAATACGCCAAAGGCAAGATGATGGTGCCACCAGCAATTAAAGTGGGCCACTGCTGGATGGTGGATCGTAGCGCTCGCTTTGTTGGTGTACTTGCTGAACCGCAAATTCCTGTCAGCGCCAGTCCAAAATTAAGACGGATTATTGCCGATGGCTGCTAGACCACGCGCACATAAAATTACTGTCCCGAACCTCTATTGCAAGCTGGATAAGCGCACCGGAAAAGTGTACTGGCAATATAAGCACCCTGTTTCCGGGCGCTTTCATAGTCTCGGCACGGATGAGGCCGAAGCAATACAGGTTGCCACTGAGGCGAATACCATTATTGCCGAGCAGCGCACCCGGCAGATCCTCAGTGTTAATGATCGTCTTGCCCGGATGAAAGGACGACGCACAGATATCACCGTGTCGGAATGGCTGGACAGATATGTTGAGGTTCAGGAAGAACGGCTCGAACACAACGAACTCCGCCTTAACTCTTTTAAACAAAAGGCCAAACCGGTACGTCTGTTTCGTGAGCGCTGCGGGATGCAATATTTAAAGGATATTTCCGCGCTGGATATTGCTGAAATAACCGATGCAGTAAAAGCCGAAGGCCATAACCGCATGGCGCAGGTTGTTCGTATGGTGCTGATTGATGTATTTAAAGAAGCGCAGCATAGCGGGCATGTTCCACCCGGATATAACCCGGCGCTGGCAACCAAACAGCCGCGAAACAGAGTTACCCGGCAACGTCTTTCGCTGGAAGAATGGCAAACGATTTATAACGCGGCGGAACGGCAGGAACCTTATCTCCAGTGCGGAATGTTGCTCGCGCTTATTACCGGCCAGCGTCTGGGTGATATCTGTAATATGAAATTTACGGACGTATGGGATGAGATGCTGCATATAGAGCAGCAAAAAACAGGTTCACGTCTGGCAATTCCACTGGATTTAAAATGCGATGCGATTGGATTAACACTACGCGAGGTTATTTCCAAATGCCGGGATGCTGTGGTTAGTAAATATTTGGTGCATTTCCGGCATACAACATCGCAGGCTAATCGTGGAGATCAGGTTTCCACCAGTTCACTGACCTCAACATTTAAAAAAGCACGCAATAAAAGCGGTCTTGAATGGGAGAATGGAACGGCACCGACGTTTCACGAACAGCGTTCTTTATCGGAAAGACTTTACCGCGAACAAGGCATCGATACGCAAAAACTACTCGGCCATAAATCGAAAAAAATGACGGACAAATATAACGATGACCGGGGAAAAGATTGGGTGATCGTCGTCACAAAAACAGGGTCATGAAGAGGGGGTTTTGGGGAAGAATTTTGGGGAAAGTTTTGGGGAAGATTTTCACAGGCAATAAAAAACGGGAACCAACCGGCTCCCGTTCTTGTTCAACCAAAGCGGTTGATTACATATTCGCGATAATCGCGTCGCCAAACTCGCTACATTTCAGCAGCTTAGCGCCGTCCATCAGACGTTCAAAATCGTAGGTTACGGTTTTGGCAGCGATTGCGCCTTCCATACCTTTAACGATCAGGTCTGCAGCTTCGAACCATTCCATATGGCGCAGCATCATTTCTGCGGACAGAATAATCGAACCTGGATTTACCTTATCCTGGCCTGCATATTTCGGTGCCGTACCGTGGGTAGCTTCAAACAGTGCGCATTCGTCACCAATATTTGCCCCCGGAGCAATACCGATCCCGCCTACCTGCGCCGCCAGGGCGTCAGAAATATAGTCACCGTTAAGGTTCATACAGGCGATAACATCGTATTCAGCCGGACGCAGCAGGATCTGTTGCAGGAAAGCATCAGCAATCACATCTTTAACAATGATCTCTTTGCCGGTTTTCGGGTTTTTAATTTTCTGCCACGGACCACCATCGATCAGCTCACCACCAAACTCTTCGCGTGCCAGCTGGTAACCCCAGTCTTTAAACGCGCCTTCGGTGAACTTCATGATGTTGCCTTTGTGAACCAGCGTTACAGAGTCGCGATCGTTGGTGATAGCATACTCAATCGCCGCACGGACCAGACGCTTCGTCCCTTCTTCAGAACACGGTTTGATACCGATACCGCAATGTTCAGGGAAGCGAATTTTCTTCACGCCCATCTCTTCACGCAGGAACTTAATCACTTTTTCTGCATCCGCAGAGTCCGCTTTCCATTCGATACCTGCATAGATATCTTCCGAGTTCTCGCGGAAAATAACCATATCGGTCAGTTCAGGATGTTTTACCGGGCTTGGAGTGCCCTGATAGTAACGAACCGGACGCAGGCAAACATACAGATCCAGTTCCTGGCGCAGCGCAACGTTTAAAGAACGAATACCGCCGCCAACTGGCGTGGTTAGGGGGCCTTTAATCGCAACGCGATAATCACGGATCAGATCCAGCGTTTCAGGCGGCAGCCAGACATCCTGGCCATAAACCTGGGTAGATTTCTCACCGGTGTAAATTTCCATCCAGGAAATTTTACGCTCGCCCTTGTAGGCTTTCTTCACAGCAGCATCCACCACTTTCAGCATCGCTGGCGTCACGTCAACACCGATACCGTCACCTTCAATAAACGGAATAATCGGATTATTCGGAACATCAAGCTTGCCATTTTGCAGGGTGATTTTTTTACCTTCCGCCGGAACAACTACTTTGCTTTCCATTCACCTCTCCTTCGAGCGCTACTGGGTGTTTTACTCGTTGACTTCATACCGGGGAGCCCGGACTGCATCCGCTCACCTGTTACGTGAATCACACAGAGCAAACCGTTTTTTGTTAATGAATTGTAATGAACCCGTCAATACTAACCGATTGTTGGGTTCCATGAAAGGCGATCGTGATTCAGCTATAATGCGGCAATTGATAACCACTGAAAATACCATGAAGAAAACTTCTTTTAAAAATCACCAGGTTAAGCGATTCAGCTCACGTCATAGTGCGAAATCAGTGCAACAAAACCAGCCTAAACGGGTCATTTTGTTTAACAAACCTTACGACGTTCTGCCTCAGTTTACCGATGAAGCCGGGCGCAAAACGCTGAAAGATTATATCCCTGTGGCGGGCGTTTATGCCGCCGGGCGCCTCGACCGGGACAGCGAAGGACTGCTGGTACTGACAAACGATGGCGCTTTGCAGGCGCGTCTTACTCAGCCGGGCAAACGCACCGGGAAAATCTATTACGTTCAGGTCGAAGGCGAACCGACCGACGAGGCGATTCATGCCTTGCGCAATGGCGTGGTGCTCAACGATGGCCCCACGCTTCCCGCAGGCGTGGAGCAAGTTGATGAGCCAGCCTGGCTGTGGCCGCGCCATCCGCCGATTCGTGAGCGCAAATCCATACCGACCCGTTGGTTAAAAATCACCCTTTATGAAGGGCGTAACCGCCAGGTACGCCGGATGACGGCTCACGTTGGCTTCCCTACCCTGCGCCTTATCCGCTACGCTATGGGAGATTACACGCTGGAAGCGCTCGCAAATGGCGAGTGGCGTGATGCTAAATAAAGGGGAGCGCAATGTTTAAACCGCACGTAACCGTCGCCTGCGTCGTTCACGCACAGGGTAAATTTTTAGTTGTCGAAGAAACCATTCGCGGCAAAGCGCTATGGAACCAACCTGCGGGCCATCTTGAAGCAGACGAAACGCTGGTGCAAGCCGCTAAGCGCGAGTTGTGGGAAGAGACCGGTATTGATGCCGAGCCGCAGCATTTTCTGCGTATGCACCAGTGGATAGCGCCGGACAGGACGCCTTTTCTACGTTTTTTATTTGCCATTGAGCTTAGCGAAATGTGCGCCACCGAGCCGCATGATAGCGATATTGACTGTTGTCACTGGCTGAGTGCAGACGCGATCCTGACTGCGCCAAACCTGCGCTCCGCGCTGGTTGCAGAGAGCATTCGCTGTTATTTAACCGGCACACGCCTGCCGCTGGATACCGTTGGCGCATTTAACTGGCCGTTAACAGGGGATGCCTGTCCCGTCAGCCCGTGATAGAATACGCCGCCCTGAAGTTCTTCGTTGTGAGTATTCTATGTCTGAAAGCCCAAAAAAAGTGATCGTCGGTATGTCCGGCGGTGTCGACTCTTCTGTCTCCGCCTACCTGTTGCAACAACAAGGGTATAAGGTGGAAGGCCTGTTCATGAAGAACTGGGAAGAGGATGACGGCGAGGAATACTGCACCGCGGCGGCCGATCTTGCCGACGCGCAGGCCGTCTGCGACAAGCTCGGCATTGAGCTTCACACCGTCAATTTTGCCGCAGAATACTGGGATAATGTGTTCGAGCATTTCCTGGCGGAATATAAAGCCGGGCGCACGCCAAACCCGGATATTCTGTGCAATAAAGAGATAAAATTTAAAGCATTCCTTGAGTTTGCCGCCGAAGATCTTGGCGCAGACTTTATCGCTACCGGCCACTATGTGCGCCGCGCGGATGTCGGCGGCAAAAGCCGCCTGCTGCGTGGCCTGGACGGCAACAAAGATCAGAGCTATTTCCTTTATACGCTCGGCCATGAGCAAATCGCGCAAAGCCTGTTCCCGGTAGGCGAACTGGAAAAACCGCAGGTGCGTCAAATCGCGCAAGAGTTAGGCCTGGTCACCGCGAAGAAAAAAGATTCCACCGGTATTTGTTTTATCGGTGAACGGAAATTCCGTGAATTCCTCGGTCGCTACCTGCCCGCTCAGCCTGGCAAAATTCTTACCGTTGACGGTGAAGAAATTGGCGAGCATCAGGGGCTGATGTACCACACGCTCGGCCAACGCAAAGGCCTGGGCATCGGTGGGACAAAAGAGGGTAGCGAAGAGCCGTGGTATGTGGTCGATAAAGATGTGGAAAATAATATCCTGATAGTTGCGCAGGGCCATGACCACCCACGGCTGATGTCCGTTGGCCTGATTGCCCAGCAGCTGCACTGGGTCGATCGCGAGCCGCTCACCGGCACGCTGCGCTGCACAGTGAAAACCCGCTACCGTCAGGAAGATATCCCCTGCACGGTCACCGTACTCGATGCCGATCGCATAGAAGTGCGTTTTGACTGTCCGGTGGCCGCCGTCACCCCAGGTCAATCCGCCGTCTTTTACAGCGGCGAAGTCTGCCTCGGCGGCGGAATTATTGAGCAGCGTCTGCCGCTGCCCCTTTAAAAAATAGATACCGGACTGGCGAAAGCCCGCACAAGTGAAAGATGCGGGCACTAAAAGGAGTGAGCGTGGCGAAGAATTATTACGACATTACCCTGGCGCTGGCAGGAATTTGCCAGTCAGCACGTCTGGTGCAGCAGCTTGCGCACCAGGGGCATTGCGACAGCGACGCGCTCCATGTTTCGCTCAACAGCGTTATCGATCTCAATCCGGACTCGACGCTTGGCGTGTTTGGCGGCAGCGAAACGAACCTGCGCACCGGGCTGGAAACCCTGCTCGGCGTGTTAAACGCCAGCAGTCGCCAGGGGCTGAATGCCGAGCTGACGCGCTACACGCTGAGCCTGATGGTGCTGGAGCGAAAGCTTGCTTCCAGCAAAGGCGCAATGGATACGCTTGGCGATCGCATCGCTGGTTTACAGCGCCAACTGGAGCATTTTGATCTGCAATCAGAAACCCTGCTCAGCGCCATGGCGGGGATTTATGTCGACGTTATCAGCCCGCTGGGGCCGCGTATCCAGGTCACCGGCTCACCTGCCGTGCTGCAAAGCCCGCAGGTGCAGGCAAAAGTGCGCGCCACGCTGCTTGCCGGCATTCGTGCCGCCGTGCTGTGGCATCAGGTTGGCGGCAGTCGGCTGCAATTAATGTTTTCCCGTAATCGCCTGTCAACACAGGCCAAACAAATTCTCGCTCATTGTTAACCTCCCGGAGTTGTGACTTATGGAATTATCCTCCCTGACCGCCGTTTCCCCTGTCGATGGACGCTACGGCGATAAAGTCAGCGTGCTGCGCGGGATCTTCAGCGAATACGGTTTGCTGAAGTTTCGTGTGCAGGTAGAAGTACGCTGGCTGCAAAAACTGGCGGCGCATACGGCTGTCAAGGAAGTTCCTGCTTTTGCCCTGGACGCAAACGGTTACCTCGACAAAATCGTCGAAGACTTCAATGAAGAAGACGCACGTCGTATCAAAACCATTGAGCGCACGACCAATCACGACGTGAAAGCCGTCGAGTATTTTCTTAAAGAAAAAGTGGCAGATGTCCCGGCGCTGCATGCAGTGTCTGAATTTATTCACTTTGCCTGCACATCTGAAGATATCAATAACCTGTCCCACGCGCTGATGCTGAAAACCGCGCGTGATGAAGTCATTCTGCCTTACTGGCGCAAGCTCATCGATTCGGTGAAAGAGCTGGCGCAGCAGTATCGCGATATTCCCCTGCTCTCCCGCACCCACGGCCAGCCTGCGACGCCGTCGACTATCGGTAAAGAGATGGCGAACGTTGCCTATCGTATGGAGCGCCAATTCCGCCAGCTAAATCAGGTGGAAATTCTGGGCAAAATTAACGGTGCAGTCGGTAACTATAACGCGCATCTGGCGGCCTACCCGGACGTTGACTGGCACCAGTTTAGCGAGGAGTTCGTCACCTCGCTGGGCATTCAGTGGAACCCCTATACCACCCAAATCGAGCCGCACGACTATATTGCCGAGCTGTTTGACTGTATCGCGCGCTTCAACACTATCCTTCTCGATTTTGATCGCGATATCTGGGGATATGTGGCTCTGAACCACTTCAAACAGAAAACCATCGCCGGGGAAATTGGTTCTTCAACCATGCCGCACAAAGTTAACCCGATCGATTTTGAAAACTCCGAAGGCAACCTCGGCCTGTCAAATGCGGTGTTGCAACACCTGGCGAGCAAACTGCCGGTTTCACGCTGGCAGCGCGATCTGACGGATTCCACCGTGCTGCGCAACCTCGGCGTCGGCATTGGTTATGCGCTTATCGCCTATCAGTCTACCCTCAAAGGTATCAGCAAACTGGAGGTTAACCGCGAGCGTCTGCTGGACGAACTGGATCATAACTGGGAAGTGCTGGCCGAACCGATCCAGACCGTGATGCGCCGCTACGGTATCGAAAAACCGTATGAGAAACTCAAAGAGCTGACCCGCGGCAAGCGCATCGATGCCGAAGGTATCAAGCAGTTTATTGATGGGCTGGCCCTGCCGGAAGAAGAAAAAGCGCGTCTTAAAGCCATGACTCCGGCCAACTATATTGGTCGTGCAGTCACCATGGTCGATGAATTGAAATAATCTTCTGCTGAATGAAAACCCTCTTTTGTCACAAAAGAGGGTTCTTCTGCTGTGGTTTAATAAATGTTTATCCCCTCGTACGGTGAATCAGCGTTAAACTCTTAATATCTATAAATATGGAGAAGTGAGACGATGCGCGTACTCGTTGTGGAAGATAATGCCCTGCTGCGTCACCATCTGAAAGTTCAGCTACAAGAACTCGGACATCAGGTGGATGCGGCGGAGGATGCAAAGGAAGCCGATTACTTTCTTAACGAACATATTCCAGACATCGCCATTGTCGATCTGGGGTTGCCGGATGAAGATGGTCTGTCGCTTATTCGCCGCTGGCGAAGCCACGAGGTGACAATTCCGGTGCTGGTATTAACGGCGCGGGAAGGCTGGCAGGATAAGGTCGAAGTGCTGAGCGCCGGTGCGGATGATTATGTCACCAAGCCGTTTCATATCGAAGAAGTGGTGGCGCGCATTCAGGCTCTTATGCGGCGAAACAGCGGCCTTGCCTCACAGCTTATCTCCATGCCGCCTTTCCAGGTCGATCTCTCCCGCCGCGAGCTTTCCATTAATGATGAAGTTATCAAGCTCACTGCGTTTGAATACACCATTATGGAGACGCTTATCCGCAACAGCGGCAAAGTCGTCAGTAAAGATTCGCTGATGCTGCAACTCTATCCCGATGCGGAATTACGCGAAAGCCACACGATTGATGTGCTGATGGGGCGATTGCGCAAAAAAATTCTTGCCCAGTATCCCTCCGATGTTATCACCACCGTGCGTGGTCAGGGTTATTTGTTCGAACTGCCGAAATGAGAAACCTGCTGCGCCACTTTCTTCCGCTGTCGCTGCGGGTTCGCTTTTTACTTGCCACGGCGGCGGTCGTTATGGTGCTCTCGCTGGCCTATGGCATGGTGGCGTTAGTAGGTTATAGCGTCAGTTTTGACAAAACCACTTTTCGCCTGCTGCGCGGCGAGAGCAATTTGTTCTATACGCTGGCAAAGTGGGAAAACAACAAACTTAGCGTCGATCTGCCAGAAAATCTGAACCTGCAAAGCCCAACGCTGGCGCTGATTTATAATCAGCAGGGCCAGCTTATCTGGTCGCAGCACGACGTGCCGTGGCTGCAAAAACGAATAGCGCCGGAGTGGCTCACCGCCAACGGTTTTCATGAAATCGAAACCAATATTGATGCCAGTAGCACGCTGGTGGATGCCGATCATGTCGCGGCCAGAGAGTTACAGGAGCTTCGCGAAGACGATAGCGATTCCGAGATGACCCACTCCGTGGCGGTCAATATCTACCCCGCGACGGAACGGATGCCGCAGCTAACGATTGTCGTGGTGGATACCATCCCTGTTGAGCTTAATCGTTCCTATATGGTGTGGAACTGGTTTATGTATGTGCTGGCAGCCAATTTGCTGCTGGTCATTCCGCTATTGTGGCTGGCGGCGTGGTGGAGCTTACGGCCCATAGAAGATCTGGCGCGGGAAGTTCGGGAGCTGGAAGAGCATCACCGCGAGCGTCTGAACCCGGAAACCACCCGCGAGCTGACGCGCCTGGTACATAACCTCAACCGCCTGCTGAAAAGTGAACGCGAGCGTTACGATAAATACCGCACCACGCTGACCGACCTCACCCATAGTCTGAAAACCCCGCTGGCCGTGCTGCAAAGCACCCTGCGCTCGCTGCGCAGCGAAAAGTTAAGCGTGAGTGATGCCGAACCGGTCATGCTGGAGCAAATCAGCCGTATCTCACAGCAAATAGGCTATTACCTGCACCGGGCCACCATGCGCGGCAGCAGCAGCCTGTTAAGCCGGGAACTGCACCCGGTCGCGCCGCTGCTTGATAAACTGGTTTCAGCACTGAATAAAGTTTACCAGCGTAAAGGCGTTGATATCACCCTGGATATTTCACCGGAGATTAGCTTTGTTGGCGAACAAAACGATTTTATCGAAGTGATGGGCAACGTGCTGGATAACGCCTGTAAATATTCTCTGGAGTTTGTCGAGGTTTCCGCCCGGCAGACGGATGATACGCTGCATATCGTGGTCGAAGACGATGGTCCCGGTATCCCGCTAACCCAGCGGGAGGTCATTTTCGATCGCGGTCAACGGGTCGATACCTTACGCCCGGGTCAGGGTGTCGGCCTCGCGGTGGCACGGGAAATCGTTGAACAATATGACGGGCAAATACACATTGCTGAAAGCCCTCTCGGTGGAACGAGGATGGAAGTTATCTTTGCTCGTCAGCATAACGAGGCAGCGCCTGGTTAAGCGCATTACTGCTCGCCGCTAAGCGGTAGAAAAACAGGCCTTCACTTCGCCAACGCACTATTTTGTGCGTTTTTTTTATTTCCGGCTATCGCCGTGCTGGTATTATTACTGCTGTATATTTAGGTGCAAAACAGCAAATTAAAGGTAATTCTTTGTACAATCATCGCCTGAAGAATAGTTATTTTTGACCTTGCATCAGAGAATAACACCAAAACGCAAGGCCATCGCAATGAATATCAGCACCATACCAAACAAAAAAAATAGGGTGGCCTTTTTATGGCGTGGCTCCTATTGTTCCCCCTGAAACAAAATCACAGCACCACACAAGAATAGTCATCAAAAAAATCAAATCATTATTTTTAAAACATGTCATTTCTGTTTTTAGGAAATATCATGACTTATTTTAAGATACGTCATTCCTAAATAATAATATAAGCACTCAGCGGCTTTATAATTATTACGTGAACGCAAATCAAACAAGCGGAGAAATATAATAGCTACTACGACCAATGTTTCATTTTTAGCCGAATACACCCAGGTTTCAGCCTGGTCCGGTGCATTAAAAATCACTTTAACGAATAATATCGGCGCCCCGCTCGAAAGCCCGGTCGAAATTATTTTTGATATGCCGGTGGAAGTTTCGCCCAGCACGAACACTGGGCTTACGGTTGAAAACAGCGGTACGCCGACAACACGCGTGGTGGGGCAGCTCTCACCGGAATTGACCCCCATCGCCGATGGCGAAAGCGTCAGCTTTACCGTCGGCCTCGGTTCCAGCACGGGTGGGTTAACCGCAGACGTATTATCGACAGCCTATTATGTAAACGGTATGCTGGCACAAGGCGGCGGTGACGAAGGTTCTGAGCCGGATGATAATGCACCTTCCGCACCCGCCGGGCTGTCGGCCACGGCGTCCACCAGCTCGACCATCGACCTTTCGTGGAATGAATCCACTGATGATGTCAGCGTCGGCGGGTACATTGTTTACTACACTCCGGAAAATGGCGTGACACAGTCGAAACGTGTTACGGCACCGGCAACCACCGTTACGCTCGATGGCCTTAGCGCTGATACCCCGTACAGCATTTATGTTCAGGCCTACGATACGTCAAATAACTTATCTGATGCGTCAAATACTATTAATGTACTGACCGCCACGGTGCCAACGGATGTCACGCCGCCTACCGTACCGGCGAATTTACGCCTGACCGCTATTACGCAGAATTCCGCTTCTCTGGCATGGGATGCCTCCACCGACAACAGCGGCGTGAAGAACTACGTTGTCTCCTGGTCCGCGCCAGGCAGCGCCGCGCAAACCTCGACGGTCACCGGCACGTCAGCCACCCTCACCGGTCTGTCGGCCAATACAGCCTATACCTTTAGCGTGGTTGCGGTTGATAACGTCGGTAACCAGTCAAATAGCAGCGCCAGCGTCAGCGGCACGACGCTGGGCCAGCCTGCTGCGGGCAGCGGGGAAACCGATTTTTCACCGTACGTTGACGTCAGTACCTTTGCGAAATGGGCAACAACCCTTCCGGCTCTGACGCCAGACTTTATTAACGACGCGATTGCATTAGGCATCAAATCTTTCCACCTGGCATTCCTTGTGCAGGACCCCTCTAACCCCAGAAGCCCGGTCTGGGGTAACGGTACCTTCCCGCTGGAGAGTATCGCACCGCTGGTGAATATCATCAGAAATGCCGGCGGCGAACCGATCTTTGCGTTTGGTGGTTTCTCCGGGGTGGACTTCTCCACCACGTGGACCGTCAATGAACTCGCCGATCTTTATATTCATATCGCCCAGACCTACGGCGTGACTACCATTGACCTGGACTTTGAAACCGCAGGTTTCTATAACAGCAGTGTCGCCTTCCCGGCATTTGTACAGGCAAGGAACACCGTACCTGAGTTAGAAGTCAGCGTGACACTGCCGGTATGGCCTACTGGATTAACCGCAGCTGGCCTCGATGTGCTCAATGTAGCCGCCGCCAATGGACTTCAGCCCTACGTGAATATCATGGCGATGGACTACGGCCCGATCTTTGCAGGCGATTATGCGATCCAGGCGATTAATTCCACTAAAGATCAGATGAAAACTCTCTGGGGTTACACTGATTCTGAAGCGTATGAAAAAATTGTTGTTACGCCGATGATTGGTCATAACGATACCGACCCGTTAGTCTTCACCGTCGAGGATGCTATTCAGGTCGCTGAGTTTGCTAAGCAGAATAATCTGCATCAGGTAAGCGAATGGTCACTGGGCCGCGACTTCGCGCCAGGCACGGTTGACTCCCATGGCAATATGCACAGCAATGACAAACCGACCAGTACGCTTATCGTGGGTCAGGAAGATTATGCGTTTACCAAAGCATTCCAGAACACCCTGAGTTCTTAATCATCTTTACCGGGGCCGGTAGCGGCCCCGTCCTGTGTCCTTCTTCCGGCAAAACCCTTTTCACCCACACCTGGCCTTGCCCCATTCCTTAAGCCATTCTGTTGCACCCATTATCGCCTGCCGTTCTTCGCGCCTGCCTGTAACAGGGAATAAGCGCGTATCTGCGCAACGGCAGGTATTTCTGCACAACAAGCTGGTTTAATAACCTTCAGCTGACTTAAGCCACAGGAAAATAACTTTCCTGCCGCTACGCCGGGATTTTATCTTTTTTTCATCGCGCACAAAAACTTCATCTGGATCACTTCTTATATATAAAGACAGTTCAGTCAGAACCTTAGCCAGAATATAATCCGATATATAATTAATATTAACGAGAAATTTAAGATTAAAACAGAGAGTGATATTACAGAGCACACTTATATCTAATATTATCAATTATTTATGCCACATCCAATAATTTAAACACCATTTTTCTGGGCTGCTATTATTTAACTGTTGCCACCTTATCTCACGGTAGTAAAAGGGGCGTAGCACCAGGTCTGAAATTTATTTAGGACGCTTCGCGGTATATTTTAAGATATATCACAAACTGAATCAGTATATATAACCACGAGTGCTGGCATATATTGCGCACTCTGAATCTCATTATGGAGAAATAGTATGGCTGTTACCTATAATTACCTTGCCGATGCCCAATACACATACCTCACTCCCTGGTATGGTACATTACAAATCGTGTTGACCGACCAGTCCTGGAATGGGGCAGGGCTGGAAGCCCCAATTAAATTTGCTTTTGATATGCCCGAGGAAGTGATTCCGAGTACAAACACCAATTACGATGTCGATGACAGTGGCGTGGCTACCACGCATGTATCGGGTACCCTGCCGCAGGCTCTGCCCGGGAGTGGACGACTCATTTTTAACGTAAATATTAGTTCTCCTACAGGAACATTAACCGCCGACGATTTGCCGACGGTATATTATGTCAATGATGCAACAATCATTGGACACCCACCTGTCGGGCCCGACAGAATATGGGTACCTGAAACTAGCGATACGACAGCCACCTTTATGTGGCATCCTGGAACGGCGGGAGATTATCCAGTTAAGGAATATTTAATTACTCTTGCCTATACTGCTCCGGATGGTAATCGTGTATACCGGGAAATCAGCGCATCGCAGGCGCCACTTACAGTCACCGATTTGCCGCCAGATACGCTAATAACGGTTTTCATCCAGGCGGTTGATGAGCAAGGTGGCGTATCCCCTGCAAATGCTTTCCAAACCTTCAGAACTGACCCGGCAAAATAACGCAAACCTGTTGTCTCTTTTCCGGGGCCGGAAACGGCCCCGCTTTCTGGCATCTCATTTGTACTTTCCATCTTTTCATCGTTATTCACCTTCCTTATTTTTTCTTCATTGGCGGGTCTTTATGCACCATTAATTAAAGAGGCTTCAGGATAAATTATGAATATAAAAATACGCTATCAATACAATTAAAAAACACATCACTTCAACCCTCAGAAAATAATAAGCTTGTCGATAACACAGCTTTTGATATATTTTGTAAGGCTTATAAGAAAAATACCCTTACAGAGACATAATGAATTTCCGCCACCATACAATACATTAGCTCGAAAATCATAGTAAAATTATAAAGCAGGCTTGTAAAAATTAAGAACGCATTAGGCAATGATAACGATAGCAGCAAATTAAACCTTTTAAAGCATCCATATGGCATTCAGAAAATATATCAAACACCCATACCGTTTCAGGCTATCATAAATGAGTAACAACAGCGACACTCATGAAATGAGGCCCTCGCGAATAAAGCATTTAAATAATTTAAGATGCTTCACCTTATAAATTGTTAATTAGCGATTTTTCAGGCCGTTAAAATCAAAAAAACTGCACGGCAAATCATTCACTCATAGTAATTGAACAGGAGAAACAAAAGGGCCGTTATCTATGGTATCAACTCGATGCCGAATATATGAGTTTTACGCGCTAATTAAAGTGAACTGGAAATTACCATTACCAACGTCGCAGCAACGGAAGATTTGGAACAACCCCTTACCTTCGCTTTCTTTATGCACCGGGAAAACGTACCCAGCACCCATTCGCAGTTCGTTGTCACTAATAGCGACGTTGCAACCTCACATGTGGAAGGAACACTGCCCGCCCTGCCGAAGCGCGACAGCATCACCTTTACCGTCAGCATCAACAGCCCTGACGGTACACTGACTACCTGAATTTCCAAAACTATTCTATATTAATGACCAGGTAATCGATACGTACAGACCCAACGTTCCTACCGGAATCAATGCAACAAGCAAGGCTCCAACCTCCATCTCTTTGACATGAAAGCCGGCCACCGCGACCACCTTCCCTGTCAAAGAATACCCTGTCTACTATCTTGATGTGTTTGATCCTGATAAGGGATGGCAGGTAATGATTGTTCAGGGTACCTCCGCGACGATCAGCGGTCTAACCCCTGCCACGAATTACCAGTTCTATGTCCGTGCGGTTGACGAACGAAGCGGCCGTTCTTCGTCCGTCGGTGTTTCGGGTATTTTTGTACATACTTCTGCCGAAAAACAATTTTGTTCTGCCCTGCACGCTTTCAGGGGCTGGCAACAGCCCCTTTTCTATGTCCCACTTACGCTAACACACCGCCCGTCACGCCCTGTATATACCTTTATCGGCCAAATTGGATAAATATGAACAATGCAGCCGCCTATTTATATTCAGTATGAAGGAAAACTTTATTAAAATAGTTCGCAATACAATGCTTTTAAACCCAACAGAAATAACACATCTGCTGAAAATGCGACATTTAATATTCTTTTTTCAACAGTCGTGATTAATATCAATCAAGTTGCACAAAGAATCACCCAAAATATTCATCGCATTATATTTAATAACATGACAAAACTCAGGAGCCTGAATGTTAAAAATTAAGCCAAGGCTGAAAGATAATAACAATAAAAAACACCATTCATTTATAAATCAACCACGTAATACGCAACCAAAACATTAGTCAGGCACGTCACGCCAGGCTATCATAAATATGTACCAACCACGATACACATGTAATTAAACGTTTTATAAATGTAGCATCTTAATGATTTAAGAAATCTCATCCAATGAATTGAGATTTAACAGCTTGCCATGATGTGAAATATACACACCGAATGGCAAACCACCATCTATTTAATTAATCCGGAGAAATAAAATGGCCGCTATTTATGGTTATGAAGTCAGTTCTGAATATATCAGTTTCACCCGCTGGTCGGGCGAACTGCAAATTACCTTAACTAACATCTCAGCATCTGATGATATCGATGGCCCGGTGACCTTTGCATTCGATATGCCCTACGAAGTGGTCCCCAGCACTGGTTCGGGGTTTGAGGTTAAGAACAGTGGTATCGCCACAGCGCATGTGGAGGGTACACTGCCTGCGCTGCCTGCACAGGGAAGCGTTACGTTTGTTGTTAACATCAGCTCCCCTAACGGCACACTCAGCTCGATCAAGCTGCCGACGCTCTTCTATATCAATGACAGAGTCGTCGTTACGTTCAGACCGAACGCACCAACAGGCCTGCGGGTAACCGCCACGACTACATCATCAATCTCTTTGGTGTGGAATCAAGCCGTCGCAACAACCTTCCCCATCGAAGAATACATTGTCTATTATGATGAGGCGCTTGCGGACACCACCGAATGGAAGACAATAACTGTGCAGGATACTTCAGCCACTCTGACAGGCCTGAAGCCCGGAACCACTTACTTATTCTATGTACGTGCAGTTGATGAACAGGGGGGCCGCTCCCTGTCTAAAGACAGTGCCCTGGTCAATGCGCGCACCCAAAGCGAAAGTTAACTTACTTCTCTAATTCTTTTTTCAGGGGCTGACAACAGCCCCGTTTTTACGTCACAAACACTTGCACCCTACCAGTACTGGCTGACAGAGCACGCCCTTGCATCTTTCTTCAGACTCTTCATGGTTTGACAGGACAAAACCGTGTATCGGCATTACTATAATCATTGATTCAGTCACTGATTATTTGCCGGAAACGCATATGGAATATCATCTAGAAATAAACTGGCCAGACTTTATTCAACGCTACTGGCAAAAACGCCCGGTGGTGCTGAAGCGTGGGTTTAACAATTTTGTCGATCCTATCAGCCCTGACGAGCTGGCGGGACTGGCGATGGAGAACGAAGTGGACAGCCGACTGGTCAGCCAGCGCGATGGCAAATGGCAGGTCGAGCACGGGCCTTTCCAGAGCTACGATCATCTGGGCGAAAACCACTGGTCGCTGCTGGTTCAGGCCGTTAACCACTGGCACCAGGGCGTTGCCGCGCTGATGCGTCCCTTCCGCGCCCTGCCCGATTGGCGCATTGACGATCTGATGATCTCCTTTTCTGTTCCCGGCGGCGGCGTCGGCCCGCATTTCGATCAGTATGATGTCTTTATCATTCAGGGAACCGGCCGTCGGCGCTGGCGCGTGGGTGAAAAGGCACAGTTGAAACAGCACTGCCCGCACCCGGATTTGTTACAGGTTGATCCTTTTGACGCCATCATTGACGAAGAGCTGGAACCTGGCGACATCCTTTATATTCCACCGGGTTTCCCGCATGAAGGGTACTCGCTGGAAAATTCCCTGAACTATTCCGTGGGCTTCCGTGCACCGAGTGGCCGGGAGCTTATCAGCGGCTTCGCCGATTATGTGCTGCAGCGCGAGCTGGGCAGTCTGCGATATAGTGACCCGGATGTGCCGCTGCGCGAGTTGGCTGCGGATATTGTCCCGCAGGAAATCGATAAGCTGCGCGAAATGATGCTGGCGCTAATCAACCAACCGGAGCAGTTTAATGAGTGGCTGGGCGAGTTTATCTCTCAGTCACGCCACGAGCTGGACATCGCGCCGCCGGAACCGCCCTATCAGCCAGACGAAATCTACGATGCGTTGCAGCAAGGGGACAAACTGGTGCGCCTGGGCGGGCTGCGCGTGCTGCGCATTGGTGAAGAGATCTTTGTCAACGGTGAGAAAATCGATTCGCCGCACCGTCCGGCGCTGACTGCGCTGGCAAACCATATGGTGTTGAGCAAAGAGATGTTTGGCGCAGCGCTGGAAGATCCCTCTTTCCTCGCCATGCTGGCCGCGCTGGTGAACAGCGGCTACTGGTTCTTTGAAGATTAAACCTGCCACCAGATGCCCGGTAATCACGTTACCGGGCCTTTTCCTTATGCTTTCGCCGTCAGTTCCGCAATGCGCACAATAACCTGCACCGCTTTTTCCATCCCTTCCAGCGTGACGAACTCATGCTTACCGTGGTAGTTATAACCGCCGGTAAACAGATTCGGGCAAGGTAACCCCATAAACGAGAGCTGCGCGCCGTCGGTCCCGCCACGAATCGGCTTCATGTCCGGCTCAATATTGCAGTCCCGCATGGCTTGCTGCGCAATCTCCAGAATATGCGGATGCTCGACCACCTTTTCCCGCATATTGTAATAACTGTCCTCAATAATAAGTTCGATATAGCAATCCGGGTGCAGCCCTTTGCCCACCTGTTTGGCAATTTCCATCATCTTGCGCTTGCGGGCTTCAAAGGCTTTGGTGTCGAAGTCACGGATGATGTAGTGCATCTCCGCCCGCTCAACCGTACCTTTGATGCTGGTGAGATGATAAAAACCTTCGTAACCCTCGGTCTGTTCTGGGCTTTCTTCCGGCGGCACCAGCCCATGGATACGGCTGGCAAGCGTCAGGGCGTTCACCATCACCCCTTTCGCCGTGCCGGGGTGCACATTGTTACCGACAATTTTGATGGTGACCGATGCGGCGTTGAAGTTTTCAAACTCCAGCTCGCCCACGCCGCCGCCATCCACGGTGTAAGCCCACTGCGCGCCAAAAGCCTCGACATCGAAATACTTCGCGCCTTTACCGACCTCTTCATCGGGCGTGAAGGCCACGCAAATATCACCGTGCGGAATATTTTTCTCGATAAGCACCGCCAGCGCAGTCATTATCTCGGCGACCCCGGCTTTATCGTCAGCGCCCAGTAAGGTTTTGCCATCGGTGGTGATAAGCGTCTGACCCAGCAACTGGTGTAGCACCGGGAACATGACCGGCGAGAGAATTTCATCCCCGACGCCAAGCGCGATATCGCCGCCGCGATAATTTTCAACGATTTGCGGATTCACATTTTTACCGCTGCAATCGGGCGACGTATCAACATGGGAAATAAAGCCAATGGCCGGTACAGGCGTGGCGACATTGGCGGGAAGCCTTGCCATCACCGTACCTTTTTCGCCGAGGGTGATATCCACAAGCCCCATCTCTTCAAGCTGCTGTTGTAGCAAACGCAGGAGCTTCCACTGTCCGTCGGTGCTGGGCACCTGGCGCACGCCGGGCTTTGATTGAGTATCCAGAGAAACGTACTGTAAAAATCGTTCTAATAATTTGTCCATTAAGCCCCTCCCACAAGATGTCGCATCATTATTAATAAGCATCAAAAGACAAATATTGCGTCAGGTCACTTTTACTCCGCAAACGAGATTTTTTTGAGATTTTGATGACCTATTTGAACAATAGTTGAGAAAATCTCCATTCGTGCGGCGAAAACGCAACAACCATTGGCGATTTCAGAGGTTTGCCGTAGAATGCCAGCCCTAAAATCGTGCACAACCCCAAGGTGGTTAATCACAAACCCCGCATCAGTTTAGTCAGTCGATGCGAAAACATGGGACAGAGTAAAAAATTGAACACAAAACCGCGTTCGCGTTCACCGCTCGTGCAGTTGGCGGGTATTCGCAAAAGCTTTGATGGCAAAACGGTCATTTCAGATTTTAACCTGACCATCAATAACGGCGAATTTCTGACGCTGCTTGGCCCTTCCGGTTGCGGCAAAACCACGGTTTTGCGCCTGATTGCCGGGCTGGAAAGCGTCGATGTTGGTCACATTCGCCTGGATTCCCAGGACATTACCCAGGTTCCGGCGGAGCACCGCCACGTCAATACCGTATTCCAGAGCTACGCCCTTTTCCCGCATATGACCGTGTTTGAAAACGTGGCATTTGGTCTGCGGATGCAAAAAACACCGGCCAGCGAGATAACACCGCGCGTGATGGACGCGCTGCGTATGGTCCAGCTTGATGAGTTTGCTCAGCGCAAGCCGCACCAGCTCTCCGGCGGCCAGCAACAGCGCGTCGCAATTGCCCGCGCCGTGGTCAACAAGCCGCGCTTGCTCCTGCTGGATGAATCCCTCTCTGCGCTCGATTACAAACTGCGCAAGCAGATGCAAAACGAGCTAAAAGCCCTGCAACGTAAGCTCGGTATCACCTTCGTCTTTGTCACGCACGATCAGGAAGAAGCGCTGACCATGTCCGATCGTATTGTGGTGATGCGTGACGGGCGCATTGAGCAGGACGGCACGCCGCGCGAAATTTACGAAGAGCCGAAAAACCTGTTTGTCGCCAGTTTCATTGGCGAAATCAACATTTTCAACGCAACGGTGATAGAGCGTCTGGATGAGAGCCGCGTGCGCGCCAACGTTGAAGGCCGCGAGTGCAACATCTACGTAAACTTCGCCGTGGAAAAAGGGCAGCGACTGAATGTTCTGCTGCGTCCTGAGGATCTGCGTGTTGAAGAGGTCAATGACGGTGCCGAGGTAGAAGGCCTGATAGGTTTTGTGCGCGAGCGCAACTACAAGGGCATGACGCTGGAGTCGGTGGTTGAGCTGGAAAACGGCAAGATGGTGATGGTCAGCGAGTTCTTTAATGAAGACGATCCGGACTTTGACCATTCGCTGGACCAGAAGATGGCCATTACCTGGGTAGAAAGTTGGGAGGTCGTACTGGCTGATGAAGAGTACAAGTAAATTCCAGAATGTGGTGATCGCCACGATCGTCGGTTGGCTTGTACTGTTTGTTTTTTTGCCCAATCTGATGATCATTGCCACCAGCTTTTTGACCCGTGATGACGCAAATTTCGTCAAGATGGTCTTTACGCTGGATAACTACACGCGCCTTAGCGATCCGCTCTATTTGGACGTACTGCTGCATTCGCTGAATATGGCTGCTATCGCCACGCTCGCCTGCCTGGCGCTGGGCTATCCGTTTGCCTGGTTTCTGGCCAAACTTCCGGCAAAGGTGCGCCCGCTGCTGCTCTTTTTATTGATTGTGCCTTTCTGGACTAACTCGCTAATCCGTATCTACGGGCTGAAAATTTTTCTCAGCACCAAAGGCTATCTCAATGAGTTTTTGCTGTGGCTGGGCGTGATTGATACCCCTTTGCGCATCATGTACACGCCGTCGGCAGTGATTATCGGTCTGGTTTATATTCTGTTGCCGTTTATGGTGATGCCGCTCTACTCCAGCATTGAAAAGCTGAATAAATCCCTGCTGGAAGCGGCCAAAGATCTCGGTGCCAGCAAGCTGCAAACATTTGTACGCATTATTCTTCCGCTGACCATGCCAGGGATTATCGCCGGTTGCCTGCTGGTGATGTTACCGGCGATGGGGCTGTTTTATGTGTCGGATTTAATGGGCGGCGCGAAAAACTTGCTGATTGGTAACGTAATCAAGAGTCAGTTCCTGAATATCCGCGACTGGCCGTTTGGCTCGGCCACCAGCATCACGTTAACGGTGGTGATGGGGCTGATGCTGTTGGTTTACTGGCGCGCTTCGCGCCTTCTGAATAAGAAGGTGGAACTCGAATGACAGGCCGACTGCTGCGCGGCGGGTTTATGACCGCCATTTATGCTTACTTATATATTCCGATCATTATCCTGATCGTTAACTCGTTCAACAGCTCACGCTTCGGCATTAACTGGCAGGGATTCACCACCAACTGGTATAGCCTGTTGATGAATAACGACAGCCTGTTACAGGCGGCGCAGCACTCGCTGACCATGGCCGTGCTGTCGGCCACCTTCGCCACGCTTATCGGTTCGCTGACGGCGGTGGCGCTCTATCGCTATCGTTTTCGCGGTAAGCCTTTTGTCAGCGGGATGCTGTTCGTGGTGATGATGTCGCCGGATATCGTGATGGCGATTTCCCTGCTGGTGCTGTTTATGTTGCTTGGCATTCAGCTCGGCTTCTGGTCGCTGCTGTTTTCGCATATCACCTTCTGTCTGCCTTTTGTGGTGGTGACGGTCTATTCACGTCTGAAAGGCTTTGATGTGCGCATGCTGGAAGCCGCGAAAGACTTAGGCGCCAGCGAAATGACCATTCTGCGCAAAATCATTCTGCCGCTGGCGATGCCGGCAGTGGCAGCCGGCTGGCTGTTAAGCTTTACCCTGTCGATGGATGATGTGGTCGTTTCGTCTTTCGTCACCGGGCCGGGCTATGAAATTCTGCCGCTGAAAATCTATTCGATGGTAAAAGTTGGCGTGTCGCCTGAAGTGAACGCGCTGGCAACCGTGCTGTTAATTTTGTCGCTGGTTCTGGTGATTGCCAGCCAGCTTATCGCTCGTGATAAAACCAGGAGCCTGTAAGGTTCGTTACCGGGGGGACGTTAAATGAAAAAATGGTCACGCCACCTGCTCGCAGCGGGCGCTCTTGCCGTCGGCATGGGTGCTGCGCATGCGGACGACAACAAAACGCTCTACTTCTATAACTGGACGGAGTATGTGCCGCCAGGCCTGCTTGAGCAGTTCACCAAAGAGACCGGCATCAAGGTGATTTATTCGACCTACGAGTCGAATGAAACCATGTACGCCAAGCTTAAAACCTATAAAGATGGCGCGTACGATCTGGTGGTGCCGTCCACCTATTTCGTGGATAAAATGCGCAAAGAAGGCATGCTGCAAAAGATCGATAAAACGAAGCTCACCAACTTCCACAACCTCGATCCGCAGATGCTGAACAAACCGTTCGATCCGGATAACGACTACTCTATCCCCTATATCTGGGGCGCGACCGCCATTGGTATTAACAGCGAAGAGATCGACCCGAAAAGCGTATCCAGCTGGGCAGATTTATGGAAGCCGGAGTATAAAAACAGCCTGCTTCTGACCGACGATGCGCGCGAAGTGTTCCAGATGGCGCTGCGTAAGCTGGGCTACTCCGGTAACACGACCGATCCGAAAGAGATAGAAGCGGCGTATAAAGAGCTGCAAAAACTGATGCCAAACGTTGCTGCGTTTAACTCGGATAACCCGGCGAATCCCTATATGGAAGGCGAAGTAAACCTTGGCATGGTGTGGAACGGCTCTGCATTTGTGGCGCGCCAGGCCGGTACGCCGCTGGACGTGGTGTGGCCGAAAGAAGGCGGTATTTTCTGGATGGACAGCCTGGCTATTCCGGCAAATGCGAAGAATGTGGAAGGCGCACAAAAGCTGATTAACTTCCTGCTGCGCCCGGACATCGCCAAACAGGTTGCGGAGACCATTGGTTACCCGACGCCGAACCTTGCCGCGCGCAAACTGCTCAGCCCGGAAGTGGCGAACGACAAGACGCTCTATCCGGATGCAGAAACCATCAGTAAAGGCGAATGGCAGAGCGATGTGGGCGATGCCAGCACGCTGTACGAAGAGTATTACCAGAAGTTGAAAGCAGGACGCTAACTGTTTTGCCCGGTAACGCTTGCGCTACCGGGCCGCTTTACCGCCGCTTATAACCCTTTCAGCAGTTTTTCGACATACTCCGGCACCACTTCACTTGCCAGCCCGTAATGCTTCTCTTCGAACTCGCTACCGACCTGGCTTGGCTCCAGATTAAGTTCGACGGTATGCGCGCCATGCAGTTTTGCTTCGTGCACAAAACCCGCCGCCGGGTAAACGTGCCCGGAGGTACCGATAGCGATAAACACATCCGCCATTGCCAGCGCATGGTAGATATCATCCATACCCAGCGGCATCTCGCCAAACCACACAACATGCGGGCGCAGCACCGACGGAAACTGGCAGCAGTGGCACTTATCATCCTCAGTGACATCTCCCGTCCATTCCAGCACCTGACCACTGTGCTGGCAGCGCACTTTCAGCAGCTCGCCATGCATATGGATGATATGTTTGTTCCCGGCACGTTCATGAAGGTTATCGATATTCTGCGTCACCAGCAGCAAACGATCGCCCAGCGCCTCTTCCAGCTTCGCCAGCGCCAGATGCGCGGCATTCGGCGCAATCTCCGGCTGCTGTAACTGGCGGCGGCGATCGTTGTAAAACCGTTGCACCAGCTCAGGATTGCGGGCAAACCCTTCGGGTGTCGCCACGTCTTCCACATGATGCTCTTCCCACAGGCCATCGGCCGCGCGGAAAGTACGAATGCCTGACTCAGCGGAAATGCCCGCTCCCGTTAAGACTACAACTCTCGGTTTTTCCATCTCTTCCGGCACCACTCTGTCTCTGAAAAATATTCGCTGGCGTAAGCGTTCGCGTAAACGGCGCTTGTTACGCCGAAAACGGCTGAGACGATGTAAACGACGCGATTGCATGGCATCCTCTCAGGATTTAGTCAGTAAGATGCAGAAACGCTGCACCACGCATACCGCCCGCATCGCCGTGGCGCGCACGTTCGATACGCGGCACGTCCCCGGCGGGCAGCAGATGCGGCCGGATACGCTCCGGCAACAGTGTAGTTAAGGCGCTGAAATTCGACAAACCGCCGCCGATCACCAGCAAATCAGGATCAACGATAGTCAGGATATTGCCAAGACACACCGCCAGAAGATCCGCGTAGCGCTCCACGTGCGCACACGCCGTCGCCTCCCCCTGCTCCCAGCGCGTGATAATTTCCGGTGCCGTCAGGGTCTGGTGGTAAAAGTGCTGATACAGCCAGGCAAAACCGCGCCCGGAAAGGTAGTTTTCGATACAGCCGAGTTTGCCACACCCGCAGCGCGTGAGCGGGAAATCAAACCCCATCAGCGCAAGCGCATCGACAGGCAGACGGATATGGCCAAACTCTCCGGTAATATAGCGCCGCCCGGTGACCGACTTGCCGTTCACCACCAGCCCGCCGCCGACGCCGGTACCGAGGATAAGCCCCATCACCAGCGGATACTGGCGGAACTCATCATCCCAGGCTTCAGAAAGCGTAAAGCAGTTGGCGTCGTTATCCAGCCGCACATCCCTGTTGAGTAAGTCACATAAATCACGGCGCAAAGGCTTGCCGCTGGCAGCCGGAACATTGGCGGCATACAGCGTGCCATCGGCGGTTTCCGGCATGCCGGGAATACCGATCCCGACGCTGCCTTTGACGCCAAAGCGCGCATCCGCCTCGTCCACCAGGCTTGCCAGCGCATGCAAAAATGCCTCGTAACTATCATGCGGTGTCGCGACGCGCTTTTCCCACTGCAAGCGTCGCTCGCTGTCGAATACACCCAGCGCAATTTTCGTTCCACCAATGTCGAAACCGTAATTCATTGCCACTCCTTCGGCGGGATTACTGCCCGCTCAGCACGCGTGCCGGATCAATATTGCTTGCCCGGCGTGCCGGATACCAGCTCGCCAGCAGGCTTAATACCAGCGCGGTCGCCAGTACGTACACCACATCCAGTGGGTGTAATTCCGAGGGGAGAAAATCGATAAAATAGATATCGCCCGACAGAAACTGATGACCGATAATTTTTTCAATCAGGTTGATGAGCGGCGTGAGCTGCAACGCGGCCACCACGCCAATAACCACGCCGCACAGACTGCCGAGCAGCCCGGCCAGCAGCCCGTACCAGACAAAAACGGCGCGGATCAAACCATCTTTCGCTCCCAGCGTACGCAGCACGGCGATATCCCCGCTCTTATCTTTCACCGCCATCACCAGCGTCGAGACGATATTAAAGCAGGCCACACCAATCACCAGCACCATCGCGAGGTACATAATGGCGCGGATCATCTGAATATCGCGGTACATATACCCGTACTTACCGATCCAGCTTTTAATATACACGTAGCTGTCGGTCACCTGGCCTGCATCGCGCACCAGTTTGTTCGCGTTAAACACATCGTTAACTTTGATGTCGATGCCCGTCACGCTGCTGCCCATCTCAAGATACTGTTGCGCATCCTGCAGCGGGATCATGGCGAAACTGTGGTCAAGCTGGCCGCTCAGTTGCAAAATACCGGTAACGTGCAGGCGCACGCGTTTTGGCTGCAATAATTTATGTGCATCGTCCGAGTTCGGGATCATGATTGAGACCCAGCCGCCTGCTTTCACGTTCAGCGCATCGGCAACCCCTTTGCCCAGGATGATTTGCTGCTCACCGGCTTTAAAATTTTGCCACGCATCGCCCTGGACAAATGTCGGTAGCGCGCTTAGTTCGCTCTCCTGAGCAGGATCGACGCCTTTGACCTGGAGAGCGCGCAGATTAGTACCGCTCTCCACCAGCCCCGTGAAGTTGATATAAGGGGCCGCTGCCTCGATACCCGGCACCTTTTTGACCTTTTCCAGCGCCGTGTTCCAGTTGTTCCACGGCTGGTTGACCGGCTCGATTTCACCGTGCGGCACCACCGCAAGGATGCGGTTATTCAGCTCGCGCTCAAAACCGTTCATCGCGCTCAGCCCGACAATCAGCACCGCCACACCCAGGGCGATACCAATCGTTGAGATAACGGAAATCAGCGACACCATGCCGCTGCGACGCCGCCCACGGCTAAAACGCAGCGCAACCAATAACGACAGGGGTGCGGCCATCAATCTGCCCCCATCAGGGTCATTTCAGTATTCAGGCGGCCATCGCGCATCTCCAGCTGGCGGTTCATGCGCTTCGCCAGCTGCAAATCGTGCGTCACCACCAGAAACGCCGTGCCCTGGGCGGCGTTCAGCTCACCCAGCAGCTGGAAGATGCTGTCTGCATTGCGTGCATCAAGGTTGCCGGTCGGTTCGTCTGCCAGCACCAGGCGTGGATTATTGACCAGCGCGCGTGCAATGGCGACGCGCTGGCGCTCGCCGCCGGAAAGCTCCGACGGGCGGTGAGCGGCACGGTGCTCAAGCCCGACGGCACGCAGCATTTCGCGCGCGCGCGCGTCAATCTCCGCCGGTTTCTTTTTGCCGATAAGCAGCGGCATCGCCACGTTTTCCAGCGCGGTAAAATCGGGTAACAGGTGGTGAAACTGGTAGATAAAACCGAGCTCACGGTTGCGCAGCTCCGCTTTCGCGCCGGAAGAGAGTTTGCTCATCGATTGAGAGCGGAAAATCACATCGCCGGAGGTCGGCGTATCCAGCCCGCCGAGCAGGTGCAGCAGCGTACTTTTACCGGAACCGGAGCTGCCGACGATGGCCATCATTTCGCCTTCCGCCATGCTAAAGCTGACATCGTGCAGGACATCCGTCTGCACCGTGCCTTCCTGATAGCGTTTGCACAGGTTGTCGCATTGCAACAGGATCTTATTCATAACGTAAAGCCTCAGCGGGTTGAGTGGCGGCAGCGCGCCAGGAAGGATAGAGCGTGGAGAGCAGCGCGATGGCCATCGCCACCAGCGCGATAGTGATGACCTGTAGCGGTTCAATCGCCACCGGCAGCGTAGCACCGTCAAGCAGCGCGCCAATAATCGGCATCACATTGTTTAGCTGGCTGGCGAGCAGCGCGCCAAGCACCGCGCCCAGCAACGCGCCGATGATCCCGGCGCTGGCGCCCTGCACCATAAAGACGGCCATGATTTGGCGGCGCGTCAGCCCCTGGGTTTGCAAAATCGCCACTTCGCCCTGCTTCTCCATCACCATCAGGCCAAGCGAGGTAATAATGTTAAACGCAGCCACGGCAACAATCAGGCTTAAGAGCAGCCCCATCATGTTTTTTTCCATGCGCACCGCCTGGAACAGCTCGCCTTTGCGATCGCGCCAGTCCTGCCATTTTGTGCCTTCCGGCAGCGGCTGCTGACTCAGCACATCCACCTTAAGCGGTTCGTTCAGCCACAAACGCCAGCCGGTAATATTCCCGGCCGGGTAGCGCATCAGGCGCGAGGCATCCTGAATATTCACCAGCATCTGGTAGTCATCCACTTCACTGTTGGCGGCAAATGTCCCTGCGACCGTAAAGAGGCGCTGGCTCGGCAGCCGCCCCATCGGCGTGAACTGGCTGGCGGAAGGCACCATCAGGCGAATCTGATCGCCACGGTTGACCCCTAATTGCCCGGCAAGCCGCTCGCCCAGGATAATGTTGTACTTACCGGCCTGCAGAACGTTTTGCTCAACGTTGACCAGGTAGGGCGTGAGCGGATCTTTTTGCGCCGGATCGATACCGAGCATCACGCCGACCGCCACGCTGCGCGCGCTTTGCAGCACCACATCACCGGTGGTCAGCGGCGCAATACGCGTAACGCCCTGTAATTTTACCGCGCTTGCCGGGAGTGTTTGAGGGTTAAGAGAGCCATGTTGCGTTGAGAGAGTGGCCTGCGGCATCAGCCCCAGGATGTTGTTTTGCAGCTCGCGTTCGAAACCATTCATCACCGATAACACGGTCACCAGCGCCATAACGCCCAGGGTGATGCCAATGGTCGACAGCCAGGAGACAAAGCGGCCAAAGCGGTCTGCTGCACGTCCGCGCATATAGCGCAAACCTATGAAAAGAGTGACAGGCTGGTACATGAAATCCGTCTGGTTGCTGAAAGCAGAGTCAGGAGTATATAAGCGAAAGCACAGAGCGTAAATGAGTGAAACGGTAAGTTTTCGTCACGACACGGGGAAAAAAGTTCCAGAAATCAATTCAATAATTCAGTTTTGCTAACGTAACCCCGGCTTCGGCATCCTCTGATATTTATCCGAAAATGAGTAAATACAGACACTTTCCGGTTACGTTTCCGCCGTCTATGAGAAAAAGTAATAGATCTTTTTTCAGGGATACAGGCGCAACGTTATGAAACAAAAACAATTATGGATTAACCAAATTAAAGGATTATGCATCTGTCTGGTGGTGGTGTATCACTCGGTCATCACTTTTTATCCGCACCTGACGTTTTTCCAGCATCCGTGGGCAGAAACGCTGGCGAAGTGCTGGATCTACTTCAACCTTTATCTTGCTCCCTTTCGTATGCCGGTGTTCTTTTTTATCTCCGGGTATCTGATTCGCCGCTACATCGATGAGGTCTCCTGGAAGGACTCGATTGATAAACGCATCTGGAGCATCTTCTATGTGCTGGCATTGTGGGGCGTGTTGCAATGGATTGGACTGAGCCATCTCAACGACTGGCTGGCGCCAGAGCGGGATCTGAGCAATGCGTCCAACGCCGCCTATGCGAATGACTGGGCAGGTTTCCTGCACGGTATGCTGACCGCAAGCACCAGCCTGTGGTATCTCTACGCAATGGTCGTTTACTTTATGCTGTGTAAATGGCTGAGCCGCTGGAAAGCGCCGCTGATGGTGGTGTTGCTGGTATGCAGCGTCGTGATTAATTACCTGCCGCTGCCGTGGTGGGGGTTAAACAGCGTGGTGCGCAACATGATCTACTACAGCATGGGCGCGTGGTATGGCCCGGCGGTGATGGCGTGGGTCAAGAACGTCTCGCTGCGCCGCTACGCCCTGCCGTTTGCTGTTGCCTGCGTTGCGGCATTCGGCTTGTGGATGTTCAATATGCCGCTGCCTTTGTGCATGCTGTCGATTGTCGGCATCATGCGCCTCTTCCAGGAGATGGAGCTGCGCTTCCCACCGTCGGAAAACAGCGTGCTGAACATTGTCGGCACCAATACCATCGCCATCTATACCACGCACCGTATTTTAATCGAAGGCTTTAGCCTGGCGATGCTCAAGCCGCTAAACGCAGGCGCGCTGCCCGCCGGGGTTGAGCTGGCAATACTGCTGCTTTACCCCTTCGTCACCCTGTTTATCTGTACGCTGTTTGGTTTGCTGGTGCGTAAAATCTCTACCGCGCTTTTTGGCGATCTGTTCTTTACCCCGCCAGCAAAACTGCAACAAACCGCTACTGCACGCTGAGGTTGGCGAAAATAGCGCAATCACAGATAATAATGGTATTGCGTTTCAGTGATATGCCCCCATAAGGGGGCTATATCCTTTTAGAGATCGTGGCACTTTTTATGTCTGATAAATACCGTTATTCCCTGCCCGGCAAAGCGGGTGAACAGCGCCAGCTCGGTGAACTGACTGGCGCGGCCTGTGCAACCGAGGTTGCGGAAATCGTCGAGCGCCACAGCGGCCCGGTAGTGCTGATTGCGCCCGATATGCAAAACGCGCTGCGTTTACACGATGAAATCGGGCAATTTACCGATAACCTGGTGATGAATCTTGCCGACTGGGAAACGCTGCCTTATGACAGCTTCTCGCCGCACCAGGAGATTATCTCCTCGCGCCTGTCGACCCTTTACCAGCTTCCCGCCATGCAGCGCGGCGTGCTGATTGTGCCGGTAAATACCCTGATGCAGCGGGTGTGCCCGCATAGCTATCTGCATGGTCATGCGCTGGTGATGAAAAAAGGCCAGCGGCTCTCGCGCGATCAACTGCGCGCGCAGCTCGACAGCGCCGGCTATCGCCATGTTGATCAGGTGATGGAACACGGGGAGTATGCCACCCGTGGCGCGTTACTGGATCTCTTTCCGATGGGCAGCGCGCAGCCTTACCGTCTCGATTTTTTTGATGACGAAATCGACAGCCTGCGCCTTTTCGACCCGGATACCCAACGCACGCTGGAAGAGGTCGAGGCCATCAATTTACTGCCCGCGCATGAGTTTCCTACCGACAAAACAGCTATCGAACTGTTTCGCAGCCAGTGGCGCGATAAGTTCGAGGTAAAGCGCGACGCCGAGCATATTTATCAGCAGGTCAGTAAAGGCACCCTGCCCGCCGGGATCGAGTACTGGCAACCGCTGTTCTTTAGCGAACCATTGCCGCCGCTGTTCAGCTATTTTCCGGCCAATACCTTGCTGGTGAATACTGGCGATCTGGAAGCCAGCGCCGAGCGCTTTTCCCAGGAAACGCAGGCGCGTTATGAAAACCGGGGCGTTGACCCGATGCGCCCGCTCCTGCCGCCCGACGCGCTCTGGCTGCGTGTTGATGCCTTATTCAGCGAGCTAAAAAACTGGCCGCGTGTGCAGCTTAAAACCGACGCGCTGGCCGAAAAAGCCGCGCACGTTAACCTCGGCTACCGGTCTTTGCCGGAGCTGGCGGTTCAGACGCAGCAAAAATCCCCGCTGGAAAGCCTGCGTAAATTTATCGAAAGTTTTGACGGGCCGGTGGTGTTCTCGGTCGAGAGCGAGGGCCGCCGTGAAGCGCTGATTGAACTGCTGGGGCGTATTAAAGTCTCGCCGAAGCGTATTTTGCGCCTTGATGAAGCTACCCGCAAAGGCTGCTATCTGATGATTGGCAGCGCGGAGCATGGTTTTATCGATACGCTTCGCAACCGTGCGCTGGTGTGCGAAAGCGATTTGCTCGGCGAGCGTGTCGCCCGCCGTCGCCAGGATACTCGCCGCACCATCAACCCTGATACGCTTATCCGCAACCTGGCCGAACTGCACGAAGGCCAGCCGGTGGTGCACCTGGAGCACGGCGTTGGCCGCTACGCCGGGATGACCACACTGGAAGCAGGCGGTATCAAGGGCGAATACCTGATGCTGATGTATGCCAATGACGCGAAACTGTATGTGCCGGTGTCGTCATTGCATCTTATCAGTCGTTACGCAGGCGGTGCGGAAGATAACGCGCCGCTGCATAAACTGGGCAGCGATGCCTGGACGCGGGCGCGGCAAAAAGCGGCGGAAAAGGTACGCGATGTGGCCGCCGAACTGCTGGATATTTACGCCCAGCGCGCCGCGAAAGCAGGCTTCGCCTTTAAGCATGACCGGGAGCAGTATCAGCTCTTCTGTGACGGTTTCCCGTTCGAAACGACCCCGGATCAGGCGCAGGCTATCAATGCAGTGCTCAGCGATATGTGCCAGCCGCTGGCGATGGATCGCCTGGTGTGTGGCGACGTTGGTTTCGGCAAGACCGAAGTCGCGATGCGCGCGGCGTTCCTGGCGGTGGAGAACAATAAGCAGGTGGCGGTGCTGGTGCCCACCACACTGCTTGCCCAGCAGCATTTTGATAACTTCCGCGACCGCTTCGCCAACTGGCCGGTGCGCATTGAGATGCTGTCGCGCTTTCGTAGCGCAAAAGAGCAGGCGCAGGTACTTGAGCAGGCCGCTGAAGGCAAAGTGGATATCCTTATCGGTACCCATAAGCTTTTGCAAAGCGACGTCAAACTCAAGGATCTCGGCCTGCTGATTGTGGATGAGGAGCACCGTTTTGGCGTGCGCCACAAAGAGCGTATCAAAGCAATGCGTGCCGATGTGGACATCCTGACGCTGACCGCCACGCCTATCCCGCGCACGCTCAATATGGCCATGAGCGGAATGCGCGACCTGTCGATTATCGCCACGCCACCGGCGCGCCGCCTGGCGGTGAAGACCTTTGTTCGCGAGTACGACAGCCTGGTGGTACGCGAAGCCATTCTGCGTGAAATCTTGCGCGGCGGGCAGGTTTATTACCTGTATAACGACGTGGAAAATATTCAGAAAGCGGCGCAGCGGCTCGCAGAACTGGTGCCCGAAGCGCGTATCGCTATCGGTCACGGGCAGATGCGCGAGCGCGAGCTGGAACGGGTGATGAACGATTTCCATCACCAGCGTTTTAACGTGCTGGTGTGTACGACGATTATCGAAACGGGCATTGATATTCCGACGGCCAATACCATCATTATTGAGCGCGCGGATCACTTCGGCCTTGCGCAGCTTCACCAGTTGCGCGGTCGCGTCGGGCGTTCTCACCATCAGGCTTATGCCTGGCTGCTGACCCCGCATCCGAAAGCGATGACCGTGGATGCGCAAAAGCGTCTGGAAGCTATCGCCTCGCTGGAAGATTTGGGCGCAGGCTTTGCGCTGGCGACCCACGATCTGGAAATCCGTGGCGCGGGTGAACTGCTTGGTGAAGATCAGAGCGGGCAAATGGAGACCATTGGCTTCTCGCTCTATATGGAGCTTCTCGAAAACGCAGTCGATGCGCTGAAAGCGGGGCGCGAGCCGTCGCTGGAAGATTTGACCAGCCAGCAAACAGAAGTGGAGCTGCGCATGCCTGCCCTGCTGCCGGACGATTACATTCCAGATGTGAATACACGGCTGTCATTCTATAAGCGTATCGCCAGTGCCAAAGATGAGCACGCGCTCGATGAGCTGAAAGTGGAGCTTATCGATCGCTTCGGGATGCTGCCGGATGCCGCGCGTAACCTGCTGGATATCGCCCGCTTACGCCAGCAGGCGCAGAGGCTGGGCATTCGTAAACTGGAGAGCAACGAAAAAGGCGGCATCATTGAATTCAATGAGAAAAATAACGTCAACCCGGCGTGGCTGATTGGCCTGTTACAAAAACAACCGCAGCACTTCCGCCTTGATGGCCCGACGCGGCTGAAGTTTATGCATGATCTGGCCGAGCGGAAAGCGCGCATGGACTGGGTACAAAGCTTTATGCAACAACTGGCCGAAAACGCAGCAGCCTGATCGGCAAAAACCGGGCCATTTGGCCCGGTGATACCCGGTAAACACAAAACTTTACAGATACTTTGCACAATCCCAGGAGTATCTTTCCGTTCCGGCCACCATAATTCATCAGCAATTTGTATTGCAATAACCTTATGATTTAGATGGATTATGGTCATGATTAAAAGTGTGCGTTTTTCCCGCTGGATAACGCGTCTCACCGTTGTCGCCGCAGTCGTTTTCGCTGTGCCCTCCTGGGCCAACACCTGGCCTCTCCCCCCTTCCGGCAGTCGTCTGGTCGGAGAAAACCGTTACCATGTCGTGCAGAACGATGGCGGTTCGCTGGAGGCGATCGCCAAAAAATACAACGTCGGTTTTCTGGCCCTGTTACAAGCCAACCCTGGCATTGACCCCTATGTTCCGCGTGCAGGCAGTGTTCTGACGATACCCCTGCAAACGCTGCTGCCGGATGCGCCGCGCAAAGGGATCGTTATCAACCTTGCGGAGCTGCGCCTCTATTACTATCCACCGGGGAAAAACGAGGTCACCGTTTACCCGATCGGTATCGGCCAGTTGGGGGGTGACACGTTAACCCCGACGATGAAGACTACCGTATCAGACAAACGCGCCAATCCCACCTGGACGCCGACCGCCAATATTCGCGCACGTTATAAAGCCCAGGGGATCGACCTGCCCGCAGTGATGCCAGCCGGGCCGGATAATCCGATGGGCCATCATGCTATCCGCCTCGCGGCTTTTGGCGGCGTGTACCTGCTGCACGGCACAAACGCCGACTTCGGCATTGGAATGCGCGTCAGCTCCGGCTGCATTCGCCTGCGTGATAACGATATCTCAACGCTCTTTGCCCAGGTCACGCCCGGCACGCCGGTCAATATTATTAATACGCCGATTAAAGTATCAGTAGAACCTGACGGCACGCGCCTGGTTGAGGTGCACCAGCCTTTGTCGAAATCGATCGACGAGGATCCGAAAACGCTGCCTATCGTGCTGGATAGCGCAATGGAAGCCTTTAAAAATGACGCGCAGAGTGATGCGGAGGTGATGACGCATGCCATGGAGGTGCGCTCCGGTATGCCGGTCGATGTGACTCGCCATAATGTCGAGAGTGCGACGCAGACGCTGTAAGCACGCAGCGCGGTTAAGAAAAGCAATAAGAAAATAAATATCCTCCGGCATAGCCGGAGGTTTTTCAGATGCGCCTATAAGGCTCTATTACCAGCCGCGCCCTAACAGGCGCATACGATCTGACATTTGCATCAAACTTCGTTACTTACGGCCCGTAA
>NZ_JBQPOM010000056.1:0-41182 GCF_052220145.1 Vagococcus sp. WN89Y | reverse complement strand
TGGATGGTCATGGAAATCAAGCAGGTCGTTGAGAAGTGGCATAAGAAAACGGCTCCCTGTAGTGGAAGCCGTTATAGTGCCGTAGTTTAAGGATCGGTCAACCGATCCTTAACTGATCGGCATTACGTATTGCACGGGCTTTATCAGTGACGCGGTTATCAGAACTGGTAAACAATACCTAAGGCGAATTCATCGCCTGCATTCAATTTCGTGCTGACAACATAATCTGTCTCACGCAGCAGGTTGAATTTATACGCAGCATAGACGTTCATATTTTTATTAAAGTAGTACCAGCTACCGGCTTCGATGTAGTTAACCCGCACCGCGTCGCCACCGGTAAAGGTGCCACGCGCCTGCAAATCTTTTCCTTTTGAATAGACATAACCCAGAGAAGGGCGCAACCCGGACTCGAACTGATACTGAACAACGGCTTCGATGTTTTGCGTTTTGTTGGCAAACTGACCGTCGTTTTCACGCGTGAGGTTATGGCTTTCGCCGTAGGTTACCGCGACGTAAACCTGGTTAGCATCATATTTAGCGCCAACAGCCCACAGCTCAGCTTTCTTACCCTGATGGTCACTGCTTTGTGCATCGGTGCGATCGGAGTTGGCATAGGTCGCGCCGAACTTAAATCCGTCGACAGCCCAGGTGGCCGCTGTGCTGTAACCATCGCCGTTTGACTTCATTTTATTACGCTTACTATTTTCGTTCTTACCCTGGTACTGCACGGCAAAATCCAGACCTTCAACCGCGCCGAAGAAATCCGTATTACGCCAGGTCGCAAGACCGTTACTGCGCTTGGTCATAAAGTTGTCGGTGGCAACCCAGGAGTCGCCGCCCCACTTGACCAGCATATCGGTAAACGCTCCCACATTATAAGGTGCGCCGTAGCTGCGCCCGTAATCAAAGGAACCGATCTGCGCCATCTTCAGGCCCGCATAGGCCAGACGCGTCGATTGTGACTGGGTTTCGTCGGGGACATCTGCGCTCAGGTTATGCTCAAAATGACCGTAGCCCGTCAGCACGTCGGTGATTTGCGTTTGACCCTTAACGCCGAAACGTGCGTAGGTAGCATCCACATTATCCCTGTTGTGCTTGTCGGCATCACTCCAGACGCGTTCGCCGACTATTTTCCCGTACAGGTCGACCTTATTACCGTTGTTATTATAAATTTCAGCTGCCTGTACAGTTCCGGCAGCCATTAATGCCGGGATAATAATGGCCAGTGCCTTTCTTTTCATTATTTATTCCTTTGCTATCATCATTTATATGAATATGTTATTGGCGACGATTAAAATAATGTCGCGAAAAGATAGTATTCTATTTAGTTCAATTTATTTACGCATAAAGATGTAACTATATTATATTAAATATTTCAAATTATTTCTTTTGACTAAAGGTATTTTGCAAGTGAATGACAATAAAAAACCTATGCAATCTAGTGATTTAAACGTATTTTTTGGTGTGATAGTTTGCCGGTTGTGTAATGGTTATTAATATATAATCATAATCTGGATGGTTTGGTGCATTAAATTTTTATGGTGAATGCATATTCACGGCGCAAAAAAAAATCCTGGCAGAAAATGCCAGGATCGCGTTGCCAAAAAGTTTTACGGCTAAGTAGAGGTTAAGAAGATAAATAATAATGACGTGAAGATGGTCGCATAAAAAAGACGTAAATGAAATAGCCTTTAGCAATAAGAATGATTATTTGTCTGTGCAATGATTATTACTGAATTAATTACTGATGTGATTATTCTTCGATGGTGATGTTTTTTTGCAACCATAATTTTGTCGAATAAATAATTAGTGTGAATATATCCACAAAAAATATACCTAAACTATATAATGTGAAGGTAATCACCGTCACATTGAAATGACAGGATGCATTTCAGTGAGGACTATGCGAAAGGTAGCATTATGCAACATCAAGCTGTTCGAAGCCTGGGCGGTAGACTGGCCCTGTGGTTGTTCATGATTTTCTGCATCTATTTCGTCTGGAGCCTGTTAAATACTTTGTGGGCGCTTATGCAGAGCGGGGCCCGTGTTGAAAACTGGGCCGCTGCGCTGTCAGTGGTGTTCGCCCTGGTTTTGGTTGGAACTATTCTGGGCGCGATTGCGTGGTACACGCGGCCCGTCGATCCTGATGCCTGATCGCGCGCAAGGTGTTATGGTTTCTTTTTTAAATGCAGGACAGAGCATGAATACCGTTGACTGGCAAACTCGCTTCGACACATGGATGACACAGCATTTTAATCATGGCGATATCGCTCATGATATTTCACATTTTCGGCGGGTATGGAAAACAGCGCAGACGCTGATGCACGGTGAGCAAGCCGATGAGCTGGTTGTCCTGACCGCATGCTATTTCCACGATATTGTCTCGCTGGCGAAAAACCACCCTGAACGCCACCTGTCGTCGGTATTAGCCGCAGAAAAAACGGCTACGGTGCTGGCGCAGGATTTCCCGACCTATCCTGTGAGTAAAATTGCGGCCGTGCGCCATGCCATAGAGGCGCATAGTTATAGCAGCGGTATTGCGCCGCAGACGCTGGAGGCCAAAATCGTCCAGGACGCCGACAGGCTTGAGTCACTTGGCGCCATTGGCCTTGCACGCGTATTTGCCGTGGCCGGATCGCTGGGAACGGCGCTGTTTGATGCCGACGATCCGTTTGCCGAAGAGCGGGAGCTTGATGACAGGGCATTTGCCCTTGATCATTTCCGCTGCAAATTACTTAAACTTCCAGCCAGCATGCAAACCGCGAAGGGGCGGGAACTGGCGAACCAGAATGCAGATTTTATCGTACAGTTCATGGCCAAGCTTGGCGCTGAATTGCGCGGCGATTTTCAGCGTCTGGATGAGGATATCCTTACTCGTTTTGCCAGCCAGGTTCATTAAGAGAGAAACGTGATGGCGGATGTTCATGATAAAGCCACGCGCAGCAAAAATATGCGTGCTATTGCGACGCGGGATACGGCGATCGAAAAACGGCTGGCGGCCTGCCTGGTATCGCTGGAACTGGACTTTCGCGTACAGGATGCGAGCTTGCCGGGGCGTCCCGATTTTGTTCTGGATGACTATCGGTGCGTTGTGTTCACCCATGGCTGCTTCTGGCATCACCATCAGTGCTATCTGTTTAAAGTCCCGGCGACGCGTACGGATTTTTGGCTGGAAAAAATCGGCAAGAATGTCGAGCGTGATGCCCGCGACACGGCGCGTTTGCTGGAGCAAGGCTGGCGCGTGTTGATTGTCTGGGAGTGCGCGCTGCGCGGAAAGCTAAAGCTTGGCGACGAGGCATTGTGTGAGCGGCTGGAAGAGTGGATCTGCGGGGGAGGGCAAACCGCGCAGATCGACACGCAGGGCATTCACGCCATGTAGGTTATTTTTTGGTCTCGCAGGTCGCGTCTTCCTGGCGCTGTGGCAGCAGATATTTACCCAGCGTCACCAGCACGACCGCCATAATAATAATCCCCAGCGCAATCCATTCGACAGAAGAGAGATGTTCTCCGCCAAAGCCGGTACCCAACAAAACGGCAACTACCGGGTTAACATACGCATAGCTGGTTGCCACTGCCGGGGTGACATTACGGATCAGATACATATAAGCATTGATGGCGATAATCGAGCCAAACAGGGCAAGGTAACCGACAGCCAGAAAGCCGGATGCAGGGGGCATGGCGGTCAGCCGCTCACCGGTTAGCGTTGACGCGACCAGCAGCACAATACCCGCCGTGAGCATCTCGATGGCCCCAGCCATCATGCCATCCGGCAGTTCCACCCGCGCGCCAAACACTGAGCCAAATGCCCAACTCATCGAACCTATCAGTATCAATACTGCACCCCACGGATTGCCGCTTAAATTGCCGCCGCTATTGAGCAAAATAATACCCATCAAACCGATGGCGATACCGAGCCACTCAAGTTTTCGCGTCCTGATGCCAAAAAAGTGACTAAAGCACAGCGTGAACAGCGGAACCGTGGCAACGACCACGGCGGCAATACCGGAAGGGACGTTTTGATGCTCAGCGACCGTCACAAAACCGTTTCCCACCGCCAGCAGCAGTATGCCAATCAGCGCAGCGTTTAGCAGAGGGCGCGGCCTGGGAAGTTTATGCCCTGTCAGTAATAAAAAGGCCATCAGCAATGTGCCAGCACTTAAAAAACGAATACCGGCCATCATAAAGGGAGGCCAACTTTCCACCCCGATGCGGATAACAAAATAGGTGGAGCCCCAAATGATGTACAACGCAAAAAGCGCACCGATAAGGGGTAAGACTTGCCTGAAACGCATACTGCCTCGCGGGAAAATATAAAAGACTTATAGTTAACGCGAAAACGATTAAGCTGGCGAGTGCTTAATCGTGCGTTGAGTGTTAAATTTTTGTGGATTTCAGCCAGCACTTTTTCGTTGGCGGATTTTTATTTCATACTCAGTATCACCCAGCGCAATCCGCGCCGTATGCAGAAGAAGGAAGAGAACCTTGGCAGGAAGTAGTTTATTGACCTTACTGGACGATATCGCCACGTTACTGGACGACATCTCCGTCATGGGGAAACTGGCGGCAAAAAAAACCGCTGGCGTTTTGGGCGACGATCTCTCCCTGAACGCGCAGCAGGTGACCGGCGTTCGCGCTAACCGTGAACTGCCCGTGGTCTGGGGCGTGGCGCGTGGTTCGTTGCTTAACAAAGTGATCCTCGTTCCGCTGGCGCTACTGATAAGCGCTTTTATCCCCTGGGCTATCACGCCGTTGCTGATGATTGGCGGGGCATTTTTGTGCTTTGAAGGGGTGGAAAAAGTCCTGCACACCATCGAGTCGCGCAAAAATAAAGAAGACCCGCAGGCATGCCAGCAGCGCCTGGAAGCACTGGCGACACAGGACGCGCAACAGTTCGAGAAAGATAAAATCAAAGGCGCGGTACGTACCGATTTTATTTTATCGGCGGAGATTGTTGCCATCACGCTTGGCATTGTTGCCGATGCGCCGCTGCTCAATCAGGTGCTGGTGCTTTCCGGTATCGCCTTGTTAGTGACCATCGGCGTGTATGGTTTGGTCGGAATCATCGTCAAACTTGATGATATGGGATACTGGCTGGCTGAAAAACGCAGCCTGCTGGCGCAAGGGGCAGGAAAAGGGTTGCTCATCCTCGCGCCATGGCTTATGAAAGCGTTGAGTATCGTCGGCACACTGGCAATGTTTTTGGTCGGCGGCGGCATTGTGATACATGGTCTTGCGCCGTTACATCATGCTATTGAACATTTCGCTGCCGGGCAGCATGCGGTGCTACAGATACTGGTACCTTTGCTTGCAAACCTGCTTCTGGGCCTGGTTATTGGCGCTGTGGTGGTTATCGTGGTGAAGGGAATTTCCCGCTTGCGTGGCCAGGCACATTGAAAAAAACGCACGGCAGAAACTATGCAAAATGAATAAATTTCGTCTAAGGTGAAACAGTTTCGCCCTGATAAAGGAGGCAGTAATGGTCTTTTTGGTCAGCGATGAAGTTGAACCTAAAAATGGTGGTCCGCGCATGATCGTGACCGGTTATGCCAGCGGGATGGTGGAGTGCCGCTGGTATGATGGTTATGGTGTCAAACGGGAAGCTTTTCGCGAAGACGAACTGATGCATGGCGACAGGCAAAGGAGCGTCGAAGAGGTATAACCATAAAAACGCCCGGCATTGCCGGGCGTTTTTATGGTCTGTCATTCCCGAACCAATGATTGGCCGACCGGAAGCATAACAACACCTGTCAGGAAAAGATTGTGAACAAAAATCGCCTGTCTGGAAAGTTAAAAGCCTGGTTCGAACCCTCCCGCGTGGTAAATCTGTGCTTTGTGGTCGTTTTAATCTGCTCTACCGTGCTGACATGGCGAGAGGTCAACGTACTGGAAGGCGCGTATATCTCCAGCCAGCGCAGCTTGTTGGTTAACGTCAGCAATGCGCTCGAAAAGCATATGCAGGTGGGTATCGACAGGCTGCTATTTTTCCGTAATGGCATGCAGCAGGCGCTGCAAATTCCTCTGGGGTTTGAAGTATTTCGCAATATTAAACACGAGTTTGAGCGCGTACGCACACAGCCGCAGTGGCAAATTACGCTTGATGCCCGGCGCACATTACCCCTGTACGGTGTTTCCGATCATTTTGTCAATGAAAGCGGGACGCTTAACCGCGACAATCCGCTGTTACAAAATGAGTTAACAGCGGCGATGGAGCTTGGCTATTTGTATCGTCTCTCCGACGATGCCGATATGCTGCCGCGGCGTGCGTATTATGTTTCTCGCGCTGGTTTTTTTGTCGCAACGCACGCCCTGAACGGTGAGCAGGAGATTGTGCCCAATTATTACAATTTACTGATGCGCCCGTGGTTTCTCGGGCAGAGCGAGCGCGAAAACCCCAGGCGTGGTGTGCGCTGGTTTACCGATCAGGCGCATCGTCCCAGTGAGGCGGACAGTTTTATTACCGCCAGTTTGCCGCTTGATGCGCGCGGATACTGGTATGGTGTCTTAGTGATGAGTTTTCCGCTGACGGTTATCAACGAGGTGATTCATGATGCCTGGCATGTCGCGGATAAGGGCGAATATCAACTCTATGATAGCCAGTTTACGTTATTGACCTCCACCCTGGATGCGGGCAACGCCGAGCAAACCTTCAGCGTTAAACAGCGCCAGTATCTGCAAAAAGAGATAGCGCGCGATCCGCAAGGTGAAGTACGGCTGGGGACGCGTTTCATCAGCTGGCAGAAACTCAAACATTTTGACGGCACATTATTACGGGTACACGTCTTGCACGATGGTATTCGGGATGATTTTGGCCGCATCAGTATTGCACTGTTATTGCTGTGGCTGTTATTCACCACGATGCTGTTTCTGGCATGGGTAGTTATCCGACGGATGGTAAAAAATATGCTGCGCATGCAGCAAACGCTGCAATGGCAGGCGTGGTATGACCCGCTGACGCGGTTATGTAACCGCCGTTCGCTGTTTGAGCGTGCCCGGGTGCTCTCGGAGCAGTGCCGTAGTCAGCAACTCCCGTTATCCGTTATTCAGTTAGATCTCGATCATTTTAAAAATATCAATGACCGCTACGGCCATCAGATCGGGGATTTGGTGCTCACTATGACGGCCGGTGTGATAAGCCACGCGATCCGCGCGCATGATGTTGCAGGTCGCGTAGGAGGGGAAGAATTTTGTGTTGTGCTGCCAAATTGCCCGCTGGCGGAAGCGGTGGAAGTGGCGGAGCGCATACGCTCGCGCCTTAACAGTAAAGAGATGCTTATCAAAAAGCATAAAACTATTCGTATCAGCGCGTCGCTGGGGGTCAGCGGCGCACCGGAGCAGCGAAGTTATGATTTCGAACATCTGCAATCTGTTGCCGACCACCGCCTGTATCAGGCGAAAAAACAGGGGCGAAACCGGGTCTGTTACGAGGACGACGCCGCAAAAAACTGATCCAGTCCTTCGCGCCAGCCCGCCGCGCCTTCCTGCTGCGTGCGATAGACTCTGTCCGGCGTATCTTTGCGAAGCACAATGCCCTCGCGGTTAAGGCCTTTAACCACAATGGCATAATCGACGCTATCCAGCAGCGGCGCATCGTTAGGGCCATCGCCCAGCCCAAGGGTAGAATAGCGTTTCCCGGTGTAATGGCGATAGCGCCGCGTAAGCCAGTTAACCGCCTGATCTTTACCCGCGCGCTCATCCAGCACATGCCAGAAACGCGCGCCCTGCACAAAACGAAGCCCAAGCTGCGCCAGCGCTGCATCAAACGCAGCCATTTGCTTGTCGCTGTCACGCCAGATAAGGGTTTCTGAAGCTTCCTGCAAATGCGCCAGTCCCGCCTGCGTGGCCGTCAGGCCGGTCAGTTCTGCCAGAACATGTTCGCCCAGCTCGCTAAATGTGGTGAACTTCCAGCCGTTTTTATGGCGCATCTGGCTCAGCACGTTGGCTATCTCCTCGTGAGGAGAACCGGTGATGATACGCGGGTAGTTTTCATCATCCTGCCATTTTTCATCCAGTTGAATAACCGCACCGTTCTCGGCAATAAATGGCAGTCCCTGTAGTCCAAGCGTTTTTTGCAAATCAATCATCTCCGCAGCGGTTTTGCTGCTGCATAAGATAACCGGAACGTGGTGCTCGCGAAGACGGGTTAACCAGTCAGCTGCGGCTTGCCATTCGCCGGTATGACTGTCGCATAATGTGCCATCAACATCGGTAAACACCAGTAACGGGTCGTCCAGGCTCGGCATGTGCGGCTCCTATAAACTTTGTATCCACTGGAATACAGTTGTATTTGTTAATTATTAGTTCTGTTAATAAATCTTGTCAGAATCATTTATTGAGGCTAAAGTGGTCGTACATCAGATTCCCTGGTGTACGAATTTTTTAAGTGCTTCTTGCGTAAGCAAGTTTATCCCGGCGGCTTCCGGCGGCCGGGATATTTTCTCAGCGATTCACTTCAGTGACGCTGAAATCATGTATATCCAACTCGAATGCTTCAGCCAGTTCTCGCCAGGTGTGATACTCACGACCGTCCACACTGACGCGCTGTCCTTCGTCATCATCCACGCGCTGTATTTCGCTCTCGCTGATTTCATTGATCGCTTTCAGTAGCGCATCAACGTCCACATTGACGTCGCGTTTCGCGGTCTCGCTATACTCTTTCTCAGTATTCATGCCATCACCTCATTCACCATACCAATGCTTAGTATAGTCGGTAGAAAAATGCGGCTGTTAAACATCAGAAGACTGCCAGAGCGACGGATTTGTTCTAAAATGGCGTAAATACGAGAGGAGGGAGTGATGAAGGTAAACGATCGGGTGACAGTTAAAACGGACGGTGGTCCTCGCCGTCCGGGTGTGGTGTTGGCTGTAGAAGCGTTTAGTGAAGGTACAATGTACCTGGTTTCATTGGAAGATTACCCGCTCGGTATCTGGTTCTTTAATGAAAAAGATCATCCGGACGGCGTATTTGTAGAAAAAGCAGACTGATATTCCGCCCTCCTTGCGTGGGAGGGTGTAGTAATAACAGTTTATTTAACGCATATTAACAAATATACCTGTGGTGACGTTATCGGTCAGACGCACGACGTGATAAATCACTTGTTTATTATGCGTTTTTATTTTTCTTTTAATATTCCCCTTATGTGATGATACCGTCTTGGCTTTAATATTCATCTGATCTGAAATTTGAATCGTATCTTGCCCGGACATCCACATCTTCAGCATACTGGACTCGGTACGACTCAGCGATAGCGTCGGTAAATTAACCGTGCTGGCACTTTTTTTCTCTTTATTCAGACAATCTCCCAGAATATTATCCAGAGACTCTGGTTTAATCGACTTCGAACTGATCAATAAGTTTTTGCGAACCAAAAGGTATTCATCAAAGTGAATATTGGCAATGGCCATAAACACAATAAATAGCGTTCGGGGGTGCTGATTAATAACTTGCTTTATATGCTGACTACTGCATGGGTCATGAATAAAACAGTCTTCGTTGATAAATACCACTGAAGGCTGAAGTGTATTGCAAGCAGCTTCGAGTTCATCAACAGTTTGTATATCGTTGATATCTCGTTTTTTAACCCCCCGACTTGTCAGATACCCTGTTAATCCCAACCGGGTATAACTGCATAAATCCATAATAATCGTCGACATGGCATACCCTCACTCAATGCGTAACGATAATTCACCACCCGCCTGAAGCTTCAGAAGCCATTACAGAAAAAATATTGATATAACTGAAGTGGATAAAGAAAACTCCAGGCGAACCCACTATCCCGTAAAGTTACGTATAATTTGCCAGGAAACATCTTAAAGTAAAGTAAATGTTGTGTTCTGTGAGAGTGTTAAAAACAAATAAGCCGCGTCCTGTGTATGCTTGCAGGTGATTTACGTTTTTCACTTTAGGATTATCCTCAAAGGAAACATTACGGCGGCTAAGGGTTTGTCGTTTGCGGCAACTCGCTGACGATATCGGCTAACAGGTTGAATAATTCGCTGAATAACCGCTCGCAGAACGGTGCGAGCAGGGGCATCATTGCCGCGATCAGCAAAATTCCAACGCTGAGTGTGACCGGAAAACCGATTACGAATACTGATAATTGCGGAGCCATACGGTTCAGCAGACCGAGTGATAAATTAACGGTCAGCAGCAGCGTAATAATCGGTAATGCCAGCATCAATCCATTAAGAAATATCATGCCTGCCGCCCGTGTTAACGCCAGATACGCGTTACTGTTCACCGGGTTCCCACCAATGGGTAACGTGTGAAAGGTATCCACCAGCATTGATATTAACCACAAATGACCGTTAAACGTCAGGAACAGCAGCAGCGCCAGCATATCCAGGATACGGGCCAGGACGGGCATATTAAGATGACTTGTCGGATCAACAAAGGTCGCGAAGGACAGCCCCATCTGCAGGCCAATCAGTTCACCGGCGGTACGGATAGTGGCAAAGGCGAATTGCATGGTAAACCCCAGCGCAACGCCAATGAGGATCTGCTGCATCGCCAGCCATAATGCATCCATCGAAACGATAGGCACATCCTGGGTTGCCGGCAGTGTCGGCGCGATAACTATCGTGATAACGACACCGAGGCCCAGTTTTACCCGGCGTGGAATGCGTGATTCGCTAAGAATCGGCGCGGTCATTATCAGGGCCAGCACCCGCAGCAGCGGCCAGAAATACATGGTCAGCCACTGTAGCCATTGATCGCTGGTGACGCTCAGCATAAGCCTGCTTATCCGATAATATAAGGAATGTTGCTGAACAGGGTACGCATATAATCAAGCAATAAATTCAGCATCCACGGCCCGGCAATCACGATTGCGGTAAATACCGCGATAATTTTCGGGATAAAGGAGAGCGTCATTTCGTTGATTTGCGTCGCCGCCTGCAAAATACTAATAACAAGCCCGGTTATCAGGGCGACCAGCAGCAGAGGGGCAGCGAGAGCGAGAGCCACTTTCATCGCTTCGGTGCCCATCATCATGACCGACTCTGGCGTCATCTCTTACCCTCAACTGTAAAAACTTTGCGCCAGCGAGCCGACAAGCAGCTGCCAGCCATCTACCAGCACAAACAGCATCAGTTTGAACGGCAGGGCGATGGTTGCAGGCGGTACCATCATCATCCCCAGCGCCATCAACACGCTGGCAATCACCAGGTCGATAATCAGGAACGGGATGAAAATCGTAAAACCAATCTGGAAAGCGGTTTTTAGTTCGCTGGTGACATACGCGGGCAGCAAAATGCGCATCGGCACGGCTTCCGGCCCCTGGATAGGCGGGCTATTGGCCAGGCGGGCAAACAGCGCAAGGTCGGCTTCGCGGGTCTGGCGCATCATAAATTCGCGCAGCGGCTGCGCGCCGCGCTCAAGCGCGACATCCACAGAAATCTTGCTTTCGCTAAACGGCTGATAGGCGTCGGTATAAATCTTGTCAATAACCGGCGACATAATGAAAAAGGTGAGAAATAGCGCAAGCCCCAGCATCACCTGGTTTGGCGGAGCAGAAGGGGTGCCCAGCGCGTTTCGCAGCAGGCCAAACACAATGATGATGCGCGTAAAGCTGGTCATCATCAGTAAAATTGCCGGCAGGAAGGTGAGGGAGGTGATAAATACTAGCGTCTGCACCGGCAGTGACCAGCTCTGGCCGCCGCCCGCTAACGGCTGGCTGACCAGCCCTGGAAGTTGCGCGAATGCACAGGGCGACGCCAGCCACAGACCGGCCAGCGCAAGGGATAACAAGCGGCGCATCAGGATCTCCCGGAACGCTTAAGCAAATTCTTCATCACAGACTGAAAGTCTGCATTTTTCTCGTTCACGTCTTCGCTGTTCGCAGGTGCGGGAGGAAGCTTGTGTAACAAATTGATAGTGTTTGGCGTAATGCCAAGCACCAGGCGTGCATCTTCCACATCGACAATCACCACGCGCTCGCGCGTACCGACGCTTGCGCTGGCGCTCACTTTTAATCCCCGCGCACCGGCGGTTTTACCACCAATACCTACGCGTTTTGCCAGCCATGCGGCAATCAGGATAACGGCGATGATGCCGAACAGCGCGCCACTGACTTGCAGCAGTGGCGAACCGGGAATAGCGGAAGGGTGGCTAACCGTAGCCTGTGTTTTCATAGACTCAGCGGCTCAGACGACGCATACGCTCGGAAGGGGTGATAATATCGGTGATACGCACGCCATATTTATCAGCGACAACCACCACTTCACCCTGGGCAATCAAATAACCGTTGATCAGGATATCCAGCGGTTCACCCGCCAGACCGTCAAGCGCAACCACGGAACCTTGCGTCAGGCGCAGCAGCTCTTTGATGGTCATGCGGGTACGACCCAGTTCAACGGTCAGCTTAACCGGGATATCCATAATCAGGTCGATATCCTGGAGATTGCCGCCGACATCACCACCACCAAGCTGCTGGAACACGGCATCCGCCGGGCTCTTATTGCTGGTGGTCGTTTTTTGTTCGTTCAACGCGTCAGCCCACAGATCGTCCATTGCTCCGCTGTTCTCATCGGACGGATTGTTCATATCACTCATTTGGGCTGTTCCTCATTCAGCGAATTCAAAATCGGGTTTATCAGATGCTCAACACGTAACGCATATTGTCCGTTGACCGTACCGTACTGGCTGGTAAGCACAGGTACGCCGTCCACATGAGCGATAATGCGATCGGGTTTATCAATCGGCAGCACATCGCCGGGTTGCAGCTTAAGTATCTGCGACAGGCGCAGGGGAATATCCGCGAAATTAGCGATCAGTTGCAGCTCTGAGTGCTGCACCTGGCGCACCAGATTGTCACGCCAGTTCTGATCTTCCGTGCGTGAGTTTTCCAGCGGCGGGTTGACCAGCGTTTCGCGCAGCGGTTCTATCATGCTAAAGGGCAGACAGATATTGAACTCGCCCGTCAACGTACCGATTTCCACATGAAAAGGGGTGTTAACGACGATATCGTTTGGCGATGTGGTAATGTTTGTAAACTTAACCTGCATTTCAGAACGCACGTATTCCACATCCAGCGGGTTGATGGCCTTCCACGCATCGCTGTAGGCTTCGAGCGCCAGTTTCAGCATGCGGTTAATCACGCGCTGTTCGGTATGCGTGAATTCACGGCCTTCCACTTTAGTCGGGAAACGCCCGTCACCACCAAACAAGTTATCCACGGCAATAAACACCAGGCTTGGCGAGAAAACGAACAGGCCGGTGCCGCGCAGCGGCTTGAGGTGGATAAGGTTAAGGTTGGTCGGAACCGGTAAGTTACGCGCAAATTCATGATACGGCTGGATGCGGATCGCGCCGACGGTAATATCCGGGCTACGACGCAGCAGGTTAAACAGCCCCATACGAAACTGGCGCGCAAAACGTTCGTTGATTATCTCCAGCGCTTGCAGACGCTCACGCACCACGCGGCGCTGGGTATTGGGATCATAGGGGCGAATATCGTTATCGCCGCCCATGCCCGGTTGCGGATCATCACTCTTATCGCTGTCTCCGTTGAGCAGCGCATCGATTTCGGCCTGAGAAAGAATGCTATCGCCCATGTCTTTACCGCAAAATGAAAGCTGTATAAAGAACGTCGGTGACTTCCTGTTTCGGCAGCGAAGGCACTAACGGCGTTGCGATCGTTTCTTTAATCGCGGTCGCGAGATTCTGCTTGCCTTCATTGGTTGCAAGCTGCGTTGCGTCCTGGCGAGAGAACAACAACAGCAGGCGGCTACGCACTTCCGGCAGGTATTCACTCAGTCTGGCGCGCGTCGCATCATCTTTCAGGCGCAGCGTAATGCCCACATACAGCACACGATCGGCATCGCCCAGGTTCACGGTAAACGTGTCGAGAGCAAAGAATACCGGGGCTGGCGGCGGAGGCAGCTCCGCTTTCGCGCTGGTGGTGGGGTGCTGTTGCATACGCCAGTAACTGTAGCCAGCTGTAGCGCATGCCGCGAGGGTGATTAACACCAACAGCGGGATCCAGATAGAGCGCTTACGTTTTTTGTTAAGAGCGGAGTCAGTCATCTGATACGTGCTTCCTGTTAGTACTGCCTATGAGGTGATTATCCCGTGTCCTGTCCGCGTCAAAGCGCGGAAAAGACGGGGATAATCATGCTACCTCTGGCGTTTAGGCAAAGATGTCGACGGCGCCATTGCCGCGCGCGGCGGCCTGAAGACTTGCGGGGGCGATGACTGCGTCGTCATTATCGGCACCAAACAGTGAGTCGGCGCCGGAGTGTGATGCGTGCTGTTGCCGGGAAGATTGCTGCTGTTGCTGGCCTGCGAAGCTTTCGCTACTGATATTGCTCTGGCCTAACTGAATACCGTTCTCCGCCAGCTGCGTACGCAGAACGGGGAGCGCGGCTTCCAGCGCCTGGCGAACATGGCTGTGAGCAGAAACCATATGCAGCTGCGCCTGGTTATCTTCCAGTTTGATAGAAATTTGCACCTGGCCGAGATCTTCAGGGTGCAGGCGCAGCTCGGCGCTCTGCTGACCCTGGCGGGTAAAGAGCGTGACGTGCTGGCTGATATTCTGCTGCCACTCATGGCTACCCAGCGGGGCGCTCACCACAGGAGCTGCTACCGGTGCGCTGCTCTGCGCTGCGCTGACTGTTGTGGTCACAGGCGCAATGCTGGCGGTGGTGTTTGTCGTTTGCAGCGCGTTGTCAGCGTCTTGTTTCACAGCGACTGCGGCGCTCAGCGGCGCATTTTGCTGCCCGTCATCGGCGAGGGCGAACTTGCCTGCTGCGGCGTTATCATTTTTTGCCGCCGTCTGTGGCAGATCGGCACCCGCAGCATTATTCAGCGACGTCGTTTTCAGTGCACGACTGGCCGCGGCAGCAACATCACTTTGCGACGGCTGCGCGCCGGTAGTAAGCTGCGTAGCTTGTTGGTGCGGCAGCATTGCCATCAACGCGCTCAGCCCGGCGAGGTCTTCATCGCTAAGCTCGGTTTTATCTTCACCTGCCTGCGCGTTTTTACTTAGCGCCGCCAGCACATCACTTTTCGCCGCAGGCGTCAGGCCGGAAAAGATTTTTTGCACATCCGTCGCGACCTGAGCATCCGCCACGATGGCGGTTTTATCGCTCTGGCGCGCCAGCAAGTCGGCCAGCTTCTGCGCCGGAGACTGGGCTTCTTCGCCCGTTACCGCCGCAAGTTTACCTTTCTCCAGCTTGCCACCTAAAACCGCGGCCTGCAGATCGGCAAGGGTGAGGGGAGCATCGCTCTGCTGGCCCGGCGTGGCGGACATCGCGCCCGCCAGCAGAGACAGAAAGTCCTGCGCCGTATCGCCGCCCGCTTTACCTGTCTGTGCGCCGGCGGTTGCATCTGATTCTGTCACTAACAGTTTTTGCAACGTGATCATTGGTTTTTCCTCAGGGACGCTCGCTGTGCAAACTCATCCATTTTTTTCTGATCGAGGCGGTTTTCCGCCAGTAGTGCTGCGGCGTTTTGCCGGTCCTGCAATGTAAGCCAGGCCTGTAAACGTTGTTTTTTCTCCCGCCAGCTTCCCAAAGCCACATCCACTCTCTGGGTCCACTGCGCAAGCTGCTGACGGTGTTGTTCAATCGCTTTTTCCAGCGTCTGAATAAACTGCTGATAATTTTGCCAGCGCTGGTTATCGATCCCCTGGCTCATATCGCTATTCAGATTGCTGCGATACTCATGCTGATAATCAATCAGCATTTTGAGTTGCTCTTCGGCTTGCTGGCAGCCCCGGCGCATTTCACCCAGTTTGAGCGCTGCGTCGTCCACCTCTTTTTCAGCCAGATCTTTTAGCGTCGTTAATGCGCTGTTTTGCGTCATGAAGTCAGCTCTCCGCTACATTATGCTGTCGGGAAGATAAGCTCTAATGCCTGTATGGAATCTTCCCAACCAGCCCGTTCGAAAATGCCCTGCTGTAAGAACGCTTCAAGTTGCGGCCACAATGCGATGGCTTTATCCAGCATTGGGTCGCTACCGCGCGCATAAGCGCCAACGCTCACCAGATCACGGTTGCGCTGGAAGCTCGACAGCAACTGTTTAAAATGTCGTACTCTTGCGTAATGTTGTTCAGTGATGAGCGCGGTCATCGCACGGCTGATAGAGGCTTCGATATCAATGGCCGGATAGTGGCCAGCTTCAGCCAGTCTGCGTGACAGAACGATATGCCCATCGAGAATGGCGCGCGCAGAGTCAGCAATCGGGTCCTGCTGATCATCACCTTCGGTCAGCACGGTATAAAAAGCGGTGATCGAACCGCCGCCGTGGATACCGTTCCCCGCCCGTTCCACCAGCGCCGGTAATTTGGCAAAGACCGAAGGGGGATAGCCTTTGGTTGCAGGCGGTTCACCGATAGCCAGCGCGATTTCACGCTGCGCCATCGCATAGCGCGTCAGGGAGTCCATAATCAACAGCACGTGCTGACCACGGTCACGGAAATCTTCAGCAATGCGCGTGGCGTAAGCCGCACCCTGCATACGTAATAAAGGAGAGACATCCGCCGGGGCCGCGATGACGACGGAACGCGCGCGGCCTTCAGCACCGAGGATGTTCTCGATAAAATCTTTGACCTCACGACCACGCTCACCGATTAAGCCAACGACGATAACGTCTGCCTGGGTGTAGCGGGCCATCATGCCCAACAGCACGCTTTTACCCACGCCGGAACCGGCGAACAGGCCCATACGCTGCCCACGGCCAACGGTTAACAGCGCGTTAATAGCACGCACGCCGGTGTCCAGCACATGCTCAATCGGCGTACGCTGCAACGGGTTAAAGGGCTGGGTGATCAATGCGCCAGTTTCGCCTGTGTCGGGTGAAGGCAGGCCATCGAGCGGTTTACCGCTGCCATCCAGTACGCGACCAAGCAGGGCAGGGCCAAGCGGCAGTTGTTTGCCGCTCTGTAAACCTTCGCTGGTCGTCACGCGTGCATAAACGCGCGCGCCAGGTAACACGCCTTCCACCTCTTCAAGCGGCATCAAAAACAAGCGCTGGCCGTTAAAACCCACGACTTCACTTTCCACTTCACGCGTTTCTGCGCCATCCTGACGTTCGATGATACAAGTCGCGCCCAGCGGCAGTTGCAGACCGGTGGCTTCCAGCACCAGGCCGGTAGCCCGGGTCAGGCGTCCATAACGACGAACAGATGGCAGTTGCGCCATCCGTGTTTCAAAATTATCAAGCGTTGTCAGCCAGCGGTTTAAGCGTGCGGTCATTAAACGACCCCCGGTGCCGCCAGGCGGCACAGTTCCTGCCAGCGCGTGGCCACGCTTGCATCAAGGTCGCCTTCATCGGCAGAGACTTTGCACCCGCCCTGATGCAGGGTCGGATCGCCGCGCAAACGCCAGCCGTGTAAACTCAGCGTGGCGCCGAGCATCTCTTCCACACGCTGTAAATCGTCAGGGTGAACGCGCAGCTGCGGTTTGCCGCTGAACAGCGGTTCTTGCTGTAACAACAACTGAATCTGTTTGATAAGCGCGCTGTTATCAACAACAGGTGTCTGGCCGATAACCTGGCGCGCGGCTTCCAGCGCCATTTGCATCAGGCGGGAAGCGATAACACTGTCGAGCGCATCCAGCGTGTTCTGAAACTCGCTCACTAACTGTTGCATGCGCGCGGTGAGAGGAGCCTGCTGCTGGCGGGCCTGATTCACACCCTGCTCCACGCCCTGCGTCAGTCCTTCCTGATAGCCCTGGTCATGGCCTGCTTTACGGCCTTCTGCGAGGCCCGCGTTATAGCCAGCCTCGTGCGCCTGCATCTGAATTTGCGCCAGATGTTGCTGCTGGCGCTGCTCTTCAGAGATCTCGTCTTCGTCCTCGTCTTGCGCGGGTTCTTCCTGAGTTAACAGCGGCGCAAACTCGGCAGCAAACGGGACGGTTAAATCGTCCGGCGTCCAGACCTTCCACGGCATATCGTTAGACATAGGTATCCTCGCCGCTGCCAATTACCATTTCGCCGGTTTCCGCCAGACGACGAACAATAAGCAGGATGGCTTTCTGTTCGTTTTCCACCTGCGAGAGACGTACCGGGCCACGGTTGGCGAGGTCGTCGCGCAGGATATCCGCTGCACGCTGGGACATATTGCGCAGGAATTTCTCGCGCAGCGGCTGCTCGGCACCTTTGAGGGCGATAAGCAGGGATTCCGAGTCCACTTCCTGCAACAGGCGCTGGATACTGCGGTCGTCCACATCCACCAGGTTTTCGAACAGGAACATCTCGTCGATAATTTTTTGTGCCAGTTCGCCGTCGAACTCGCGAACCGCCGTAATAACCGCTTCTTCCTGCTGCGTTTTCATCAGGTTGATGATTTCGGCTGCGGTTCTCACGCCGCCCATTTTGCTGCGCTTGAGGTTCTGACCGTCGAGCAGGTTGTTAAGCACCTCGGTCAGTTCTGCCAGCGCGGCAGGCTGGACGCCGCCGAACGTGGCGATACGCAGCATTACATCGTGGCGCATACGTTCATCAAACAGCGCAAGAATATCCGCTGCCTGCGAGCGCTTCAGATGCACAAGGATGGTTGCGATAATCTGCGGATGCTCGTCGCGGATAAGGTCGGCGGCACTCTGCGGCTCCATAAAGTTGAGCGTTTCGATGCCGCTGGTGGTATCGCGGGTTTCGAGAATATCTTCCAGCAGGCTGGAGGCGCGCTCTTCGCCGAGTGCTTTTACCAGGACCGAACGCAGGTAATCGTTGGCGTTGATATTCAGCGCTGCGAACTGTTCTGCTTCGGTTTCAAACTCCTGCAATACATCCATTAACTGTTTGTTGGAGATCTGACGAACGCTGGCCATGGCCGTACTCAGGTGCTGGACTTCGCGGGCAGAGAGGTGTTTAAACACCTCTGCTGCGCGATCTTCGCCAATGGTCATCAGCAGGATGACGCTTTTGTCCGTTCCGGAAAGATTATTGCTCATGTTCGTTACTCATCCACTGGCGAATGACCAGCGCCACCACGCGCGGATCGTTATCTGACATTTCGCGAATACGCTGGCTCATGACTTCCGCATTCAGGCGCTGATTAGAACGGCGCTGCTGAAGCTGTTCGTCTTTGCTGAGGCGAACTTCCACGGATTCTTCGATTTCTGCCTGCGCCAGCGCAGCTTCTTGTGCGGCTTTCGCTTCTTCCTGGCGGCGAACGATTTGCGGACGCACCGCTTTACGCCACAGCAGCCAGGCGACAATCAATACCAGCAGCCAGCGGCCTGCGGTCATCAACTGATCGATAAACGACTGCTGCTGCCAGAAGGGGAGTTGACCACCCAAATCGTCCGTTGCATTAAACGGCGAGTTAACCACGTTCAGGCTATCGCCACGCTTCTCGGTGTAACCCATCGCTTCACGCGTTAAATCTTCGATCTGCTTTAACTGATCGGCGGTCAGCGCTGCCGTTTTGCCATCGGTCAGCGTGCGGTAGTTAACGACCACAGCCACCGACAGACGCTGGATATCGCCCACGTTCATTTTGGTGTGGCGAATCGTGCGATCGACTTCGTAGTTTGATGTTTCGTTATGCGTGGTGTTGCGCGGGCCGGTCGTCGTTGTGGCTGTTGACGTCGTTTGACCTTGCTGACCATTTTGATTCTGCTGACCGTTCTGCTGGTTAGCCGCTGGCGTGGTGATTGGCGCGGTATTTGCTGGTGCCGGTTGGTTAGAGAGCGCACCCGGCACGCCGCCTGGATACTGGCCGCCAATTTGTTCGCTTTCATTAACCTGACGCGAGCGCAGCGCTGCCTGCGAGGCGTCGCCATTCGGACGATACTGCTCTTCGGTCTGCTCTTTGTTCGCAAAGTCGAGCTGTGCAGTAACCTGAGCGTGCACATTGCCGTTACCGACAATCGGGCCGAGAATCGCTTCGATACGGCGCTGAATGCGGCCTTCAACATCGGCGGTATATTTCAGTTGCGCATCATTCAAATCACGACCGGCGGTGCCGGATTGCGTCAGCAGACGACCGCTCTGATCGACAACCGTGACGTTGCCCGGCGGTAAACCGGCGACAGCGCTGGAAACTAAATGCACAACGGCGCTGATTTGACCATCGTCCAGCGCGCGTCCTGGCTGTAAATTCACGGTGACAGAAGCGGAAGGGGATTTCTGCTCGCGCACGAACAGCGACGGTTTTGGCATCGCGAGATGTACGCGAGCGCCTTTCACCGGGCCGAGCGTTTCAATAGTGCGTGCAAGTTCACCTTCCAGCGCACGCTGGTAGTTCACTTGCTCGCTGAACTGGCTGATGCCGAATTTTTCTTGATCCAGTAATTCAAAACCCACCGCGCCGCCTTTGGGCAGGCCCTGCTGGGCGAGACGCAGACGCAGTTCGTGCACTTTATCCGCAGGGACTTCAAGCGCTCCACCATTGTCGGAGAAACGGTAAGGCACGTTCATTTGGGTCAGTTGCGTAACAATAGCACCGCCATCCTGGTCGGACAGATTGCTGTAAAGGGTGCGATAATCCGGGCTTTTAGCCCATAAAACCAGAGCGACAACAATCGCCACGGCGGCGGCCGCAGCCACCATTAAAGGGATTTTGGGGTTCGCGCGTAAGCGGTTAAGCCACTCAAGAGATTTATTCTGCGGTGCAGTTGTTGCAGTTGCACTCATTGCGCACCTCGTAACTCTGGGTGGATGTTGTTATTTGAGTTGAAAAACAAAACAGACTCCCGGGTCGGCAAACTCGACATTTCCATTAACATGGCCCTGCCATTATTTGATGATTCCGAATTTTCTATGCCTCAAATAACCTGGTTTTTTGTCGCTATTTACCGCCTTTATCCCATTGACAAGCTGTTAATCTTGTCCGGAATCAGAACCTCCTCAGGAAATCATCATGGCTATACAGGGCATTGAAAGCGTTGTCAGTCAGCTGCAGGCTATCGCTGGCACGGCGCGCAATCAGAGCGTGGAGAGCACGCCAACAGTCAATTTTGCCGGGCAATTGCACGCGGCGCTGGACAGGATCAGCGATACGCAAAACGCTGCGCGTACGCAGGCAGAAAAATTTACCCTCGGCGAACCGGGTGTGGCGCTGAATGACGTTATGACGGATTTACAGAAATCATCGGTCTCTCTGCAAATGGGTATTCAGGTGCGCAATAAACTGGTGGCGGCTTACCAGGAAGTGATGAATATGCAGGTGTAGATAATTTTTATCTGCCTGAGTGTCCGGCTCTCATACTTGTTCAGGTAGAGCCGGATAACTTTTTCCCGACTCACATGGGTTGCGAAATACGCCGGGGCTGAGAAGTCTGCAGGTGTGCTTTTGGTGTCTGAAATACGTTTTATCCCCGCCTTTGAAATCACTATTGCGAATTCTTCTATCTTTCTGAATTGACAGTATAAATACCTATCAATTAATACTCCGTGGTAGTAAATATTCGGCTAATTTAATACCGCATTTATTTTGCTATTGTGGCGCCCGGTATTTAACTGAGGCTATCCACAAATGACGAGTAAATTAACCGCGCGCGTGCCGCATGATGCAATATTTCGCCAGTTTTTAATGCAACCCAATATTGCCCGGGATTTTATGGAGATCCATCTTCCTGCTGAGCTGCGCGCCATTTGCGACCTGAGTACGTTGCAGCTGGACTCTGGCTCCTTCGTTGAAGAGAAGCTCCGGCCTTATTACAGCGACGTGCTTTATAAGCTCAATACGACGGCTGGCGATGGGTATATACATGTACTTATTGAACATCAGTCCACGCCGGATAAACACATGGGTTTCAGGCTGATGCGCTACGCACTGGCAGCCATGCAGCGCCATATAGATAAAGGCGGTAAAACATTGCCGCTGGTAATACCGGTACTGTTTTATGCCGGAAAGCGCAGCCCGTACCCCTATTCAACAAACTGGCTAAAAGAATTCGCAGATCCTGACCTTGCAGCCCGACTCTATACCGGCGAACTGCCGCTCGTGGATATCACCATTATTCCGGATGATGAAATAATGGAGCATCGCAGTATGGCTGCGTTGACACTCCTGCAAAAGCATATTCGCCAGCGCGATCTCGCGGAGCAACTCGACAGCCTGACCAGTGTACTGCTTGCAGGCTATCTCTCTTCGTCTCAGGTCATTTCACTGGTACACTACATAATAAAAGCGGGTGAAACATCAGATGCCAAAGCCTTTGTACACGAACTGGCGCGGCGGGTACCGGAATACGAGGAGGAACTGATGACAATTGCAAAACAACTGGAAAAACTGGGCGTGGATAAAGGCATCCAGCTTGGGGTCGAAATCGGTATCAAAGAGGGCCTGAAAGAAGGCGAAAAGCAAGGCAAAATGGAGGTCGCGCGTGCCATGCTGGAAAACGGTATCGACACGCACACGGTGATGAAAATGACCAACCTGAGTGAAAGCGATCTCTCACAGCTCCAGCATTGATTTCACGTCCTGTTACTCCCCCTGTCGCGCCATCGCTGCAAAAATGGGGCAGGGGGGAACGCTTTTTACGTCCACGATGGCTTTATATTATTTGAAACACCGCACTTCTTTCTCCTGTTCTCTTCGCGCTGTGCCAGCGAAAATGTGTATATATCCCGCTAAGTACGAATAACGCCTCGTAAAGACACAATTTGATAAGAATAGTGTATTCTTGAAGGGTATGTTTGCGCACTAAATTATGATTTGAATGAATGTTTCTGCATGAAAGTTAATACGCGTGTTTCATCGGTTCCTCTGCTTTTACTGTTATTTTCCTGCATTATTCCTTTCTATCCTGATCTGCGTTTGCCGCTTTATCATGGCGAGCTGGTAGCATGGATTGAAGGGGCACAGGCGCTTTGGTTGCTCTTTGGCGCGCTGTTTACCGGTTATTACTTGCAGCAAACCGAGCTGCCCGACGGTGCCAGGCGCTTCTGGCGCTGGTCTGTAATCTGGTGGCTGGTGTTGTTTGGCCGCAGTATAAGCTGGGGGCGTGATTATTTTCCTGAGGGGCCAAAGCTACTGTTTCGTGCAATATCAGTCGTGCTGATTGGGGCCTTAGTGCTCTATTTTTTGCTCTCACCAACGCTACGTAAAGAGCTGGCCTGGCGGTTGCGCCATGAGGCGCTGCCACTGTGGACTTTCGCCCTGGTCGTTGTGACATTTATCATTTCAGATAGCGTGGAGCATCATCGCTTTATTGCGCCGTTGTTTTTACATGATACGGGGTATCAGGATCTCATTGAGGAGCTTTACGAAATCCCATTTATGGTCGGTCTGTTCTGCGTTTCGTATGATTTAATGCAGCGGCAAAAATAGCGGCGCTAACGCGCGCAAAAGTACGCCTCCCGTGCTGGCGGGAGGCGAAATACTATTTCTGAATTAAATAACGAATGGTTGGCCCATCCTGCTGAATATCCAGCACCGTATACCCGTGGTTGCGTGCATCATGCGGGATATTATTGATTGATTGCGGACAATCGCTTATCACTTCAAGGATCTCCCCTTTCTTAAGCTGGGGCAGCGCTTCAAGTGTGGCAACTGCCGGGTAAGGGCAGGGTTCGCCGGACATATCCAGACGGTAATCAGGAACAATATTCATGCAACCTCCTTACGGTTCGTCAGCGTCGCGCGACGGAAGAACTGTTTTTCCCAACCGATAACAAACAACAGCGCAGCCAGTAGCAAAAGATAGGTCACCAGCAGGCCGCCAAGGGGGCCAAACGTATTGAGCAGGTTGATTTTATCCCAGCTCGTTGCCAGCGCCGGTGATAAATCGTCCCAGAAGTAAGCGAGAATCGTCGAGCCGATGACGTTACCAAGCCCCACCCACCAGTAATGCACCTGGCCTTCAACGGCGCGGTACATCCAGCCTGTTTCACAGCCTCCTGCCAGCACAATACCAAAACCAAACAGTAAACCGCCCAGTACCGCATTCGGGCCTGCCCACATGATTTTGGCTTCCACACCAAGCTGCACATAGCTGAAAATCCCGATAGCGCTCACCGCCATCCCAAAGATAATCGCTTTTGCCATCATGGTGCGCCCGGTTATCCACATATCGCGGAAAGCTGACGTGAAGCAGATTTGCGCACGTTCAATCAACAAGCCAAAACCCACGCCAAACAGCATTGCCAGCCCCAGTTTCGGTTGATTGAACGCTGTCAGCAACGCCCAGCCAATCATCCCGGCGAACACCAGCATGCCAAGACGAAAGCGACGACGCGCCTGGCTGGGTTTTTGTGTTAACGGCGAGGCGGCTGACACTTTCTGCATTTTTACCGGAATACGAAACAGCGGCAGCAGGGTAAAGCGCGCGCCAAACCAGGAGCCGATGGCCGTCGCAACGGCAAAGAACCAGGCGTGTAGCGAGAACTGAGGGATGCCGGTAAAGAATGCGGCAAGGTTGCAGCCCATGGCCAGACGAGCGCCGAAACCCGCGATGATGCCGCCAATGATGGCCTGCGCGATACGCACACGGCTGTGCGGGAAGCGTAGCTTCACGTTATTTGCCCACAGAGCGGCTGCGAAACACCCGCCAAACATACCGATTATCATCACGCCGTCAATACGTGTCAGCGGCGTACCGTCGAGATGAATCAGTTTGAAGTAACCCCACTCTTCGGTATGAACGCCTGCCAGTTGCAGCAGTTGCCCACCCCAGCGGGTGAATTCACCCGTGACGGCCCAGAACGTGCCGGTAATGCCGAAATAATACGTAGAGAGAATACCGGCGGCGATGACGGCCGGAACAGGTGACCAGAACTTAATAAGAAAGCTATTTTTAAAATATTGCCATGACATGGTAAAGAGCCTCTGAACTCAGAAGGAACAACACGACGTGCAAAAGAAACCGGATAATACACGCGTCAACGGGAGGCTGGCATAAAAAAACGTAAAAACATGGTGCAGATCAAATGCGTTTGCGTCAGGGGAAAGGCTGGCGGCGTTAACGCTTTAATGCCACAATATTTTCTTTCATGGAGCAGGACAAATGATGAAAAAGATAATGATGCTGGGTGCGCTGGTTTTACTCAGCGGCTGCGTGGAGGTGGAGAATTACCAGGCGGTGGTTAAACAGCCTGCGCCGGCGGGACTGGCGGGTTACTGGCAGTCTGCCGGACCGCAAAGCAAACTGGTCAGCCCGGAGGCTATCGCCAGTCTGATTGTTACGCCGCAGGGTGATACGCTTGATTGCCGCCAGTGGCAGCGGGTGATCGCCGTGCCGGGTAAACTGATGCGCGAGGGTGATAAGCTTTATAACGTCACGCAAAAGCGTGAGGTTTATCGCCTGAAGCGTGAAGGCAGTGAACTGACCTTTGACGGCCTGACGCTAAAACGCGTGGATAAACCGACTGTCGAGTGCCAGAAGGCGCTGGAAGATGCCGGGCTGAGTCTGCGCCAATAACCTGTTGTGCCGGGTGTTCCCGGCACATCTTATAGAACATCTTCCAGTACCCACACGCTGACACTGCCGCCATTACAGGTAAACACGGCCTTGCCGTTTTCATCCGTTTTGACGGTTTCTTGCCGGTAGCCGAGAAAATCCCGCCATACTTTGTTGCCGTAATTTTCCCCCAGCGTCACGGTTTTTTCCCCATCGTCCCCGTTAGAAAGCACCACCACGCAGCCGGGATCTTCATCGGTACCGCTGCGGCTAAAAGCGACACAGTTGGGATGATCAAACCACAGGGTTTGCACCCCGTGTGCAAAACGCTGGCGGGCAAGCAGCAGCGGGACGAGCGGTTCGATGACGGGCATATCAATATGGTACTCATTACCATCGTTACCGATATCATCGTAGCTTGCGCCATAGAGATCAGGATAAAACACCGAAGGGATACCGTTTTCCCGCAGCAGGATCAGCGCATACGCCAGCGGTTTAAACCAGGGTTCCACAGGCGCTTCGAGCGATTGCAGCGGCTGGGTATCATGGTTGGCAACCAGCGTCACAGCGTGGAAGGGTTCTGCTTCAACCAGCGTGCCGATGTAAATTTGTCGCATGTCATAATCACGCCCTTGCCGCGATGCTTCATGGAATTTTAATTGCAGCAACGTATCGAACAGCATGGTTTTGCCTTCCACCTGCGCGATGTAATTTTGTAATTTAGCGAGTTCGTGTGACCAGTATTCGGCGACGATAAACAGCGGCTTCGGCGCGACATCCTGTACGTGCTCGATCCACTCTTTAAAAAACCAGGCCGGGATGTGCTTCACGGCATCAAGGCGAAAGCCGTCGCATTGCGTTTGCTCCATCGCCCAGCGCGCCCAGTACTTTATTTCCTCTGTTACCGCATGGTTGCGAAAATCGATATTGCATCCCATCAGGTAATCAAAATTACCCATTTCATCATCCACCTGATCGTTCCAGCCATCGCCGGTGTAATCGTTGATGATTTTAAAAACGCCTTCTTCATCCGGGTTTTCAATATGGTCGATACCGTTAAAGCATTTATAATCCCAGATGAACTCAGAGTATTTTCCGGCGCGGGCGGGGAAGGTGTAGCGTGTCCAGGCGTCGCACTCAATCACTTCATCATCGATTTGCGTGCGATCCTGCTCGTTGACCCGGTTCACGCGGATGCGTTCTTTCTCGTCAGCCCCCATTTTATGGTTAACCACCACGTCCATTAATACGGCGATACCGTTCTGTTTGAGCGCAGCTATCGCGGCTAATAGTTGTTGTTTATTACCGTACTTGGTCGCGATGCTCTCTTTTTGGTCAAACTCGCCCAGGTCGAAAAGGTCATAGCTGTCATAGCCGACGGAAAGCCCACCGGACGCGCCTTTATACGCAGGCGGAAGCCAGACCATATTGATGCCAATATCGTTAAAACCGGCAGCGTTATTGCGCAGCTCTTCCCAGAGCGTGCCGCCCTCAGGGGAGTACCAGTGGAATGTTTGTAATAGTGTGGGATTTTTCATCGCTGTGCTCCAGAAGTCTCAAGAGTGACTCCTGGAGTATGGATGAAAATGAAGCGAAGCGATTACTGATTCATTTCATTTATCTCGCCCGGGAATAAAATGTTCCCGGAGAGACGACCATAAGCGATATTCAGGTTTTTTTGTTTACCCGTGCGGCTTATCAGCCCTTGCAACTCGCTCATGCGCTCCTGCAATAGTTGCTTGAGCTCGACCTCATTTTCCAATACTTTGGCGAGCACAACCTGCGCCTGATCCTGCAACATATGGCTGCCAGGCGGGAAGGGGATCCTGCTGATATCTTCAACAAGTGTAACGTAGGCGACTTCCTGTTCGATAAGCTCATCCCATTTCCCGGATTGAGCGAGGCTTAGCATGGTGCGGCTAAGCGCATAAAGTGAATGCCACTTTTTTAGGGATAAGCTGGAGTCGTTCATCAAAGTTGATCCTGCGCGTTAGAATAACCAGGGCCGATTTGCTTCCATGCGTCAGAAATATTTAGCAGCAGCGTCTCAACTTCATTAATGGCGTTAATGTCATTGCGCAGGTTCGCATGCAACAAGCGACGCACCATATAGTCATACAGTGCGGCCAGGTTATGCGGAAGATCGCCACCAACATCCATATTCAGCCCGGCTTTGAGTCCGTTGTCGATGATATTAATGGCTTTCGACAGCGCTTCCCCCTTTGCCGGGATGTCTCCCGCTTCGAGGAACAAGCGCGCTCTGACAAGCGCGCTATGAACGCCATCAAACAACATAACCACTAACTGGTGTGGGCTGGCACTCAAAACGGCAGATTCAAGTCCCACCTTCTGATAGGCCTGAACACCAGAATTACTATACATACGCCTTCCTTTTAGCTACTGCTGCTGCTGAACTGCGAAGTCAGGTAACTGGAGGTGTTATTCAGTTTATTGATTAACGTATCCAGCTGTGTAAATTGAGTTTTATAACGCGCCATGGTGGCTTCAATTGAAGCTTCCATCGCATCATAACGCTTGCTGAGGGTTTTCAGCGTGGTGTTGATGCCATCTTTCGCATTCTGAATAACACCCTCTTTGCCCGTGGTGGTGCTGAGCATATCGGTCAGTTTATTATTCATCTGCGTGGCAAAACCTGTTGTTTTCCCGTCACCCAGGAAATAGGCCTGCACACCATCCGGGTTTTCACTCAGCGCTTTGGTAAGCTTGGTATCATCAATTTTCAGATTACCCGTAGAGCCGTCGCTGCCTTTAACCGGGTCCTGAGTGATACCCAACTGCGCCATAATGGCATAAGAGCCGCTCTGTACATTGGTCAATAAGCTGCGTAGATCTGACTGTACTCCGCGGATAGTACTGTCACCCAGCAGTGCGCCGTTGCTTGACGATTGGGTGGTAGAACCCTCGTCAGGCTGCACGTATTTGGTCAGCGTCGCAATGGTTGACTGTAATGAGTTATAAGCAGTTACCCAGTCGGTGATGGCTTTTTTGTTCTCGTCGGTAGCACGCGCCACGGTCAGTGTTTCATCGGCGGCACTTTGCGCTTTCAACGTAAACGTCACGCCCGGCAGCGCATCAGAGATGGTGTTGGTCTGGCGCGTAATTTCGATATCGTTGACGCTGACAATCGCGTTCTGCGATTTCGTTTGTTCATTCAGCGCCGCCGAACCGATAACTGCGTTCAGCGTATCATCGCCTGTCACCGTGACCGTCATATCAGAATCGGTACCGGTGGTTTTTGATGACAGCATCAGGCGATAATCGCCGTCGGCGGCTTTAACGACGCTTGCGGTTACGTTGCCGTTGGCGCCGTTAATCGCTTTGGCGATACCGTTAAGCGAGGTGTCTCCGTCGGCCAGTTTCACCGTCAGCGGCGTCGTGGTGCCCGGCTGGGTGATAGTTATCGTACGGGTATTATCAGCCGTTGTTCCGCCCAGTTGCGTCGTGTTGCTGGCAATAGAGTCAGAAGTCAGCACCTGGCTTTTCGCCATCTGCTTAACGTTGACTTTAAAATCACCCACAGATGCGCTGGAGGTCGTCGTCGCCGTAAACGAGGTGTTGGTGCTGCTAACACTCGTTGAGTTCCAGGTCTCCGCTTTGCCAAGCTTCGCGGCGGCCGTTTGCAGACTGGTCAGCGCGCTTTGCAACTTACCATAAGCACTGAGCTGTGCCTGATAGGTCGTTTGCTGGCTGGTAATCGTTGTTAATTTGCTTTCCTCAGCGGTCTGCAGCTGATCGTAAAGATCACCCAACTTAAGATTTGAACCTACCCCGAGGGTACTGATAGTAGCCATACTTGATTCCTTAAGGACGATGGTAGTTTCAGAGTCTTATCGGCCACCTTTGCGAAAAGTTTATACCGGGCAAAAAAAAATTAAGCCAGGAATAAGCACAACTGTTCACGGTTAATATTGCCATTGCATATCGGCACATGTTCAGGTTATTTCGCTATTTATTGATATATTATTAAGCAGCACTAAATAACGTTCTCAATTATCCGGGCGTGTTCTTATTTATATCGTCGATGATATATCGCGAGCGGTTGCCATATATCTATATAAAGGAAATGTGCGGGCGTTAACTCATTAATCTGTGATGGCTAAAAAATATCACTTAAATAGTGTTTTACGGTCGGGATAACAAAGCTTGAGATAAATAAATTCCTTTAAAAACATGGCATTGAAAATTTTTTATGATTATTTCTAAAGTCTGCTGCAAGTGCGTCGATAACCTTGTTGACGGTGAGAGACGCCGTAAGTGTTAGGCACCGAACCTAGAAACCATTTCTCTTTGAAGGAATTAAAATCATGGCAGTTATCAATACTAACCTGTTGTCCCTGACCACTCAGAACAACCTGAACAAATCTCAGTCTTCTCTGGGCACCGCTATCGAGCGTCTGTCTTCTGGTCTGCGTATCAACGGCGCGAAAGATGACGCTGCTGGCCAGGCGATTGCTAACCGCATGAGCTCCCAGATCAAGGGTATGACTCAGGCTGCGCGTAACGCTAACGACGGTATCTCTCTGGTGAGCACCGCTGAAGGTAACCTGAACGAAATCAACACCAACTTACAGCGTATCCGTGAGCTGTCAGTTCAGGCTGCAAACGACACCAACGGTACTACCGACCTGGATTCAATCAACACTGAAATCACTCAGCGTCTGGCTGAAATCGACCGTATCGCTGGCGGCGCTAACTTCAACGGTAAAAAACTGCTGGACGGTTCCGTTTCTACCGCTCTGAAAATTCAGGTTGGCGCTGGCGTGTCTGATAACGACACCATCTCCATCGACAGCACTGCTCTTATCAACGCAACTTCCGGTACTCTGGACGCTGCACTGAGCACCTCTATCTCTGATAACGCCTCTGCACAGGCTGTTATCTCTGCTGCTGATGCTGCAATCGCTAAGATTGACGAAGCTCGTTCTAACATGGGTGCGATTCAGAACCGTTTCGAATCTACCATCAACAACCTGAACAGCTCCATCAACAACCTGTCTGCTGCACAGTCTCGTATTCAGGATGCTGACTACGCTACCGAAGTTTCCAACATGTCCCGCGCGCAGATCCTGCAGCAGGCTGGTACTTCTGTACTGTCTCAGGCAAACCAGGTTCCGCAGACTATGCTGTCCCTGCTGCGTTAATAACGCATCGCTTTGCAAAAAAGGTTGCTGGAAACAGCAACCTTTTTTTATGCCCGTTAGCCTTAACGCAATCTGCAAAATAAGCCGTAGTTAGCCATTGTTTTCCCGCCATAACAGCCTCTGAGCGCATGGTAGCCTTGCGATAATCTACTTATTGCGTGTCGCTTTACGACACCATCAGACGAGTTATCTCATGAGCCAATTTTCACGTTCCCGGGGTATGCATCAGTTTTATCGCGATGTCTTTACGCGCATCATTTATTTACCCGAAACCGATGCGCTGCCTGCGCATATTGTCGCGGAAATCATGACCTTTAAAAGCGCGGATATTGCGCGTCTGGAACCGATGATCCGTGAAGCGCAAACCGAGCTGGATGCGGACAAAGATGTGGCGCTGAAAAATATGCTCTGCGCGCTGACGATGGCAAACCTCGCGCTGGATGGTAAGCAGCAGGGCAGACAGGTTGCCTATCCGGCTGAATTAAGCGAGCGCGTCACGCAAAATATTGTGGAAGCGCTGAAGCTTGATGACAACCTTAACTATTTAGTCGCCGCTATTCAGATCCTGTTTCGTATTAATGAAATCAACTCCGCGCTGTTTCTTATTTCTAACAATCTCTCGCTGGTGAGTGAATCGGCACCGGTGCTGAAAATTTTGCTGCTTATCTGCCTGATGGAAGAGGATTACAACCAGGCGCAGGTGGTTATCCAGGCGCTGACCGCCGATTCAACCCTGATTGGCGAAGATCAGATGACGCTGTTGATGATTGTCTGCGGTATCTGCAAACTTGGCGGCCTGCCGGAAACGTTTATTGATTTTCGCCCGCTGGTCGATGCAAGCCACACGCCTGATTACTCACGCTATACGTGGCTTATCGAAAAACAGCATCGCGAGAAAACCACCGTGCTGGTGGCCTGCGATAAGGGCTACTACTTCGAGCATGCGCTGACGCTTATTTATTCCGTGTATGAAACCAACCGCGACACGCTCGATGTGCACCTGCATATCTATAACTGTGATGATGAATTACATCAGCATGTGCAGGCGCTTGCGCGTGCGCTGCCTGAGCTGCATATCTCTTTGACTCACGAAACCGTTGAAACTCAGCCGGGCCTGAATGTGCATTACGCCTCGCGGCGGTTTATTTTCCTGCGCCATGCGCTGGAAGCCTTCGAAACACCGGTGCTGGCGCTGGATGCCGACTGCCTGGTACGCCGCGGCTGGGTGGATGTTCACGCTGAGGCTGACAACGCCCGCTTTATTCTTACCAGTAACGAGAATGCGCCACTGTGGGAACAGGTCCTCGGCGGCTTTGTTTATGCGCAGCCTGACGCGGTGACGCTGCGCTATTTCGATATTGTCGCCCGCTTTATCGATGAAAACCTGCGTGCGCAAAATGTGCGTTGGTTCCTTGATCAGGTCGCGCTCTCCTTTGCGCTGGATTATCTCCCGCCGGTCGAACAGTTGGCCGTGCAACGTGTGCCTTCCTGCCATCTTATTGAATTTGATCAGGGCTTTGAAAATCCTTTTAGCTGGGTCGTTACCACGGTGAAAAATGCCGATGGAGGCTACCAGCAATATAAACAGGAACTGCAGCAGCGCTATGGTGCGTTACTGGAAAATGCATTAGCGACCGCTTAATTATTTAACTGGACACTGTCACTTGAGCACATTTTACCCGGACTACCGAATTACGCCTGACGCGATGCATGCCGCAGCCGCCATCAATCATCTGGCGAGCGTCACGCCTTCGCAGGCGCGTGTTCTTGAGCTTGGCTGTGCTGGCGCGCAGCGTCTGGTCATGCAGGCCGCTGCCTGCCCGCACAGTGTGGCGATTGGTATAGATATTGATGAAGCGGCAATCGCGCAGGGGCAGCAGTTAGTTTCCTCGCTCGGCAGCAATAATGTCGAATTGTTTGCCGTCGGTCTGGGGGATTTGCTGGCCGTCGATCCGGGTGAATTTGATTACATCATTATTCATGGCGCTTTTTCTTTCCTCGCCAGCGCCGAGCGTGAAGCGCTGCTCGGCTGGTGCCAGACGCATCTCTCTGCCAATGGTGTGATTGGTCTGCGCTGGTCGGTATTGCCGGGTGCTATGGCGCACAGCACGTTGCGTGATGCGCTGCTTTTCCATTTGCAGCGTGTCGAAGAGGGCGGCGATCTGCTCAGCGCCGCGCGCGGGATGCTGAGTTTCCTGGCCGTCACCCTGGAAGAGGGCGCGTTTAAAAACGCCGTGCTTGCCGCCGAAAAACTGGACGATACCACCCTGGCGCTCACTTATCTTAGCCAGGGCGACAGCGCCCGAACTCTTGCCACTTTCGCCGACGAAGGCGCAAAGGCAGGCCTGGGTTATGTGGGCGATTTGCTGCCGCAATACGAATTAGTGGGTTTCTACCCGGAGCATATCAGGCAGATGATCGGCGCGGTCAGCGCTGGCGCTGATCGGGTGATGGCGCAACAGTACCTTGATTACGCGACACAACGTGTGCAGCGCTTTAGCTTACTGGCGCATGCTGAGGCATTAACAACACCGGTAGCGCCGGATTTGCGTAATCTGGAGCAGTTGCACTGGGCCGGCAATTTCACCCGTATGCTTAATTCGAAAGGGCAGACGGTAAAAATGTTTGTTAACGGTGCCGGGGAAACCATTTACACGCCAAATGCCTGCTCAATACAGATACTGGACTTGCTCTCCAGTGCATGGCCGCAATCGCTGAGTTTCGAACAGCTGGTGTTTAACTGCCGCCAGCCTGAAAAGAGCGAAGACGTGCGCAAAGCGGTGTGGGAATCACTGCATGCGCTGTTTATGAACTGTACGAACGGTCTGTACTGGAGCGCATCGCCGGGGTGTTATAACCAGGCGCAGAACGACACATTAGGCACCATTGTCCCGCTGCCCGTGCAACGGCCAGAGGATGAGTTGGCGCTGGTGAACCTGTGGGGCGAGTCAGTAGGGCTGACCGCATGCGAGTGGGATTATCTGCAAGGCGGAATGCGTGCCACGGACGACGACGGGTGGGCTAATTACCTGTCGCTAAAAACCAAAGGGATACTTATTGGTTCGCCGCTGGCGTGGAAAAAACAGCTGCAACTGTTTTTGCGCGCGGGGCGGGTGGAAACGCTGAAGTCTCAGCTTTCTACCTTGTTACTGCTGAGTGTGAGCGAGTCGCGCGGTGGGTTACTACATAGCGAAATACACGAACCGGTGTTAAGCGATGCACGGCAGGATGATGATGCGATCTATGCAGAAGTGAATCGCCTGATCCGCGCAGGACTGTCGCAGGAAGCGCGCCAGTACGCACAATCGTTGCTGCTTGCCAGCCCGGAAAATATGCATATCCTGCGCTGCCACTCGCGCGCCTGTATTCTGACCGGCGCGTGGGAGGATGCGTTGCCTTCGCTGTGTCGCCTGATGGGGTATTACTTTACCAGCCTTGATATCTATTATGACCTTGCGGTGGCATTGCAGAAAAATCGCGAGCATTTCCACGCGCGCAAAATCGTGCATGCGTTGCTGCGCCTCGATGATAAGAACGTCGATTTTTGGTACACGCTGGCAACCATTCATCATGCCTATGGCGATATGGCGCTGGCGGAAAAATGCTGCCGGGAAACGTTACGTTTCCCGCAGGTTACCGCGCGCCATATGGGGATGACCGGCATTATTCTGAGTGATAACCAGAAACTGGCAGAAGCACGTTATTTCCTTGAGAAATCCGTAGAGCTAAGCAACTACGACTTTGATTATTTCACCAGTTTACTCTTTGTGATGACCCATGATTTTAGCGTCACGCCGCAAGAGCTTCGTGAAAAACACTTTGAATATGGGCGTCGCGTTGATGAATGGGCAAAACGTTGCAACGTTCATTTACCGCTGAATAACCTCAAAGATCCTGAGCGTAAATTGCGCGTCGGTTTTGTCTCAGGCGATTTGCGAAAACACCCGGTGACCAACTTTCTGCTGCCATTCTGGGATGGCATGGATCGTGAAAAATTTGAGCTGGTGGCTTACAGCACCACCTTCCTGAATAACGACAGCGTGGCCCACCATCTGCGTGAAACAGCTTTAATGTGGCGGCAGGTGGATGCGCTAAGCAACGTTGAGCTGGCGCAATTAATCAATGAGGATGGCATCGACATCCTGTTCGATCTCTCCGGTCACACCACTTACAACCGTTTACCGGCCTTTGCGCTGCGCCCGGCACCGGTACAAATTTCATGGATTGGCTATCCGGGCACCACGGGCCTTGTGCAGATGGATTACCGGTTGCTTTATACCACGCTTGCTAAATCGGTCGGTTTGCAGGAGCAATTAACCGAGCGAATTATGTACATCGAAACGCGTAAATTATTTGAGCCGCACCCGCAAAGCCCGCAGATCAATACTTTGCCTGCGTTAAGCAACGGTTATGTGACCTTTGGCAGTTTTAACCGGCCGAAAAAAATCAACGACAACGTCCTGCAAATCTGGGCGAAAGTGATGGTTGCGTCGCCGAACGCAAAATTATTACTCGGTTTTATGACAGATGAAGGGCTGGTTGCCTCGGTGAAAAAACGTTTGCTGGGTCTGGGCGTGCGTGAAGATCAGTTGATATTCCGCGGGTTGGTGGAGATTGACGAATACCTTGCCTATCACCACGAAATCGATCTGCTGCTGGATGCATTCCCTTATACCGGCGGAACCACCACCAATCACGGTGCCTGGATGGGTGTGCCAACACTGACGATTGCGGGCAAAACCGTCGCCGGTCAGCAGGGGGTCGATATCATGCGCGCCTACCGGCTGGATGAGTTCGTCGCAACGGATGAAGAGGATTACCTGCGCAAAGCGCTGTACTGGCGCGACCATCCGCAAGAGCTGAACGCGATTCGCTTGGGCATGCGCGAGCGTATTCCGACGGAAAATGAAGCGGGCTATAACATTGCGGGAACGTTTGAAACCGCACTGCGTGAGGCCTGGGCGTTGTATTGCCGTGGTGAAGCACCGAAGTCCTTGCTGGTCGAGGAAAAAACGGTGTCGTTTCTTTAATACTCTCGCCGGTCTGCGGATCGGTTGTTTACAGTGCCGCACTCGAGGTGCACGATGAAAAATATCTACGTCACAAGCCCGTTGCTTCCCCCGCTGGAAGAGTTTGTTCCGTACCTGGAGCAGATCTGGCAGAACAAGTATCTGACCAATGCTGGTCCCTTCCATGCGCAGCTTGAGCAGGCGCTGGCGGAGTACCTCGGTGTAAAGCATCTTTCTCTGTTTTCTAACGGCACCATGGCACTGTTGACTGCGTTTCAGACATTGCGGCTGAAAGGCGAGGTAATCACCACACCGTATTCCTTTGTTGCAACCTCTCACAGCCTGCTGTGGAATGGCCTGACGCCGGTCTTTGCCGATATCGACCCGCACACCTTTAATATGGACCCGGCCAGTATTGAAGCACTGATCACCGAAAACACCAGCGCCATCATGCCGGTACATTGCTACGGTATTCCGTGTGATGTCGATAAAATCCAGCGCATTGCTGATACCTACGGCCTGAAAGTGATTTACGATGCGGCGCATGCATTTGGCGTGAAGCAGAACGGCAGCAGTATTCTGAACTGCGGTGATTTGTCGATTCTCAGCTTCCATGCAACAAAAGTATTTAACACCATCGAAGGTGGGGCGATTATTTGCCCGGATGCGCGGACCAAACAGCGTATCGATTATTTGAAAAACTTCGGTTTCGCCGATGAAACTACGGTGATTGCACCAGGCATTAACGCTAAAATGAACGAAGTGCAGGCCGCTTTCGGTTTATTACAGCTACAGCATATTGATGGTGCGCTGGCTGCGCGCCGTACAATTTATGAACGCTATTGCACTCACCTGAATAATATTACCGGGATCACCTTCTATTCAGAGACGGCACACTTTGAGTGGAACCATGCTTATTATCCGGTATTACTCGATGACGCATACCCGCTCTCGCGTGATGCGCTCTATGAAGCGCTGAAAGAAGAAAATATTTATTCGAGGCGTTATTTCTATCCGCTTATCAGCTCGTTTTCTATGTACCGGCATTTACCTTCGGCGCGACCGGAACATTTACCTGTGGCAAATCAACTGGCAGAAAGAATTCTCTGCCTGCCGATTTACCCGGATTTGGGTGAAGAGGAGCAGATGCGTATTATCGACGTTATTCGTCGTTACGCTGCTAAAACGGACAGCCCGACTGCAGACGCACGGCACGTTGCATAATAAAAAAAGGCTTAGCACATGTGCTAAGCCTCTTTCGTTATTGTTATTATGGCGTTATAACTCGCCAATACACAGTAAACGCTCGCTTCGTGCGAGGTATTTCATGCCGGAGAATTTAAACATCGAATTGATCAATGCCGGATGATGTAAACCTTTGCGAATAAGCCAATCCTCATGCGTCTTTTTACCCTTGCCGACCGGAATAACCGTGACGGAGCGGCAAACAGTTGCCAGATACGACTGAATTTCATCGACCGTAAAAAAGCGAATATTAAACAGCGGGTCGGTTTCCTGCATACTTTTAAAATAATTAGCGAAGCCAATATTGTGAGCGTTATGCACGGTGACAATCATTCTCTTACGCGTGACCCGCGCCTGCTCGATCGCCATTTTTTTGATATCTGCGTCGCTAAATAATCCCCAGAAACCATTGTGGAAGGACAAATCAAAAAAGTTATCCGCAAAGCCAATATTGAAAGCATCCTGTACGGAATAATTTTCAGCCTGAAGCGGATAAAAGTTTCGCGCGCGTGTCACCGCTTCCGGGGAGAAATCGATACCGTAACCGTCGAGGCCTTTATCATTTAACCAGGCAATATCTCGAAAGCTGCCTGCGGCAATCTCCAGAATTCGCTGCTCGTCGCGGCGGCGAACCGCATTAACATAATGCGCATGGCGGGGATCGTTTTGGTAATGATCAAAAATGTCCGGCCACTTGCTATCCCAGTCAGCGACGGTAGTCAGCATTTCCGGCTTTGAAGCTTCGCTCATCGTATTGTCCTGGTGTGATTATTCTGCAACGTAATGACGGGTATAAAATGCCGTCTGGTAAACTTGCTGTGCATCGATTGCCTGAGTGCTGAAACAGGCGAGATGGTTATTCACCATGTCATAACCTGCTTTAACGGAAAACTCGACCCCCGCCGAAAAGCGCGGGTTAATGTCCATCAAAAAATAGCCATCCTGATTACCAATAAATTCCATATTGAAGCAGCCGTTAGCGCCAGTTTCCCGCGCGATAAGGCGCGCAGTATCAAGCAATAACGTATCGGGGATCATTTCAACCGAAATTCCGGCCCCGTTACTGGTACGGATAAGCTCTTTTCGTGCAACGGCAGCGCATAAATCGCCAGATGCCTGGTAAACGACATCGACAGTAAAGATATCGCCCGCCACCTTCGGCTGCACAATCCACTCGTCGCCATTGAGCCGGGTGCGTGCTTCTTCAAGCTCTTGCGCACAGTGAATGTGGCGTAAACCTTCGCTACTGCGACCACGACACGGTTTTAAAATGGCCGGGAAAACGGCTCCATCAGCACGCCAGTCACTCAATGTGCAGCCAGCAAGCGTTTTAATGGCGGGATTTTTGCCAAGTTTTGCCGCCCAGGCATATTTATCACGGCATAATACGGCCGCCCCGGCAGGCATAATGGCAGCCTGAGTCCCTGTTGGCAGGCGGTCGCGGTATAGCGACAGCAGATCGACTTCGACATCGGTCAGTGGAATGACCCACGCAATATGATGTTGCTCACACTGTGAGACAATCGCCTCTATCCACGCCTGCTGGTCAACAGCCCGTGGAATCTGCGCGAAACCGTCAACCAGGCGCGAGGTAAATAACCAACGAGCAGGGTGAATATCGCATCCGTAAACGCGATGCCCGGCATACTGGAGTTGCTTAATCACGACTTCCGCCGACATAGAGCCGATCGCGGTAACCAGGATATTCATTAAATTTTGCCTGAATATTTCTGCTGAATGCGTAAATATGAACAACATTACTGACGCAACAGCAACAAAGTGAGTTATACAAGTGATTTTACAAGTTATTGTCCGGCTTAATTCCGGAATTAGGCTATGCTTTAGCGCTTTTTTTAAAGATACATTTCGCAGTGACTGTTTAATATGTAATAAATAAGCGCAGAAACATATGCATAAATGAAAGCAAATTGTTCATTTTAAAAGCAATGATCCGTTTTTCCTGAGTAAACGCATTTCTATTTGTATAAATAACCCATCATTTCACCCACTATTCATCCGATTAAAAGCCCTCCAGAATCGGATAATCATGCCGATAACTCAATTAACGCAGGGCTGTTTATCGTGAATTCACTCTATACCGCTGAAGGTGTAATGGATAAACACTCGCTGTGGCAGCGTTATGTACCTCTGGTGCGTCACGAAGCATTGCGCCTGCAGGTGCGTTTGCCGGCGAGTGTGGAACTGGACGACCTGCTACAGGCGGGCGGAATTGGTCTACTGAATGCAGTAGATCGATACGACGCTCTGCAAGGAACGGCATTTACCACTTACGCAGTGCAGCGTATTCGTGGGGCAATGCTGGACGAATTGCGCAGCCGTGACTGGGTGCCGCGCAGCGTCCGGCGTAATGCCCGCGAAGTGGCGCAGGCCATGGGGCAACTGGAGCAAGAGCTGGGACGTAACGCGTCGGAAACAGAAGTGGCGCAGCGTCTTGGAATTCCTGTCGAGGAATACCGTCAGATGTTGCTTGATACAAATAATAGTCAGCTTTTCTCCTATGACGAATGGCGGGAAGAGCATGGCGACAGTATTGAGCTTGTGACGGAAGACCATCAACAGGAAAACCCGTTATATCAGTTAATGGAAGGGAATTTACGTCACCGGGTGATGGAAGCTATTGAATCACTCCCGGAGCGCGAACAACTTGTATTAACGCTTTATTATCAGGAAGAACTCAATCTTAAAGAGATTGGCGCCGTCCTGGAAGTAGGGGAATCACGGGTAAGTCAGCTCCATAGCCAGGCTATTAAGCGCTTACGTACTAAGCTGGGTAAGTTATAGGTTGGGGATATTGCATCGCCTCCTGAAAAAATGCCGTACAACGCATTGACAACCAGGAGTTATCATGACGGTGCAACAACCTAAAAGACGGCCTCTAAGCCGCTATCTTAAAGACTTTAAACACAGCCAGACGCATTGTGCTCACTGCCATAAGCTGCTTGATCGCATCACGCTGGTACGCCGGGGCGAAATCGTCAACAAAATCGCGATTTCGCGCCTGGATACACTGCTGGATGAAGCGGCCTGGCAACAGGAACAAAAGGAATGGGTTGCACTCTGCCGTTTTTGCGGCGATCTGCACTGCAAAGAGCAGAGCGATTTCTTTGATATCATCGGTTTTAAACAATATCTTTTCGAACAGACCGAGATGAGCCACGGCACGGTGCGCGAGTATGTTGTCCGCTTGCGCCGTCTGGGTAATCACCTCAGTACGTTGAATATTTCCCGTCAATTGCTGGAAGAAGGGTTCCTTGATGAAAATCTTGAACCCTGGTTACCTGCGACCAGCACCAATAATTATCGGATTGCGTTGCGCAAATATGCGCAGTTCAAAGCGCAGATGCGTTTTGCTTCAGTGCAAAAAATCGCTGTCGGCGCAACATCTGATATATATTAAAAAAGAATAACATGTAGCCGCGTCGTGCTTGTACTTAGCGTCAGGCACACTACACTACAAAAAAAATTCTTAATCGGGGTAACTATGAAACTAGCACTTTTAGGACGTCAGGCGTTGATGGGTGTTATGGCCGTTGCGCTGGTCGCAGGCATGAGCGTGAAGACGTTTGCCGCTGAAAACCTGCTGAATAAAGTCAAAGAGCGTGGCTCGCTGCTGGTGGGGCTGGAAGGCACCTATCCGCCGTTCAGTTATCAGGGCGACGATGGCAAGCTGACTGGTTTTGAAGTTGAGTTCGCCGAAGCGCTGGCGAAGCATCTGGGCGTGAAAGCATCGCTGAAACCCACCAAATGGGACGGCATGCTGGCTTCGCTGGATTCAAAGCGTATCGACGTGGTTATCAACCAGGTAACCATCTCCGATGAACGGAAGAAAAAGTATGACTTCTCCACGCCTTATACCGTCTCCGGTATCCAGGCGCTGGTGAAAAAAGGTAACGAAACTGGCATCAAGTCAGCCGCCGATCTGAAAGGCAAAAAAGTGGGCGTCGGCCTGGGGACTAACTACGAAGAGTGGTTGCGCCAGAACGTTCAGGGTGTCGATATCCGCACCTATGATGATGACCCGACCAAATACCAGGATCTGCGCGTAGGGCGTATTGATGCGATTCTGGTAGACCGACTGGCGGCGCTGGATCTGGTGAAGAAAACGAAAGATACGCTGGCGGTTGCCGGTGATGCGTTCTCGCGCCAGGAAGCGGGTGTTGCGGTGCGTAAAGGCAACGAAGATCTGCTAAAAGCCATTGATGCGGCTATCGACGAGATGCAGAAAGACGGCACCATGAAGGCGCTGTCGGAAAAATGGTTCGGTGCGGACGTCACGAAGTAGTCGTTGCCCGGTAAAAAAGGCGCTTAATTAAGCGCCTTTTTTATTTAGTTTGACCCGTCCTGAATAGCGTTGACACATTCCTGACTCAAACCCGGAGAACGTGATGATGACTGAGTTCAAACGCACCCAACGCGATTATCCTCTATCCTTTAAAATAGCCGTTGTTGAGCAGATCG